>CAYRZI010000050.1:6699-20014 GCA_964428605.1 uncultured Woeseiaceae bacterium
CCGGCGACCGCCGCCAGCGGATCGGTGCCCGTCGCCTCGCGACAGCGCCCGAGTGCGGACCACGTGGACAGGTAACCCAGCATGTGCCCGGCTTCCCAGTTCGCCTCCATGTGGAACTCCGGTGTCTCCAGTTCCGGCCACGGCAACGGGATGGTGCCATAGCCGGCCTCGATGTGCCGCCGCTCCGGCGGCCACCAGGGGCCGAGCGGACCCTCGTACAGTTCGAGCACCAGCGCATCGACCGCGGGTTCGACGCTGCACAGCTCATAGCACCAGGCCGCCATCACGCCGCCGTCGACGAGTACCCTGCCCGCTTCGGCGCAGAAGCGCTCCGCGTCGAACCAGTGCAGCGCCTGGGCCACTGCGACAAGGTCCACCGAGGCCGCCGGCAGTCCGGAGTCCTCGGCCGGCGCCACCCGGAAGCGCACGCCCGCCAGCGCCGGCGCCCGGCCGATCTGCGCCTCGCTCGCATCCGTCGCCTCCACCCGGCGGAATCGCCCCGCGAGGCCTGCGGCCGCCTGGCCGCTGCCGGTGGCGCAGTCCCAGGCCAGGTGGAGGCCGGGAGCGGCGGCGGCCAGCCAGTCGAACAGTGCTTCCGGGTAGCGGGGGCGGTAGCGGGAATACTCGCCGGACACGCCGGAGAAATGATCGCGGAAGCTCACGGAGCCGGCTCCCGTATCCAGATCCAGCCCTCCCGCTCGGCCAGACGCCGATCGGGTGGGGACGGGCAATGCCCGGCCAGGAAATCGACGCCGGCCAGCGCCGCGAGCGCCGCGTCGAGCACGTCCGCCTTGTCCAGCAGAAGCTCGCGGTGCCCGCCCGGCTCGAGTTCCGCCGCGAGCCCTCCCAGGATCTCAGCCCGCAGCCCCCGCGCGGCCGCAGGCTTGTAACGGCTGGCCGGGAGCCGCCGGGCCAGGAGTACGGCCGCGGGATACACCTCGATGACGGCGCTGGCGGCGAGCGCCGGCGACCAGGCCAGCGGGATGGCTTCGGCGCGGAGCGCACGCAGCTCCGCCAGCACGCCGAGGGCCGCCGCGGCCGTCCGGGCGATGCGGTCGGCGCCCACCTCCAGGGGCTGCTTGCCGAGTCGCCGGCGCACGAACTCGTCCGTGGCGCGACGGAACAGGCGGTTCGGTTCGGCCTCCGCCAGCACCTCGCCGGCCGCGTGCGGAGCCAGGCTGCGGCCGAGTGCGGCCGGCCAGCCCAGGGGCGCATCCAGGCAGAACAGGGCGGGGCCGGGGCCGGCGGCCGCCGCCGCGAGCCGGGCAACCGAGCCGGGTACGTCGCCCAGGGCCGCCAGCGTCACGCGGAAACGCTCACCGTCGGCGGCGAGCCCGACTACGCCGGTCTTCTTCGGGTCGGTGGCACAGTCGATGCCGACGATGGCGGTGACCTGCCGGACCGTGCGCGCGACGCTCATCGCGCTGCGGCCGGCAGCGCCACCACCGCCTCCGGGCCCACCGCGAAGACCCGCTCGTCGGCCGTCGGGCGGATGTTGTGGCCGCCGGTGAAGGTGCCGAAGGCGGGCAGGACGCCGTGGTCGCCGCGGAACCAGAACACGGGCAGTCGCAGCCGGTCGCCGCGGGTACGCAGATGCACCGTCGGGTGCAGGTGGCCGCCGAGACCGTAGCCCCGGGGATCGGCCTCCGGCTTGTGCTGCAGGACGAAAGGCGCTTCCGGCCGGGCCTCGGGGAACCAGCGGATGCGGGCGTCGAGCCGCTGCCGGGTCACGGGCCGGTCGTGGTTGCCCGCGACGATGCTGACGGTGGCCGGCAGGCGGTCGAGCCAGGCGGTGATCGCCGCCAGCCATCCGTCCTCGTCGCCCGGCGGCGCGTGCGTGAAGTCACCCAGCACCACCAGCTCGCCGGCGCCGAACTCCGTGACCAGGCGGGCCAGGCGGTCCAGGTCCGAGCCGGTGGCGCCGCCGGGCACGGCCAGGCCCGCCCGGCCGAAGGCCCATTCCTTGCCGAGATGCACGTCGGCCACCAGCAGCAGCCGGCGCCGCGGCCAGTACAGGGCACGCTCGTGATGCAGCAGCAGCCGCTCGCCCGCGCAGTCGAGCGGGAGCGTGCCGGCGGGCATGCCGCTCGCCACGGCGCTCATGCGCTCTTGCGCCGCCGCTCGGCGGCCCGCTCCAGGCTGGCGGCCATGCGCTCGACCCGGTCGCGCCAGGTCTCGCTGGAGAGGATCTGGCTCTGCAGGCGTTCCGCCCACAGCGGGAAGGCCAGCGGCGTGAGCCGTTCCGGGCGCTCGATGACGATGTCCTTCTGCCCGATCGACGTCAGCGTCTCCCGCATGCGCCGGGTTTCCAGCTGATTCTCCAGCACCTCGCGGCGGGCCTGGCCCAGCAGCAGGTTGTCGCCGTCGTAGCGCTCGAGCACGTCGAAGATCAGGCCGCTGGAGGCCTGGATCTGGCGGGTCGACTTGCCCCGGCCGGGATAGCCCTGGAACACCAGACCCGCGATGCGGGCGATGTCGCGGAAGCGGCGTTTCGCGATCTCGCTGGTGTTCATGCAGGCGAGCAGGTCCGCCTCCAGGTCGCCGGGGGCGAGCAGACGGCCGAGTCGGCCCGCGTCGATCTCCGGTTCCTGTCGGGAGAGGAGTTCCAGACCGTAATCGTTGGCGGACAGCGTGAAGGTGGCGGGCGTCTGGCGGGACAGGCGCCAGGCGAGCAGGGTGGCGAGACCCTCATGCACGAGCCGGCCCGCGAACGGATAGCAGAACAGGCTGACGCCCTCCCGGCTGCGGGTCACCTCCACCAGCAGCTCGCCCGGCACCGGCAGCCGGGACCAGCGCCGCTGCAGCTCCAGCAGTCCTGCCACCGCCGTCACCTCGGCGGGTCCGGACTCATCCGGGCGCGCCGCCTCCAGCACCTCGAGCACGCCGTCGGCCAGCTCGGTGGACAACGGCATGCGGCCGCCCTGCCAGCGCGGCACGGTGCGCCTGCCCTTCTTCGCCCGGCGCACGTAGGCGGTCATGTCACGCACCCGGGCAAGCTCCACCAGCCGGCCGGCGAACAGGAACCGGTCGCCGCGCTCCAGCCGGGAGACGAACGACTCCTCGATGGTGCCGAGCGAGCCGCCGGTCAGCCAGCGGATGTTCATGGCGGTGTCGCTGGCGATGGTGCCGATGCCCATGCGGTGGCGCTGGCCGATGCCCCGGTCGGTCACCCGGTAGCGGCCGTCCACGGCCTCCACGCGGCGGTACTGCGGGTAACCCTGCAACGCCTGGCCGCCGCGTGTGACGAAGTCCATCACCCAGCCCCATTCGGTGTCCGTTATGCCGGCGAAGGCGTGGGTCCGGTTCACCTCGGCGCGCATCGCCTCCGCCTCGAAACCGCCGCCCAGCGCAATGGTGACCAGGTGCTGGGCCAGCACGTCCAGCGAGCGCGTCAGGGGGCGCCGCGCCTCGATGCGGCCCTGCTCGGCTGCACGTCGGGCGGCCGCGATCTCTACCAGTTCGAAGGCATGGGTGGGCACGCAAAGCACCTCCGACACCGCGCCGGGCCGGTGGCCGCTGCGCCCGGCGCGCTGCAGCAGCCGGGCGACGCCCTTGGGGCTGCCCACCTGCATCACCCGGTCCACCGGGCTGAAGTCCACGCCCAAATCCAGTGACGAGGTGCACACCACGCAGCGCAGTTCCCCGGCCCGCAGGGCATCCTCGATGCGCCGCCGGAGCTTGCGGTCGATGGAGCCGTGATGGAGCGCGATGCGCCCCACCCATTCCGGTCGGGCGTCCACCAGCCCCTGGAACCACAGCTCCGCCTGGGAGCGGGTGTTGGTGAACAGCAGCGTGGTACCGGCGGCCTCGATGGCCCCGATCACGGCCGGCAGCAGCCGGATACCCAGGTGGCCGGCCCAGGGGAAACGCTCCGGGGTGTCGGGCAGCACCGAGCGGATGCGCACGGTCTTCGGCGCCTGCCCGCGCACCAGACGGCCCTCCGCCCCCGGCCCGAGCAGCACGTCCCGCGCCTCGGCCAGGTTGGCCAGCGTCGCGGACAGGCCCCAGGTCCTGAGGCCCGGCGCAATACCCCGCAGCCGGGCGAGGCAGAGTTCCAGCTGCACGCCCCGCTTGGTACCCAGCAGCTCGTGCCACTCGTCCACCACCACGCAGGCGAGGCGGCGGAACCAGCTGGCGCCGTCCGCGTAGCTCAGCAGCACCGAGAGGCTCTCGGGTGTCGTGACCAGGGCCTCGGGCGGCCGCCTGCGCTGCCTCCCCCGCACGGACTGGGACGTGTCGCCGCTGCGCACCTCCACCCGCCAGTCACTGCCGAGGGCGGCCGCCGCGTCTGCCAGGTTCTCCCGGGTATCGACCGCCAGCGCGCGCAGGGGCGTGATCCAGAGCACCCGCGGCCCGCCCTCCGGCCAGCCTGCTGCCTCGGCCTCGGCCAGCGGGCCGAGCCAGGCCGCCAGCGACTTGCCGCTGCCGGTCGGCGAGTGGATCAGCCCGGACTCGCCGGCGAGGTAGGCGTCGCGGGCCTCCCGCTGGAAGTCGAACAGGCGCCAGCCGCGCTGGTCGAACCACGCCTGCAGCCGCGCATCGAAATTGCCTGTCACACCTGCCGTCAAATTCTCGCTCACGAGGGCACCAGCGCCCTCACGCTCTCGATGTCGTCGGCGTCATTTACGCCCAGGTCCCGGCGCCAGCGGGCGATGCGGGGGAATCTGAGTGCCACGCCGGACTTGTGGCGGCGGGAGACATTGATGCCCTCGAAGGCGATCTCGAATACCTGCTCCGGCCGCACGGAACGCACGGGCCCGAAGCGCTCCACCGTGTTGCGCCGGATCCAGCGGTCCAGCTCCCGGATCTCGGCGTTGTCCAGGCCGGAGTAGGCCTTGGCGATGGGCACCAGCCCGCCGTCCCGCCAGACCGCGAAAGTATAGTCGGTGTACAGGTTGGCCCGCCGCCCGTGTCCGGGCTGTGCATAGATCATCACCGCATCGACGGTGTGGGGCGCCACCTTCCATTTCCACCACAGGCCCCGCTGGCGGCCGGTACCATAGGGTGAGTCCAGCGCCTTCAGCATCATGCCCTCTACGCGGCGCTCCCGGGACTCGCCGCGCAGCGCCGCATAGCCCGCCCAGTCGCGCGCTTCCACGACGGGCGAGAGCCTGAGTGTCTCGTCTGCGGCCGGCACGACGTCGGCCAGCGCGGCGCGACGCTCGGCCAGCGACCGGTGGCGGACGTCTTCGCCGGCGTGTTCCAGCAGATCGTAGGCGAGGAAGACCACGGGCACCTCGGTCAGCAGCTTCGCGCCCACGCGCTTGCGGCCGATGCGCCGCTGCAGCGCGGCGAAGTCCATGACGCCGGCGGCGGCGTCCCAGGCCAGGATCTCGCCGTCCAGCACCGTGCCGTCGGGCAGCACTTGCGCCGCATCTCTTACCTCGGGGAATCGGTCGGTGATCAGGTCCTCGCCCCGTGACCAGAGGAAGCCGCGGCCGGCGCGGCGCACGAGCTGGGCGCGAATGCCGTCCCACTTCCACTCCACCTGCCAGTCCGCCGGCGTGCCCGGCAGATCCGCAGGAAGGGTGTCGTCCAGCGGCGCGGCCAGGCAGAAGGGATAGGGCCGGGAGACATCCGCCTCACCGTCGTCCGGCGACATCAGCCGCCCGAAGAACCCGGCATCGGGCTCCCATTGCCCCATCAGGCGATGCAGTATGACCGGCCGCGGCAGGTCGGCGGCCTCGGCCAGGGCGCGCGCCGCGAGCGTGCGGGAGACCCCCACCCGCAGCGCGCCGGTCAGGAGCTTGTTCAGCAGGTAGCACTGCTCGTAGTCCAGGGTGGCCCACCAGCGCTTCACCCGCTCGCCCTGCGCGTCGGCGTCCAGGCCGCGCAGGGGCAGGATCTCGGTCTCCAGCCAGTCCGCCAGCGAACGGCCGTCGGCGGATGCCGCGCGGCCTGCATCGGTCAGGAGTGCGATGGTTTCCGCCAGGTCGCCCACGGAAGCGTAGGTGTCGTCCACCAGCCAGTCCGGCAGGTCCACGCTGTCGTACAGCCACCGGCGCAGGCGGGCCGGCCCGACCAGGCGCTTCATCCGGCGCCCGGACAGGAAGTACACGGCCCAGGCCGCGTCCGCCGCCGGCGCTTCGGAGAAATAGCGCACCATCGCCGCCACCTTCAGATTGGTGGAGGTGGTCTGGTCCAGCTCCTGGTAGAGGCGGCTGAAGTCACGCATGCCGGTGCCGGCCCTCGTGCCGACCCTGGTGCCGACCCTGGTGCCGCTCCTTACTGATCATCGCCACTGCCGTCGTACAGCGTCTCCAGCGCGGCGGCATCCACGCCGCGCTCCCGCAGCAGGCGCACCAGCGCATCCGTATGGCCGTGGGTGGCCAGCACCCGGGAGGCGCCGGTCTCCTGGATGGTGGCGAGCAGCGACGGCCAGTCCGCGTGATCCGAGAGCACGAAACCCCGGTCGTAGCCCCGCCGGCGGCGCTGGCCGCGGATGCGCATCCAGCCCGAGCAGAAGCCGGTGCTGGCCTGGCGGAAACGGCGCATCCAGGTGCTGCCCGCGGCGCCCGGCGGCGCGATGATCAGTTCACCCGCATAGTCGCCCTTGCGGCGAAGATCCACCTTCTCCGTCGGCAGCATGGCGACGCCCGCCTCCCGATAGACGGCCACCAGCGCGTCCACGGCACCGTGTACGAACACCCGCTCGTCGGTGAATGCCGCAAGCTCGGCCAGCACCCGCTGGGCCTTGCCGAGCGCGTAGCAGAACAGCACCGACGGCCGTCCGGAGGCCGCGTTGCCCTGCCACCAGTCGTGGATCTCGGCGGCGGTCTCGTGACCCGGCTTCCAGCGGTAAACGGGCAGCGCGAACGTGGCCTCGGTGATGAAAGTGTCGCAGGGCACCACCTCGAACGGCGTACAGGTGGGGTCGGCGTCCCGCTTGTAGTCGCCGGACACCACCCAGACGCCCACTTCGGCCTCAATGCGGATCTGCGCGGAGCCCAGCACGTGGCCGGCGGGATGGAAGGACACCGTAGTCTCGCCAAAGGCCAGGCGCTGGCCCCACTCGACCGGGCGGATGTCGGCATCCGCGCCGAGGCGTTTCCTCAGCAGGCCGACGCCGGGGGCCGCCGCGTAGTAGACCTGCGAGCCCGGCCTGGCATGGTCGGCGTGGGCATGAGTGATGAGCGCGGTCTGCGCCGGTCGCCAGGGATCGATGTGGAAGCCGCCGGCCGTGCAGGCGAGGCCGGTGTCGGTGGCGCTGACCAGCACGCCCGGGGTCAGGACTCCGGCTTCTCGATCACGGGCTTCGGGCCGCAATCCGGCGCCTTGCCGGCGGCCCGCGCCTCGTTGTAGAGCTTCAGCGCCACCGGGTAGTGGGCCACCAGCTTGTCGATGCGGTCCTCGCTGGAGGGGTGGGTGGAGAGGAACTCGGGCGGCTCGCCCTTGTTCTCTGCACGCATGTTCTTCCACAGCTCCACGCTCTCGCGGGGGTCGAAGCCGGCGCGGGCCATGTACTCGATGCCCACGATGTCGGCCTCGCGCTCCTGGGTGCGCGTGAACGGCAGCGTGATGCCGAGCTGCGCGGCCATCTGGATGGCGGTGGAGGCGCTGCGGTTGGCCATGGCCGTGCCGCCGACGATGGCGCTCAGGAAGCCCACCGTGTAGCCGGTGGCCGTCGCCCGGGAAGCGCGCTCGTTGGGGTGGCGGGCGGTCACGTGGGCCACCTCGTGGCCCATGACGGCGGCGAGCTGGTCGTCGTTCTCCGTGACGCCGAGCAGCCCGGTGAACACGGTGATCTTGCCGCCGGGCAGCACGAACGCGTTCACCTCGGGCCTCTCGACCACCGCCAGTTCCCAGTTCAGCGCGGCCATCTCGCCCTCGAGCTGGCCCACGATGGCGTTGGCCACGCAGGCGACGAAGTCGATGGTGGCCCGATCCGTAGACAGGGGCATCTCGGCGCGCAACTGGGTGAAGGCGGCCTCGCCCTGGGCCCGCAGTTCCTCGTCGGACTGCAGGATCAGCTGGCTGCGCCCGGTGGGCGACGTGGCGCAGCCGGCGGCCAGCACCAGCATCGCCGCGACGGCGACGGTGGCGACGGCGGCCCTGCTCGGGACGGCGGCGCTCGAGCGGCGGAATCTGGACTGCATCATGGCGGTACTCGTCGGTCTCGATGTTCAATCAGACTGGCGGCGTCCGGACGAGTTCCGGTCTGCCGCGCCCCCGGGCGAGCCGCGCGGGTGACGCCCGCATTCTAAACCAGACCCGGTGTCCCGGTTCAGCGCAGGTAGCGGCTCTCCTGCAGACGCCGCCAGAGGATGTCGGCCGCCCGCTCCGCTATGGCGTCCATGGAATGCAGCACCTTCTTCGGCAGCGGCTGCTTGACCTCGTAGGTCACCTTGTAGACGTCCCGTTCCTCGACCGCCCTGACCAGCAGCTCGTCGCTGGTGGCGAGATCGTCCGCGAGTGCGAGGTCGATGGCCCGGCTGCCGTACCAGTGCTCGCCCGTGGCCACCTTGTCCATATCCAGGTCGGGCCGGTAGCGGCCCACGGCCTGCTGGAACAGCCTGTGCACATCCTCGAGTTCCTGGCGCAGCTTGTCCCGGTCCTCCTCGGTGTTCTTGCCGAACATCGTCACCGTGCGCTTGTACTTGCCGGCTGCGATCTGCTCGAACTCCACGCCGTGGTTGTCCAGCATGCGGTTGAAGTTGGGCAGCTGCGCGAGCACGCCGATGGAGCCCAGGATGGCGAAGGGCGCGGCGACGATGCGGTCGGCGATGCAGGCCATGAGGTAGCCGCCGCTCGCCGCCACCCGGTCCACCGCCACCGTGAGTTTCACGCCGGCCTCGCGCAGGCGTACCAGCTGGGAGGCCGCCAGGCCGTGTTCGTGCACCATGCCGCCGGCGTTCTCCAGGCGCATCAGCACCTCGTCGCCGTCGCCGGCCACGGCCAGCACGGCACTCACCTCCTCGCGCAGGGCGGCGACGCCCGTCGCCTTGATGTCGCCCTTGAAGTCGATCACGAACAGCCGCGGCCGGGACTCCTCGCCCTTGCCGGCGCTCTTCGCCGCCTTCTTGGCGGCCGCCTTCTCGGCCTTCGCCAGCGCCTTCGCGGCCTTGCGGCTGACCACGCTCTTCTTCAGCGTGCCCGCGAGCTTGCGATAGCGCTCGTTCAGGTTCTCCACCTTCAGGCCTTCCCCGCCTGACACCTTGCGCGACGCCGCGGCACCGGCCGCGATGATCACCAGCACGGCCGCCACGAAGGTGACGGTCTTGGCCAGAAACAGGCCGTAGTTGGCGAGGAAGTCTTCCATCGGCGCGCTCCCGGTCAGGAGGCGGTCCCGGCCGCCGCGTCGGCAGCGATGCCCACGTTGTTCTGCTCCAGCACCCGTTCGGCCCGGTAGCTCGAGCGCACCAGGGGCCCGGCGACGACCTCGAGGAAGCCCTTCGCGAGGCCCGCCTCGCGGTAGCGGGCGAACTCCTCCGGCGAGACGAAGCGCTCCACCCGCAGGTGATTCCTGGTGGGCTGCAGGTACTGACCGAGCGTGAGGATGTCCACGTCGATGGCGCGCAGGTCGTCCATGGTCTCGTGGATCTCCTCGTCCGTCTCGCCGAGGCCGAGCATCAGGCTGGTCTTGGTGAGCACGTCGGGACGGTAGCGCTTGGCGTGGGCGAGGACGGACAGGGTCTTGTCGTAGCCGGCCCGGGGGTCGCGCACGGGATGGGTGAGCCGGCGCACGGTCTCGACGTTCTGCGCGAAGACTTCCAGCCCGGAGTCCACCAGCAGTTCCACCGCCCCGGTGTCGCCGTCGAAATCCGGCGTCAGGGCCTCCACCGCAGTCTGCGGCCTGAGCGCCTTGATCTCACGCACGCAGGCCGCGTAGTGCGAGGCGCCGCCGTCCGGCAGGTCGTCCCGGTCCACGGAGGTGAGCACCACGTAATTCAGGTTCATGAGCTCGACGGCCCTGGCGGTGTTGGCCGGCTCCTCGGGATCCAGCCAGCCGCGCGGGTTGCCCGTGTCCACGGCACAGAACCGGCAGGCCCGGGTGCACACCGAGCCCATCACCATGATGGTGGCCGTGCCGGCATTCCAGCATTCGCCGATGTTCGGGCACATGGACTCCTCGCAGACGGTGCTGAGGCGGTTCTCGCGCACGGTCTGCTTCACGGCGGAGTATTTCCGGCCGGCGGGCATCTTCGCCCGCAGCCAGTGCGGCTTGCCGCCCCGCATCACCGGCTGCTCGTCACGGCCGGTCTTGATGCCGTTCTTGATGGCGGTAAACCCGGCGTCGGTGCGGTACTTCTCTCCGCTCCTCGCCGTGCCCTGCACGATGGGGATGCCGCGGAAGGCTTCGGTCTTCTCTGTCATCGTTTCCCTGACGTCCTGGTCTTGCGGAAGCTGACCGGCTATTGTCGCATGCCGCACCGCGGCATCAAACTCTGTCGCACTGCTGTCGGCCCACGCAATCGTCGGAACCACGGTCATGCCCCTGCAAGGACACCTCAGAAAACTCCGCGCCGAACACAGCGCGCCCGTGAGCTACCGGCTGCCCCTCGGCAATGCCGAGGAGCCGCTGAACGACTACCTCGGTCGGGAGATCGCACTGACCCATACGGGCGCCATCCATTGCGTGGCCTGCGGGCGCAAGACGTCGAAGAGCTTCAACCAGGGCCACTGCTTCCCCTGCGCCCGCGGTCTCGCCCGCTGCGACATCTGCATCGTGCGCCCGGAGCGCTGCCACTTCCACGAGGGCACCTGCCGGGAACCGGACTGGGGCGAGGCCAACTGCATGCGCTCCCACGTCGTCTACCTGGCCAACTCCTCGGGACTGAAGGTCGGCATCACCCGCGCCTCCCAGGTGCCCACCCGCTGGATCGACCAGGGCGCCCGCCAGGCGCTGCCGGTGTTGCGTGTGGCGAGCCGGCGTATCGCCGGGCTGGCGGAGGTGGCCATCGGCCGCCACGTCGCCGACAAGACGGACTGGCGGCGTATGCTGAAGGGCGACCCGGAGCCCCGCGCCCTCGCCGAGCGCCGGGACGAGTTGCTGGAACTAGCGGGGCAGGAGCTGGATGCCATAGCGGAAGAGTTCGGCGCCGGCGTCATCGAACCGGTCACCGACGCCGACGAGGTGGTGATCCACTACCCTGTCAGCGCATACCCGGAGAAGGTCCGGGCGCTGAACCTGGACAAGACGCCGTCGGTCGCCGGCACCCTGCTCGGCATCAAGGGCCAGTATCTGATCCTCGACAGCGGCGTCCTGAACGTGCGCAAGTACGCCGGCTACGAGATGGTGTTCGAGGCCTGAAAAAAGACGCCCGGGCGTGCCGGGCGTTTCAACAGGGAGGCTAGAAAGCCTGGAGAGAAAACTCCGCGGCGCTGCCGCGTCCAACCGCTATTCAGTGCACCCTCGCCCAGCGCAACAGCTGCACGCATTCCGCGTCGAGCTGGAAGTTGCTCGCCAGCAGCGCCTCGATGTCCTCCGGCTCCACCTCGGTGCCTGCCGGGCGACAGAGTTCGACGATACCGCT
Source organism: uncultured Woeseiaceae bacterium (assembly GCA_964428605.1). GTDB lineage: Bacteria > Pseudomonadota > Gammaproteobacteria > Steroidobacterales > Woeseiaceae > Lentisalinibacter. Next base: position 18,174 of record CAYRZI010000050.1, read on the forward strand.
GTACTCGTCGGCGGCGCGGCTGCCGTCCCTCAGGAGGAACTCCGCGTAGTACTGGGCGCAGTGCCTTTCCATGGGCCCGAGGATAGGCGTCCCTCGCGGGACGATACTGTGAGCCGCTGCACAGAAACGGCCTTCTTGCCGCACCAGGGGCGCACCAGCGGCCCCGGCGGGCAGGTCCCGCGGCGCTGCTCCCGCTCCGCGATGGCGCGGCTTCGTCTTTGCAGATGGTTCATGATCGTGCTCCCCCTCTTCGTAGCCGGTTTCGGGCCTCCTCGAAGTACTGGATGCAGCCGGGAGCCATTCGGTTGCAACGCCCCGCGACCGACGTAACACTATCGACCCCACTCCGACCTGCCGGAACCCCGAGGAAAAGCCGATGCTTCGCTCCGTCACCCGTCCTGCCGCTCTCCTGCTCTGCCTCTGCGCCCTGGCCGCCGCCGGCGCCGGTGCCCAGGAACTGCGAGCCGCTTTGTTCGAGGATGCGGACGCCGCCCGCGCCGCGGCCGACGAGCTGCAGGCCTCCCTGTTCTCGCCCCGGCACTGGGAGCGGGGTGTGAAGGACTACGAAGCGGCGGAGGAGGGCCTCGAGCGGGGCCGCAGCGTCGACTACATTCGCGGCAAGCTGGCCGATGCCGAGGAGCACTTCACCAGCGCCGCCGAGGCGGCCGAGCTCGCCCGCATCACGCTCGCCACGGTGATCGAGACCCGGGAGGATGCCCGGGAGGCCGAGGCCCCCGCGCGCTCGGCCCCCATCTGGGAGGACGCCGAAGACCAGTTCGGCGACGCCATACGGGAGCTGGAAGGCGGCGACCTGCAGGACGCCCGGGAGCGGGCGGCCGAGGCCGAGAGCCTGTACCGGGACGCCGAACTCTCCGCCATCAAGAGCCGCTATCTCAGCGACACCCGCCGCCTGCTGGAGGAGGCCGACCGGGCCCGGGTGCAGCGCTATGCACCCATCACCCTGGCGCGCTCGAAGCGGCTGCTGCAGGAGGCGGAGAAGGAACTGAACGAGAACCGCTACGACACCGACCTGCCCCGCAGCCTCGCCCGCCAGGCCAATTACGAGGCCCGCCACGCCATCCGGCTGGCCGATGTGGTGCGCGACGTACGCGACGACGAGTTGACCGAGGAGGAACTCATCCTCTCGTGGGAGCGCTCCCTGAAGGCGGTGGCCGGCGCAGCCGACATCGTCCCGGATCTGGTGGACGGCAACGAGGCGCTCACCGCGGAGCTGGTCGCCTACGTCGAGAACCTGCGCACCCGCAACCGGACGCTGGAGCAGGACCTGGAGGACAGCGTCTCGCGGGTGGCGGAGATGGAAGAGGAGATCCGCATCCTGGACGAGAAGCTGGGCGGCGCCATCGAGGAACGCCGCACGCTGATGCAGCGTCTGCAGGCCCAGAACCGCATCCGCGAGCAGTTCGCCCAGGTGGAGAAGATGTTCGAGCGCGACGAGGCGCAGGTCTTCCGCGAGGGCAACGACGTGACGCTGCGCCTCGTCGGCCTCAGCTTCCCGAGCGGCAGCGCCTCGCTGGAGGCCGAGCACTACCCCCTCATGGAGAAGGTGGAGCGCGCCATCAACGTCTTCCCGCGCAGCCAGCTCACCGTGGAGGGCCACACCGACAGCTACGGCGGCGACGAGAGCAACCTGCGCCTGTCCCAGGCCCGTGCCGACGCCGTCATGCAGTACATGATCAACGCGCTCAGGGTGCCGAGCTACCGGCTGAGTGCCACCGGCTATGGCGAGACCCGGCCCATCGCCAGCAACGAGACCGCGGACGGCCGCGCCCGCAACCGCCGCATCGACCTGGTCATCAAGCCCGAGATAGACGACATGTAGG
>CAYRZI010000051.1:0-2487 GCA_964428605.1 uncultured Woeseiaceae bacterium
ACGCGGACCCGGACACCGGCCGCCGGCTGGCCCGGCACACGGGCTGGCTGCTGGCCGCCGAACTCGGTGCGGTCGGCGTCGACTTCTCCTTCGCCCCGGTGCTGGACCTCGACTGGGGGCTGAGCGAGGTCATCGGCGACCGGGCCTTCCACGCGACCCCGGAGACGGTGGGCGAGCTGGCGGCGGCCTGCATGCACGGCATGCAGGATGCCGGCATGGCCGCGGTGGCGAAGCATTTCCCCGGGCACGGTGCGGTGGTGCCGGACTCCCACGAGGAGCTGCCCGTCGACCGTCGGCCCTTCAGCGAGATCATGGAGGACCTGAAGCCCTTCGAACGCCTCGTGCGGGCGGGCCTGCCGGGGATCATGACGGCGCACGTGGTCTACAGCGAGGTGGACGCCCGGCCGGCCACGTTTTCCCGCTGGTGGATCAGCGAGGAGCTGCGCGGGCGGCTCGGCTTCGACGGCGCCGTCTTCTCCGACGATCTGAGCATGAAGGCCACGGAGAGTGTGGGCAGCATGTCGCGGCGCGCCCGGGCGGCGCTGGAAGCCGGCTGCGACATGGTGCTGGTCTGCAACGACCGCGCACGGGCCGAGGCCACCGCCGAGGGGCTCGGCGACTACCGCCACCCACCGAGCCTGGTCCGTCTGGCCCGCTTCCACGGGCGGCGGAGAACGGGCCGGGAACGGCTGCTGGCCGGCGAGCGCTGGCAGGCGCTGCACGCCGAACTCGCGCAAGCCATGGACCGGCCGGTGCTGGAACTCGATGCCTGACGACCTCACTTCCCGGCACGCCGACGGCGTACGCATTCCCGCCGGCGCCGAGCGCATCGCCAGCCCGGCGGAGGTGGCGGCGGCGTTCGACCGTCTGGCCGGCGCCATCGCGGCGCGTCTGGCGGGGCGCGAGCCCGTGCTGATCGCTGTCCTCGAGGGCGGCCGCATGCCGGCGGCGGAGATCTCCCGCAGGCTGGCCATCCCGCACGTGAACGACACCCTCCGGGTGGGCCGTTACGGCGACGGTGCCCGGGGCGGGGAACTGCGCTGGCATGCGCTCCCGCAGACACCGCTGGCCGGCCGGGCCGTGGTAATCGTCGACGACATCCTCGACGAGGGCATTACCCTGGCCGGCGTGGCGGCGCATTGCCGGGACGCCGGCGCCGGGGAGGTGCTGACCTGCGTGCTGACCGAGAAGGACCTGCCCGACCGGGCCGCGGAGCTCGAGCCGGATTTCCGCGGCTTTCTGGTGCCGGACCGCTACATTGTCGGCTGCGGCATGGACTACCGGGGCCGGTGGCGCGAGCTGCCCGGCCTCTATGCACTGGAGGATCTTCCGTGACGGAGGACAGTGGCTTCGCCGTGATCGGCGGCTCCGGACTGGAGCGCATGCCCGGCGTGGAGGTGGCCGAGAGCCGTGAGATGACGACGCCGTTCGGCCCGCCGTCGGCGGCGCTGGTCCGCCTGTCCGTCGCCGGGCAGCGATTCTGGTTCCTGTCCCGCCACGGCGCCGGCCACGACATCGCGCCCCACCGGGTGAATTACCGGGCCAACCTCTGGGCACTGGACCAGCTCGGCGTGTGCCGGGTGATCGCGGTCAACGCGGTGGGCGTGGTGCCCGCGGAGCCGCCGCTGGGCTCGCTGGCGGTGCCGGATCAGGTCATCGACTACAGCTGGGGCCGGGAGTCCACCTTTTTCGACGGCGATTCCGGTCCGCTGGAGCACGTCGACTTCACCGAGCCCTACGACGCCGCCCTGCGCCAGGCGCTGATCGGCCGGGCCGCCGCGCTGGGCGTCCCCTGCCGGGCCGGCGGGGTCTACGGCGTCACCCAGGGACCGCGGCTCGAGACCCGGGCCGAGGTGGACCGGCTGGCCGGCGAGGGCGTCGAGTATATCGGCATGACCGGCATGCCGGAGGCGGTGCTGGCGCGGGAGCTGGCGCTGGAATACGCTTGTCTCGCGGTGCTGGTCAATCGGGCCGCCGGCCGCGGGGGGGCCGCCATACACGCCGATCTCGAGGAGAACCTCACCCGCGGTGCGGAGGCGGCCGGCCGCGTCGCACTGGCCCTGATCACCGCGACCGGCACGTCACCGGAGGCAGCCTGAGCCGCGATGAAGTCACTGTCCAAGAACCTGCTCGAGTCGCTGCTGCTCGGCCTGCCCGAGGGGGTGCTGGTGGCGGCGCGGCGGGACGGCGACTGGCAGACCGTCTTCTTCAATGCCGCCTTCGGCGAACTGGCGCGGCTGAGTCCGGGCCGGCTGTCGGGCCAGAACCTGGAGCACATCCTGGAGGGACTGGGCGGCCGCGACGACTGGCCGCGGGTGGACGGCGCGCTGGCGGCGGGGGAGCCGATCCATCTCACCGTCTATGCGGGCACGCCGGACGAACCCGGACCGGCACTGTCGCTGACCGTGTCGCCGCTGGAGGCCGCCGACGGCGCGGCCTACGCGAGCTGCCATCTGGCGCTGCGCCACGGCGAGGTCCTCTCCCGCC
>CAYRZI010000051.1:2497-18718 GCA_964428605.1 uncultured Woeseiaceae bacterium
GCCGAGCCCGACGGAGCCGCTCCCCGCGGAGAGGCGGGACGCCGCCACCGGACTGGCGCCGCGGCCGTTCTTCGACGGTGTGCTGTCCCACGACTGGGCGCTGGCCCGTCGGGAAGGCCACCGGCTGTCCCTGCTGGTATTCCGCATCGAGGCCTTCCGGGCCTATCTCGACACCTTCGGCCGGCATGCCACCGAGTCCATGGTGCGGCGGGTGGCACGGTGCATCACCCGGCGCCTGCGCCGCGCGAGCGACATCGCCTCACGGCTGGAGGAGGACTGCATCGTGGCGCTGGTGCACGGCGGCGACGAGGCAGCCGTGCGGGCGTTCGCCGATTCCATCAGCGCGCAGGTGCGGGAGCTGGGTATCCATCATCCGCATTCGCCGGTGGGGCGGTTCGTCACGGTGCACTGTACGGTGACCCCGGCACTGCCCGATGGGGAGCGGGATCCCGAGGAGTTCGTGATGGACGCCCTGGCCTCGCCGGCCGGGCACTGAGGCGTCAGCCGGACCCAGCGCCCGCCGGTAAGACCTGCTCACCGGTGCCCCCGGCTTCACCGCCGTCGTCCTGTCCGGGCTCGCCCGATGCTTCCTCCGCTTCCACCGGGGTTACCTTCGCCAGCACGCCGTAGCGGGAATGGTCGTAGTAGTGGAGTTCTCCGCTGCGCAGCTTGCGCCTTTCGTTGAGCCGGTAGACGTCCGGCTCCAGCGCCGCCAGCGGTTCGGCCTCGGCCACGCCGTACAGCGGCCGCGGCGGCGCCTGCGGCGCGATCCGGTCCCCGCCCGGCGCCGACCACAGCTCCAGGTCCAGAACCAGGTGGAGGAAGCGGGAGCGATAGAGCCGCGCCTCGCCGCGCAAGCGCTCGGGCAGCTCGGCCAGGCGCGCCAGATCCAGCGGCTGCGAAGCGTCGGGCTCGTAGCCCGGCTGCTGCCAGGCGACGTGCAGCAGCGGCTCGTAGCCGTCCGTGTTGGCGAGGCGCCGATACAGTTCACCCAGTTCCCGCTCTTCCTCCGGCAGCGGCATGAAACGGAACAGCGGTTCCTCCGGCTCGCCGTCCGCGCGGGTCTCGTCCGCGGTGTCTCCGGCCGCCACGGGCGCCGCATCGCCGGCGGCGGGCGCATCGGGACCGTCCTGCGCGACGTCCGCGGTATCCCCGGCAGCGGCGTCTTCGTCGGCCAGCGGCTCGTCCTCCGGCACGGCTTCCACCGGCGCGGACCAGTCCTCCGTCGTGCCGGCGAGGGCATCGCCGTACTCGAAGACGATCAGCTCCACCCGGTATTGCTCGAGCGGCTCGGCCTCCGCCGCGGCGGTGTCGGTTCCGTTCGCCGGGGACTCCTGCGCCGGCAGGGGGCCTGCGCTCAGCAGGGCAGCCAGTAACCCGGCCAGTGCCGCGGCGAGAGTGCCCCGCGGCAACGCCGGCGCGGTCTTCGGCAATGGGGTCCCGGCATGCATCGCGCTAGCTTGCCATCGCCTCGGGCCGTGCGCCAGCGGCGAGGCGGGCCAGCAGCCCCTGCACGTGCTCCACCCGTTCGTCCACCTCGGGCAGCGGCGTGCGGAAGTTCAGCCGGTCGTCGTTCTTCAGGCGGTAGATGCTGCCCGGCTCCTGGATGAGTTCGATCAGGGTGATGGGCTCCACAGCCGGGTCCGGCCCGAACTGCACCGAGCCGCCCTCCGGGCCCACGTCGATCTTGCGGATGCCCAGCGGCTCGGCCGCGATGCGCAGAGCCGCCACCTGCAGCAGCCGCCGAGCGGCCTCCGGCAGCAGGCCGAATCGGTCGATGAGCTCGACCTGCAGCTCGCGCAGATCTGCCTCCGTCTGCGTCCCCGCGATACGCTTGTACAGCACCAGACGCAGGTGCACGTCCGGCACGTAGTCGTCCGGCAGCAGGGCCGCGCAGTGCAGATTGATCTCGACGCCGCCGTGCAGCGGCTTGTCGAAGTCCGGCTGGTCGCCCCGGCGCAGGCTCTCCACGGCCCGCTGCAGCATCTCCGTGTACAGCGCGAAGCCGATCTCCTGGATCTGCCCGCTCTGCTCGTCGCCGAGCAGCTCGCCGGCACCGCGGATCTCGAGGTCGTGGCTGGCCAGCGCGAAGCCGGCGCCCAGGTCCTCCAGCGAGTCGATGGCCTCCAGGCGCTTTACCGCGTCCGCCGTCATGGCGGCCTTCGGCGGGGCGATGAGATAGGCGTAGGCCCGGTGATGGGAGCGTCCCACCCGGCCGCGGAGCTGGTGCAGCTGGGCCAGGCCGAAGCGGTCGGCCCGGTTTATGATGATGGTGTTCGCCGTCGGCACGTCGATGCCGCTCTCGATGATGGTGGTGCAGAGCAGGACGTTGAAGCGGCGGTGATAGAAATCCAGCATCACCTGTTCGAGTTCGCGTTCGGGCATCTGACCGTGGCCCACCCGGATGTCGGCCTCGGGCACCAGTTCGGCCAGCTTCTGGCGCACCCGTTCGATGTCCTCGACGCGATTGTGGACGAAGTAGACCTGGCCGCCGCGCTTGATCTCGCGCAGGCAGGCCTCCCGCACCATGGCGTCGTTCCACTGGCTGACGAAGGTCTTCACGGCCAGGCGTTCCGACGGCGGGGTGGTGATCAGCGAGAGCTCGCGCAGCCCGCCCAGTGCCATGTTCAGCGTGCGCGGGATGGGCGTGGCGGTCAGCGTGAGAACGTCCACGTCGGCCCGCAGCGCCTTCAGCGCCTCCTTGTGCCGCACGCCGAAGCGGTGTTCCTCGTCCACGATCACGAGACCGAGGTCCCTGAACATCGAGGTGTGCTGCAGCAGCTTGTGGGTGGCGATGACGATGTCCACCTTGCCGGCGGACACGTCCGCCAGCACCTCGTCGATGCCCCTGCGAGAGCGGAAGCGCGACAGTACCTCGATTCGCACCGGCCAGTCGGCGAAGCGGTCGCTGAAGGTCTGGTGGTGCTGCTGGGCCAGCAGCGTCGTCGGCACCAGCATGGCCACCTGCTTGCCGGCCTGGACCGCGATGAACGCGGCCCTGAGCGCCACTTCGGTCTTGCCGAAGCCCACGTCGCCGCACACCACCCGGTCCATGGAACTCGCCGTGCGCATGTCGGCGAGTACCTCGTCGATCACCCGCTGCTGATCCTCGGTGGGCTCGAACGGGAAGTCGGCTTCGAAGGCCCGGTAGTCGTGTTCGTCGAGCCGGAAAGCATGCCCGGGGCGGGCGGCGCGGCGGGCGTAGACGTCGAGGAGTTCGGCGGCGACGTCACGCACCTTCTCCGCGGCGCGGCGCTTCGCTTTTTCCCACTGGTCACTGCCCAGGCGGTGCAGCGGCGCGTTCTCCGGCGAGGCGCCGGTGTAGCGGGAGATCAGGTGCAGCGAGTGCACGGGCACGTAGAGCTTGTCGCCGTCCGCGTATTCCAGCGTGAGGAATTCGGCCGGGATCTTGCCGACCTCGAGTGTCGACAGGCCCAGGTAGCGCCCCACGCCGTATTCCTCGTGCACCACCGGCGCGCCCTCACGCAGGTCGCTCAGCTGGCGGATGATGTTCTCCGGATCCCGGCTCGCGCGCCGCCGCCGACTCGCCTGCCGCGCCCGTTCGCCGAACAGGCTCTGCTCCGGCACGATGGCCAGTCGCGCCGCGGGGAGAATGACGCCGTTCTCCAGCGGGCCGAGCGCGATGGCCAGCGGCGCGTCCGTGGCGGAAAACTCCTGCCAGTCCGTGACCCGGGCCGGCGCCCGTTTCAGGTCGGTGAGCAGATCGGCCAGCGCTTCCCGGCGGCCGGCCGACTCCGCGGTGAACAGCACCCGGCCGTCGAAACCGTCCAGGAATGCGGTCAGGGCGCCGGCCGCCTCTTCCCGCCGGCTGTCCAGTCGCAGCACGGGCACCGGCTTTGCGCCGAAGTCCTCGCCTTCGCCCGGCAGCGGCTTGTTGGCGGAGAGGAGGAGGCGGGGGCGTCCGGTGAGCCGGTCGCGCACGGCTTGCACCGGCAGGAACGCCTCATCCGGCTCCAGCACAGGGCGATCCGGGTCGAGGGACACCAGGGCATGGCGTTCCTCGATCTCGGCACGGAAAGCGGCCAGCGAGTCGTCCAGTTCCGCACCGGCCGCGATCAGTGTCGAGCCCGGCAGGTAGTCCAGCAGCGTCGCGGTCTCCTCGAAGAACAGCGGCAGGTAGTACTCGATGCCGCCGTGGGCGATGCCTTCGGAGACGTCGCGGTAGATCGCCGAGCGGGCGGCCTCGCCGGCGAAGCGGGCCCGGTAACGCCGGCGGAAGCCGCGCACCGCGTCCTCGTCCAGCGGCACCTCGCGGGCGGGCAGGATCCCGATGCTGCCGAGCGACTCGCCGGACAGCTGGGTTTCGGGGTCGAAGGCGCGGAGCGTGTCGATCTCTTCGTCGAAGAGATCGATGCGGTAGGGCTCGCGCGCGCCCATGGGGAAGAGGTCGATGATGGCGCCACGTACCGCGAACTCGCCGTGCTCGGAGACCTCGGGCACGCGCAGGTAACCGCCGGCCTCCAGGCTGCGGATGAAGGCGTCTCTGTCCAGGCTCTCGCCGGTGTGCAGCGACAGCGCCCGCGCGGCCACGTAATCCGTGGGCGGCAGCCGCTGCATCAGACAGGGAGCCGCCACCACGACGATGCCACGGTCGAGTCCCGGCAGCCCGGCCAGCGTGGTCAGGCGTTCGGAGACGATGTCCTGATGCGGCGAGAAGCTGTCGTAAGGCAGGGTCTCCCAGTCCGGGAAATGCAGGACGGGGGTGCCCGGGCCGGTGAAGAAGCCCAGCGCAGCCTCGAGCCGGTCGGCGTCCCGCGCCGAGGCGGCCACGGCCAGCACCGGTCCGGCATGGCGGGCGGCGGCCTCGGCGACGGCGAGTGCGTCGGCGTCGCCCACGAGCCCGCCCCAGCGCACGGGCGATGCGCCGGTTGCAGGCAAATCCGGTCTGCTGAGTAGTACGGCGGTCATATGAAAACGGCCACCCGGCGGCGGCCCGAAAAAACGAACGGGCCGCCCGCGGGCGGCCCGTCAGTATCTCATAACCGGAAAACCGTTGCCCCCCTGGGGCGGTGGGGGTGGCTCAGCGGGTGCTGCCCCGCTTCAGCACGGCATGGATGACCCGGTTGTGTTCGAAATAGACCACGAACTCCGGATACTCCCAGCGCGTGATCGGCGGTTCGCCGACCGGCGCGCGGCGCATGGCGGGCTGTCCCCAGGCCTGCTGCACCTTCTGCATGGTCATGCCCCGGGACGGCCGGTCGCCGCCGGTGAGCATGGCATGGCCGGTGTCCGTGTCGAGCGTCTCGGCCTGCGCCGCACTGCCCAGCGCGAGCATCGGACCGACCAACAGGGCGGCAAGCGAAAGTTTCAGGCTCTGCATGACGGCTCTCCGCTTCGAAACCGCGTCGAATATAGCACCGCCCGGATTGAGGAAAAATGTCGTAGTGCGTAGATTTGCCGGAATTTTTGTTGTAGGGAGCCGGCCGTGGAATTCGACCGCCCGCTGCGCGAGGCCCGCCTGATGCGTCGCTACAAGCGCTTTCTCGCCGACGTGGAGTTCGCCGACACCGGCGAGGCGTGCACGGTGCACTGCCCGAACACGGGTGCGATGACCGGCTGCGCCGAGCCGGGCTCCCGGGTCTGGCTGAGCCGCGCGGACAACCCGCGCCGCCGCTATGCCTGGACCTGGGAACTGGTGGAGACGGCCGCCGGCACGCTGGTGGGCATCCACACCGGCCGCACCAACGCCATCGTCGGCGAGGCCCTGGAGGCCGGACGCATACCCGAGCTTGCCGGGCATCTTGCCGGCGGCGGCGAGCTGCGCCGGGAGGTGCGCTACCCGGACTCGCGCAGCCGGGCGGATTTCCTGCTCGGCGCCGCGCCGCCCTGCTGGGTGGAGGTCAAGAACGTCACGGCGGCGGTCAGCGGCCGCCGGGCCGTCTTCCCGGATGCGGTCAGCGCGCGGGCCTCGGCGCACATGCGGATGCTGACGGAGCGGGTGTGTGCCGGCGATGCCGCCGCGCTGGTCTTCTGCGTCCAGCGGGACGACGTGGACGTGGTGGCACCGGCCCGCGAGATCGATCCGGTCTACGCGGAGGCGCTGGCCGCGGCGGCCGGCGAGGGCGTGCAGGTCCTTGCCTGGAGTGCCGGCGTCACGCCCGACGGCATCCGCCTCGAGCGTCCGCTGGAGGTGGACGTCGCCGGATGAGGCGCCGGCCGTCGCGGTGTCGTTGTGGTTTAATCGCGCAATGGCCGGCATGAAGGGACCGCTGGAACTCGCGATCGGACTCCGGTATCTGCGTGCGCGCCGGCGGACCCGCTTCGTCTCCTTCATCACGCTGGCCTCGTCCATCGGCATCGCGGTGGGTGTGGCCGCCCTCATCGTCATCCTGTCCGTGATGAACGGGTTCGAGAACGAACTGCGCAGCCGGCTGCTCAGCATGACCGCCCATGCGTCCGTGACGGGTGTGGACGGCACGCTGGAGCGCTGGCCCGCCGTGCTGGAGCGGGTGGCGGCCATGCCCGGGGTGCAGGCGGCGGCGCCCTACGTCGAGTTCGAGGCCATGGCCCGCTCCCGCGCCGGACTGCAGCCCCTGTTCGTCACCGGCGTCGACCCGGCGCTGGAGACCGGGGTCTCCGCCGCCGCCGCCAGCATGGTCTCGGGCCGGCTCGACCGCCTGCAGCCGGGCACCTTCAACATCGTGCTGGGACGGCTGCTGGCCATCAATCTCGGTGTGCGCGTCGGCGACGAGGTGATGCTGCTGATCCCGCGCCTGGCCGAGGGCGAGGTACGCCCCGAGCTCAGACGCTTCCACGTGGCGGGGGTCTTCGAGGCCGGAGTGCAGGACCACGACGCCTCGCTGGCGCTGGTCTCACTCGCCGACGCGGCGGCCATCCAGCGTCTCGGCGACGCGGTCACCGGCATCCGCGTGAAGACCGACGACGTCATGCGGGCCCCGGTGATTGCGGAAGCGATTGCGGAATCCATTGCGACATCCAGTGCGACATCGAGTGCGGCGGCGCAGGAGCAGGGCGCGGGCTACCAGACCAGCGACTGGAGCCGGGAGAACGCGAGCTACTTCCGCGCGGTGCGCCTCGAGAAGACCATGATGTCGCTGATCCTCTCCCTCATCGTCGCCGTCGCCGCCTTCAATATCGTGGCGAGCCTGGTCATGGTGGTCACGGACAAGGAGACGGACATCGCCATCCTGCGCACCCTCGGCATGAGCCCCGGCAGCGTGCTGCGCGTCTTCCTCACCCAGGGGCTGGTGATCGGCTGGGTCGGCGCCATCGGCGGCGTGGCGCTCGGCACATTGCTGGCGGTGAACGTGCCGGTGATCGTGCCGGTGCTGGAGCAGGCCTTCGGCTTCCAGATCATGCCGGGTGACGTCTACTACGTGACCGAGATCCCCTCCGACCTGCAGCTGCCCGACGTCGTGGCGATCGCCGCCGCTGCGCTGGCACTCACCGGCCTGGCCACCCTGTACCCTGCGCGCCGGGCCGCGGCCGTGCAGCCGGCGAGGGCGCTGCGCTATGACTAGCCCGGCATCCCCCGCGTCGCGCTACTGGGAGTGGCTGGTGGGCATCCGGTACGTGCGCTCCCGGCAGCGCAACGGCTTCGTCTCGTTCATCTCGCTGATCTCCATGGCCGGCATTGCCGTGGGCGTGATGGTGCTGATCGTGGTGCTGTCCGTGGTGAACGGTTTCGAGCGCGAACTGCAGGAACGCATCCTCGCGATGTCGGCCGAGGCCACCATCGAGGGGTCGGGCGGCCGGCTGGAGGGCTGGCGTCGGCTGGCGGACGGGGCGCTGGCCGACCCCCGGGTGCAGGCGGTGGCCCCGTTCGTCGCCGGCCAGGGCCTCGTGGCCGGCACCGAGCGCATGAGCGGGGTCGCCATCCGCGGCATCGACCCGGCCCGGGAGAAGGCCGTCTCGGGCATCGGGGAACTGATGCGGGCAGGATCGCTCGCCGAACTTAAGCCCCGCGCCTACCGGGTGATCCTCGGGGTGGACCTGGCGGAGGCGCTGGGCGTCGGGCCCGGCGACCGGGTGCTGCTGATGCTCGCGGAGGGCGTGGTCACGCCAGCCGGCCTGATCCCGCGCATGCGCCGCTTCACCGTCGCCGGCACCTTCCGCGCCGGCATGTACGAGTTCGACCGCCGCCAGGTCTTCATGCACATCGACGACGCGGCGCGGCTGTTCCGGCTGGGCGACGACGTCAGCGGCCTGCGTCTCGCGCTGGGCGATCTGTTCGGCGCGCCGGCCATCGTCCGCGAGGTGGCGACCGCGCTCGGCGGCGGCGTTCTGGTCAGCGACTGGACGCGGCGCCATTCCGGCTTCTTCCGTTCCATCCAGATCACCAAGTCGATCCTGTTCGTGATCCTGCTGCTGGTGATCGCGGTGGCGGCCTTCAATATCGTCTCGACGCTGGTGATGGTGGTGAAGGACAAACAGCGCGACATCGCCATCCTGCGCACGGTCGGGGCGCGGCCGGGCGGTATCCTGGCCGTGTTCGTGATTCAGGGGGCGATCATCGGCGTGATCGGCACGGCCGCGGGCCTCGCGCTGGGCGCGCTGATCACGGTGAACCTGAAGACCATCGTTGGCCTTGCGGAGGGCGCGCTGGGCTTCAAGTTCCTGGCGCCGGACGTATATTTCATCAGCGACCTGCCTGCGGACCTGCGGGTGGGCGACCTGGCACTCATCGCGGGCGTGGCGCTGGCGCTCTCGCTGCTGTCGACACTGTATCCGGCCTGGCGGGGCGCGCGCACCGATCCGGCGGATGCGCTGCGGTTCGACTGATTTCGGGTCACATCGGCGAGAAACGGCGGCGGCCGCGGGGCGGTCGAATGCGCAGAATAGGCAAGGAAGAGGACATTGACGGAACAGGCTGAAGCGGTCATCGAGTGCCGGGGGCTGAAACGGAGCTTCCGCGAGGCGGGCGGCGAACTGACGGTGCTGGAAGGCGTGGATCTCACGGTGGCGGCCGCCGAGCGGGTGGCGATCGTGGGCGCCTCGGGATCGGGCAAGACCACGCTGCTGCAGCTGCTCGGCGGCCTGGACGCGCCGACGTCCGGCGAGATCAGCATCTGCGGCAACGCGATGCACCGGCTCGGCGACGGCGAGCGAGGCCGGCTGCGTAACGAGGCCATCGGCTTCGTCTATCAGTTCCACCACCTGCTGCCGGAATTCACGGCGCAGGAAAACGTGGCCATGCCTTTGCTGATCCGCCGCCTGCCGCGCGCGAGCGCCATGGAGTCCGCCCGCGAGCTGCTGTCCCGGGTGGGGCTCGCCGAGCGCACGGAGCACAAGCCGGGGGAGTTGTCCGGCGGCGAACGCCAGCGGGCGGCGGTGGCCCGGGCGCTCATCACCCGCCCGCGGGTGGTGCTCGCGGACGAGCCCACCGGCAACCTGGACGGGCACACCGGCGAGCAGGTGCTGGAGCTGATGCTGGAGCTGAATCGGGAGTACGGCACGAGCCTGGTGATCGTGACCCACGACCTGCGCATCGCGGCGCGCATGGATCGGCAGCTGGAGCTGAGGGACGGCCGCCTGGCGCCAGTCTAGTCGCGGCGGGTTGCGGTCTCGCGGCGCCCTGACTCGCGGGCCGCACGGCGCCTGCGTGCCCGCACGTAGCCGCTGACCGACAACCGCCAGATCAGGTTGAGGGAGAAGTAGCCGACGGCGGCGGTCGCGCTGCCGAGGATGAAGCAGCCGAGCAGGAAGGGCTGCCAGATGCCCACCATCTCCGATACCGATTCGGCGGGGATGTCCACGTTGGCCCGGGTCCTCATCTCCAGGATGGCCGCGCCGACCCGGTAGGCCGCGTAGTAGAAGGGGCCCATGGTCACCGGATTGGTGATCAGCGTAGCGAGGACGGCGACAGGGATGTTCACCCGCAGCGCCAGTGCGACCAGCGCCGCGATGATGCTGTGCCCCGGCACCGGTATCCAGGCGCAGAACAGGCCCACGCCGAAACCGGGCACGATGCTGCGACGGCGTGTGCTCCAGATGCGCGGCTCGTGCAGGATGCGCTCGAACGGGCGCATGTACCACTGCCGGGCCATGGCGTGGCGGTCGAACTTCAGGCGGCGGAAGAAACGTCTCGGCATGGTCCCTGCGGGGTGCGGCGTCCGGGCGGCGCCATCTTAACGGATCGGGGCGGGGGATTCCGGCGGATGGTACGCACGGCACTCGCGCTGCTCGCCGGGATGCTGCTGGCGGCCCGGGTCCCCGTGCTGCCGCCGGTCCAGCTGATCGGCGCGGCGCTGGCGCTGGGTGCCGCCGGAGCGGCGCTGCGCACGGTGCGCTTGCCCGCCTTCGCCCTGGCCGGGGCAGCCTGGTTCGCGCTGCATGCCCACTGGCAGCTCGCCGACCGTCTCCCCGCAGCCGAGGACCGCACGGAGACCGTCGCCGCTTTCGTCATCGAGGACTTCCCCCGCCGGCGCGGGCGTGCCGTGACCTTCGTCGCCCGCAGCACCGACCCGGCGCTGCCGGAGCGCATCCGGCTGAACTGGTACGAGCCGGCGGCGGTGCCGCGCATCGGCGAGCGCTGGCGGTTCACGGTGGTGCTGCGCGCGCCCCGGGGGCTGGTCAACCCTGGCGGGTTCGATTACGAGCGCTGGCTGTTCACCCGTGGCATCGGCGCCACCGGCTACGTGCGCGGGGAGGGCCGGCGTCTGGGCGGGCCGCCACCCGGCAGCCTGGCCTGGTGGCGCTCCCGGCTCGAGAGCGGGCTTGCCGCCGTTCTGCCCGAGGGCCCGGGGCGAGGCGTGATGGTGGCGCTCGCCACCGGCAGCCGGCATCGACTGGACGGGGCCGCCACGGAACTCTTCCAGGCCACCGGCACCTCGCACCTGATGGCCATCTCCGGTCTGCACGTGGGCCTCGTCGCCGGGCTGGTGTTCGCCCTGGCCGGGCGTCTGCCGGGGTCCGGAGGGCGGGACCGGGCAGCGCTGCTGGCCATGATCGCGGCCACGGCCTACGGCCTGCTGGCCGGCTTCGGCACCCCTGTGCGCCGTGCGTTGCTGATGCTCGCGACGCTGTTGCTGGCGGGACGCTGGCGCCGCCCGGTGGGGCCGGCGGCCGGGCTGTCGCTCGCGCTGGTGGTGGTCCTGCTGGTGCAGCCCCTCGACTGTCTCACCACCGGATTCGCGCTCTCCTTCGGTGCGGTGGCCGCCATTCTGGCCATTGCCGCGGGTGACGCGGCCAGCGGTGCAGGCACTGCCGCTGCCGGACCGGTGCGGGGGCTCGTCTCGCTGCAATGGCGGCTGTGGCTGCTGCTGGTACCGCTCACCTTCCTGTTCTTCGACCGCGTGGCGTGGGCGGCCATCCCCGCCAATCTGATCGCCATCCCGGCCTTCGGCCTGTTCATCGTGCCGGCGACGCTGGCGGGCGCCGTCGCGGCCGCCCTCGGCGGTCTCGCGCAGACGCCCGCCGCCTGGCTGCTGGGCCTCACCCATGGCGCGCTCGCGCTCGTGCTGGCGGCCCTCGAGTGGCTGGGCGCACTGCCGGGTGCCGGCTACCGACCGCCGGGACACGGCCCCGTGGTGGCCGTGCTGACCCTGCTGGCCGCCGCGGCGCTGCTCCTCCCCCGGCGCCTGCCCGGCCGCTGGCTGCCGGCGTGGCTGCTTCTCGCGCTCTTGCTCTGGCGGGCCCCGGCCGTGCCGGGAGGCTGCGTCCGGGCCGACGTGCTCGACGTGGGTCAGGGTCTCGCGGTGGTGGTCCGCACGGCGGGTCACGCCATGCTCTACGATGCCGGCCCGGCCTATGCCAGCGGCTCCGATGCCGGCGAGCGGGTCATCGTGCCCGCGTTGCGGGCGCTGGGCGTGCACCGCCTGGACCTGCTGATGCTCAGTCATGCCGACAACGATCACGCCGGCGGCGGGGCCAGCGTGGCGGCCGCCGTGCCGGTGGCCCGGGTCGCCAGCGGCGAGCCGGGGGAACTCGCGACGCTCGCGGCGGAGGCGTGCAGCCGCGGCGATGCCTGGAACTGGAACGGCATCGGTTTTCGCATACTCTGGCCGCCGGCGGCCGGGGCCGACGGCAACGACAGCTCCTGTGTGCTCGAGATCGCCGCCGGCGGGCGCCGCCTTCTGCTGCCGGGCGACATCGAGCGCGAGAGCGAGCGCCGTCTGCTGGCGAACGGCGGCGTGCGTCCGGCCGACGTCGTGGTCATGCCCCATCACGGCAGTGCCACCTCCTCGAGCGCGGCCCTGGTGGAGGCGCTGTCGCCCCGGCTTGCCATCGCCACTGCCGCCTGGCGAAACCGCTGGGGCTTCCCCCGTCCGGAGGTGGCCGGGCGCTGGCGCAGCGCGGGTGCCCGGGTGCTGGGCACCGGCGAGTACGGCGCGCTGGCCATTACCCTGTGCGCAGACGATCGCGGCGTGCGGGTACGCCCGCTCAGGGAGTCGCGACGGCGGCTCTGGTCGCCGCCGCCGGCGTCCGCGGCTTCTGGTACCGGCAGTTTCTAGCAGGTATATTTTCGTTTTCTGGCGCAGCCCGGGACTATGGTCGAAATCGTTAAAGCCGGCGGCTGGCTGATGCTGCCCATTATCCTGTGCGCGGTCCTCGCCATGGGCATCATGCTGGAGCGTTTCTGGTCCCTGAAACAGGAGCGGGTGGTCCCGCAGGATCTCACTGCCAGGGTCTGGGGCTGGATCAAAAAGAACGAGCTCACCCAGAGCCACATCCAGTCGCTGCATCAGGGTTCGCCGCTGGGCCAGATCCTGGCCGCCGGGCTGGTCAACCGCAACCGGGACCGCGTGGTGATGAAGGAGAGCGTCGAGGACACGGGCCGCCACGTGGTGCACGAACTCGAGCGTTACCTGGATACCCTCGGCACGATTGCGGCTATCTCGCCGCTGCTGGGCCTGCTCGGCACGGTGCTCGGTATGGTGGAGGTGTTTACGGCCATCACGACCCAGGGCGTCGGCGATCCCGGCGCACTCGCCGGCGGTATCTCCGAGGCCCTGATCACGACGGCCGCCGGGCTGACCGTGGCCATCCCCTCGCTGATCGGCTACCGCTACTTCCGCAGCCGGGTGGACGCGCTGGTGGTGCAGATGGAGAAAGAGGCGCTGAAACTGGTCGAGGCCGTGCAGCGCCGACGCGACGCGAGCCACCGTAATCCATGAATCTGAACACCCGGGCAAGGGAGGAGCCGGAGGTCAACCTCACGTCGCTGATCGACGTCGTGTTCCTGCTGCTGATCTTTTTCATGGTCTCCACCAGCTTCGTGAAGGAGTCGCGGCTCACGATCACGCTGCCCGAGGCCGAGAGCGAGGCGCCGGCGGCCGAGGCCGAACGCCTCGAAGTGGCCATCACCGCGGCCGGCACGCTGCTGGTCAACGGCCGCGAACTGGTGAACAACAGCCCGGGCACCCTGCGCCGGGCACTGCTCGAGGTATCCCGCGGTGACACCGCGCTGCCCGTCACCATCGTCGCCGACGCCGACGCCCGCCACCAGTCCGTGGTGACCGTCATGGACGTGGCCGGGCGCATGGGCTTCGTGAAGATCGACATCGCCACCGTCGCCGGCGAGGACTGACGGGGCAGGGCATGGCCATCGTCTCCGTCGACTCCCACGGCCTCTCGGTCTACCGGCGCCTGCTCGGCTACACCGCCGAACACCGGCTCGTGCTCATACTCGCGGGCATCGCGATGGCTTTGTCGGCGCTGGTGGAGGCGGGCATCGCGATGCTGATGGAGCCGCTCATGGACGAGACGCTGCTCGCACGCAACGAGAGCGTCGCCGCCTGGATGCCGGCCGCCTTCGTCGCCGCCTTCATCGTGCGCGGGCTCGCGGGCTTCGGTTCCGAGTACGGGCTCGGCTGGATCGGGCGGCGCATCATCACGAAACTGCGCGGCGAGACCTTCGATAAATACCTGGTGCTGCCCGCTGCGTTCTTCGATACCCGCTCCTCCGGGCCGCTGCTGTCGAAGATGACCTACAACATCGAGATGGTGGCCGAGTCCGCCACCAACGTGGTGACGGTACTCATCCGCGACACGCTGAAGATCATCTCCCTGCTGGCGGTCATGATCTACCAGAGCCTGATCCTCACCGCCTTCGTGGCGCTCGTAGTGCCGCTGATCGCGGTGCTGATCGGTTATCTCAGCAAGGTCTTCCGCCGCTACTCCCAGCGCATCCAGAACTCGGTCGGCGACGTCACCCAGGTGACCGAGGAGGCAGTGCAGGGCCACCGGGTGGTGAAGGTGTTCAACGGCCAGGACTACGAGCGCCGGCGGTTCGGCGACGCCAACGAGAACAACCGGCGGCTGAACATGAAGCTGGTCGCCGCGAAGGCCGGCGGCATCGCGGTCACCCAGATGCTGTTCGCGGTCGGCGTGGCGGGCGTGGTCTACGTGGCCGGTGTCCAGTCGTTCGAGGGCGAGCTGACGCCGGGCACCTTCACGGCGTTCATGACGGCGATGGTGTTCCTGCTCGACCCGCTGCGCCGGCTCACCAACATGAATGCGCCGCTGCAGCGGGGCATCGCCGCCGCCGACAGCGTCTTCGAGGTGCTGGACATGGAGGCCGAGCAGGACACCGGCACCCGGGAGGTGGAGCGGGTGGCCGGCAAGGTGGAGTTCCGCGACGTGAGTTTCGCCTACGCCGAGGAGAAGGGCGTGGTGCTGAGGGACGTCAACCTTCTGGTCGAGCCCGGTCGCACCGTCGCCATCGTGGGCCGCTCGGGCAGCGGCAAGTCCACGCTGGTGAGTCTGCTGCCGCGCTTCTACGAGGCCGACTCGGGCGAGATCCTGCTCGACGACTGTCCCGTGCGCGAGTACACGCTGGCGAGCCTGCGTGCCCAGATCAGCCTGGTGAGCCAGGACGTCGTCCTGTTCAACGATACCATCGCCAACAACCTCGCCTACGGTTCGGCCGGACGGGTCGAGCGGCAGGACATCGAGCGGGCGGCCGAGCATGCCTACGTCACGGAGTTCGTACGCGAGCTGCCGCTCGGCCTCGAGACGGTGGTGGGCGACCGGGGCGTACTGCTCTCCGGCGGCCAGCGCCAGCGGATCGCGATCGCCCGGGCGCTGCTGAAGAATGCGCCGGTGCTGATCCTGGACGAGGCCACGTCGGCACTCGACAGCGAATCCGAACGCCGGATCCAGCGCGCCCTGGCCGAGCTGATGGAGAACCGCACGACGCTGGTCATCGCCCATCGGCTGTCCACCATCGAGAATGCCGACCTGATCGTGGTGATGGAGGCCGGCCGGCTGGTGGAGACGGGCAGCCATGACGAGCTGCTGCGCCGCGACGGTGCCTATGCCATGCTCCACCGCATGCAGTTCAGCGAAAACCAGAGCTGAGGATGCGCCGCTGGCTGGAAGCCGTCTGGTACGGGGAAGGCTCGGGCGGCAGCCTGCTGCGGCCGCTGGGGGCGCTGTTCGCCGCACTGGTCGGCCTGCGCCGCCGGCTGTTCGAGGCGGGTGTGCTCCCCCGCCGCGACGTCGGCGCGCCCGTGATCGTGGTGGGCAACATCAACGTGGGCGGCACCGGCAAGACGCCGCTGACCCTGTGGCTGGCACGCCGCCTGGCCGAGCGCGGCCGCCGGCCGGGCATCGTCAGCCGCGGCTACGGCGGCGACCCGGGGCCGCGGCCGCTGCGGGTGGAAGCGGGCTCGGACCCGGACCGGGTGGGGGACGAGGCGCTGATCTTCGCCCGCCACGCGGATTGCCCGGTGTACGTGCATCCCGACCGGGTAGCGGCCGCCAGGGCCGCCGTGGCTGCCGGCGCCGACGTCATCCTTTCCGACGACGGGCTGCAGCACTACCGGCTGGCCCGGAACGTGGAGATCGCCGTCATCGACTTCGACCGCGGACTGGGCAACCGCCGCTGCCTGCCTGCCGGCCCGCTGCGCGAGCCGCCCGAACGGCTCGACACCGTCGACCAGGTATTCAGCCAGGGACTCACCGGTATCGACCACGCCATCGGTTTCACGCTGCGCCCGGAGGGCGCCGTGAACCTGGCCGACGGCTCCCGCCGCGAACTGGCCGACTTCGCGGGCCAGGCCGTCTATGCCATCGCGGGCATCGGCAATCCCGCCCGGTTCTTCCGCATGCTGCGTGATGCCGGCCTGAAGGTGATCGACCATCCGCTGGCCGATCACGCCGAGCCGTCGAAAGAGGAGCTGGACCCCCCGGACACCCTGCCCGTGTTCATGACCGAGAAGGACGCCGTGAAGGTGGCCGACCGGGCCGGCCGGCGCCACTGGTACGTGCCGGTGAGCGTCGAGATCGACGCGGCGA
>CAYRZI010000052.1:0-18711 GCA_964428605.1 uncultured Woeseiaceae bacterium
GCGGTAGGCGTAGTTGTTGCCGGAGCCGTTGTCGCCGATGGAGCCCACCCGGCTCGAGACGATGCCCACCTTGGAGCCTTCCGTCAGGTTCTCCAGCAGGGCGCGGGTGACCCGCAGTGGACCGAGCGTGTTCACCTCGAACAGCTTCACCATGTCGTCGTAATGCACGGTGTCGATGTCGTCGGGCTTCAGCATGCCGGCGTTGTTGATCAGCACGTCGATCTGGCGGCCCTCCAGCGCGTAGCGCAGCTGCTCCACCTGGTCATCGCTGGCCACGTCGATGTGCTCGATGATCTCCACGCCGAGTTCCTCCAGCTCCGGGCTGGGGCTGCGGCACACCGCGATGACGTCGTCGCCGCGGTCCTTCAGCTGACGGCAGAGTTCGAGTCCAATACCCCGGTTCGCACCGGTGATCAGAATGGTGGCCATCTGGGTCTCCTTTCCTTCGATCGATCCGTTGACCGCGCGCGGCCCGGCGGGCCCGGCGGGTTGCCGATAGTTCCCCGAGACTAACACGGCGTCGCCGCTTGCGAAGGGGCGGAGCCTGTGCTCCCATGCCGCTTTCCCCCGGTACGCCGAATGACTGCAGCACCGCGACAACCGGCCCGACCGGCCCGACCGGCCCGATCGGCTCGACGATCGATCCGACGACCGGTCAAACCCATCGCCGCGTGCGCGGCGCTGTCGTGCCTGCTGGCCCTCACGCTGCCGGCACCGGTGGTGGCAGACGCGGACCTGCCCCGGGCCGGAGAAGAGGACGGCCGCGACGCGGCCGCCGAGAGCGGCCTCTCCACCATCGTCGTCACCGCTCGCCGCGTCGCCCTGGAGGCGCCGGCCAGCACTTTTGCCGCGCCGGTGACGGCGCTGCGCTACGACCCGCGCATCGACGTGCAGTCCCGGGGCCTGGCCGAGGGTCAGGCCGACGTCTCCGTGCGGGGCGGCCTGTTCGAGAACACCGGTTTCCGTCTGGGGGCCGTGAATCTGCTGGACCCGCAGACGGGACACTACTTCGCCGAGCTGCCCGCCCCGCCGGCCATGCTGACGGCGCCGGCACTGCTCACCGGGGTGGAGAACGCGCTGGGCGGTTTCAACTCGACGGTGGCCACGGTCGGCTACGGGTTCGCGCCGCTGGACCCGGGCTTCGACGCCGGTGCCGGCGCGGGTACCGACAGCCTGCGCTTCGTGAGCGCCCGTGCCGCTGGCCGATACGGCGACGAACTGGGTGCCGAGCTTGCCGTCGCGGCCTCGTCCGGCGACGGCAGCCGGGACAACGGCGACCACGACTTCGAGCGCTATGCCCTGCGGGCGCAGCACAGCGCCGGCGGCGGCCAGACCGACCTGCTGCTCGGCTGGCAGGACAAGTTCTACGGCTGGCCGGGAGCCTACACCGGCTTCGCGAGTCTGCCCGAGACCGACCGCACGAAGACCACCCTGGCGGTGCTGAACCATCGCAGGGAGACGCCGGGGGCCGGCTGGTGGGAGGCGGGCGCCTGGTTCCGCGGTCTGAAGGACGACTACGACTTCGACCGCCGCACCGAAGAGTCCGGCGTGCCCGGCGCCTTCGACCACGAGACCCGCGCCGGCGGCGTCGCGCTGCACGGCCGCCGGGATGGCGCGGCGCTGGATCTGCGCTATTCCCTGCAGGCCACCGCCGACGAACTGGTGAGCTCCACAGACCTGACCGAGGGGCCGTTCGCCAGCCGCAGCTATGCGAGTCTCGCGCTGCTGCCCTCCGTGACCCGGCCCGCCGGCGCCGGCACGCTGGAGTTCGGTCTCGGCGCACGGCTGGACTGGACCAACCGGGACGGCAGCGAGCTCCTGCCGAGCGCCTTCGTCGCCTGGCGCCGGGAGAGCGACGGCTCGGAGCGCAGCTGGCGGCTGTCCTGGACGGAGACGGCCCAGGTGCCGGGCTATACGGCGCTCGCCTCGCCGCCGGACGGCCTGTTCGGCGGCAATCCGACGCTGGGACGCGAGACGGCCGACACCCTGGAGCTGGGCTACACGCACGTGGCGCAGCGCTGGCGGGCCGAGGCCACGGTGTTTCGCCGCAGGGACGACGACCTGGTGGACTGGACGTTCCTCTCCGGCGCACCCTTCGTGCGCCAGGCCAACCCGGTGGACGTGGAGGTGCTGGGGGCCGAGCTCTATCTGGCCCGGGCCTGGTCACGGCTCACCCTGCGCACGGGCTACGCCTGGCTCGACAAGGACGCCGACTACGGCAACGCCGCCGTGGACGCGAGCTACTATGCGCTGAACTACGCCCGGCACCGGCTCACGGCGGCGCTGGAATACGACATCGGAGCAGCCTGGCGGCTGGCCATGGACACCGAACTCCGGCGCCAGGCGGACAACCCGCTGCGCACCGGCTCCGACGATGCCTTCACCGCTTCCCTGGCGCTGTTCTGGCGGCCCGTGTCGGGCCTCGACCTGAGCCTGGTGGCCGACAACGTCACCAACAGCGACTTCCGCGAGTTCCCAGGCACGCCGGCGCCGCGTCGCCAGGTGAGCCTGCAGGCCCGTTACTCTTGGTAGGCTCTTGGTAGGCTCCTGGTAGGCTCCCGCTCGTGGCCAGACTCACCACTGCCGACGATCTCGCCCGCGCCGGGCTCGTGCCCGCCGGGGACTTGCCCGGTCTGCGCGCCGTGGCCGAGCGCTACGCCGTGGCCGTCACACCGGCGGTGGCCCGGCGCATCACCGCCGGCTCCGCAGGCGTGGCGCTGCAGTTCCTGCCGTCTCCCGACGAGCTGACCGCCGTCGGCGACGAGCAGCCCGACCCCATCGGCGACCACACCCACAGCCCGGTGCCCGGCATCGTGCACCGTTACCCGGACCGGCTGCTGCTGCAGCCCACCACCACCTGCCCGGTGTACTGCCGCTACTGCTTCCGGCGCGAGACCGTGGGCCGGCCGGACGCGGGTCTGCTCGGCCGCGAGGACCTGGCCGCCGCCCTCGACTACATCCGCGGCCAGCCGCAGGTCTGGGAGGTGATCCTGAGCGGCGGCGACCCGCTGATACTCTCGCCGCGGCGCCTGGGACGCATCGCCGCGGGGCTGGCGACGGCGGAGCACGTGCGCATCCTGCGCGTGCACAGCCGGGTGCCGGTGGCCGCGCCCGAGCGCATCACGCCGGATCTGGTGGCGGCCCTCGGCAGCGCCCGGCAGACCGTCTGGCTGGTGCTGCACGTCAATCACCCCGACGAGCTGGACGATGCGGCGCTCGACGCCTGCGCCCGGCTCGCCGACGCGGGCATCCCGCTCATGAGCCAGTCCGTGCTGCTGAGAGGCGTGAACGACGACGCCGCCACCCTCGAGCGGCTGTTCCGCCGGCTGGTCGAGCACCGGGTGCGGCCCTATTACCTGCACCACTGCGACCTGGCGCCGGGTACGGCGCGCTTCCGCACCGGTATCGAGGCCGGGCAGGCGCTCATGCAGGAGTTGCGGGGACGCGTATCGGGTCTGTGCCAGCCGGCCTACGTGCTGGACATTCCCGGCGGCGCCGGCAAGTCGCCCCTGGGGCCGTCCTGGATCAGGCGCGACGAGGGCACCGCCGAGTGGCGCGTGCGGGACTACCGGGGCGGCGTACACCGTTATCCGGCGGACCCTGAGGAATGAGGCGCCGTCAGTTCTACCCTTCCGTGTCCCAGGGCGAGCGCAGCCAGGCCAGCAGGTCGGCGCTCACCTCATCCCGGTTGGTCTCGTTGAACATCTCGTGCCGGCCCTCGGGGTAGAGCCGCAGCTGCGTGCCCGCCAGCCCGGCCTCCCGGTAGGCGTCGTGGAGCCGGTTGAGACCCTTGGCGCCGCCCACGGGGTCCTTCTCGCCGCCGAGGATGTAGACGGGCAGGCTGACCGGCAGCTGGCGCAGCGCGGCAACCGAGGTGATCTCCAGCAGCCCGCCGGTGAGATCACGCCACAGCTGGTTGGTGGAGCGGCCGCCGCAGAGCGGGTCGGTGACGTAGGCGTCCACCTCGGTCTCGTCCCGTGACAGCCAGTCGAACCCGGTGCGGGCCGGCTGGAATTCCTTGTTGAACGCGCCGAAGCTGAGCTTGTCGAGCAGTGCGCTGCGGCCCGTGGTCCCCTGGCGGAATTTCTCGATGGCGGCGACGATGCGGAAGATGCGCAGCTGTGCGCGGGAGGCGAAGGTGGAGCCGGACAGCACCAGCGCGTCCACGCTGGCCGGGGCGCGCAGCACGTAGCTCTGGGCCACGTAGGAGCCCATGCTGTGGCCGAGCAGGATCAGACGGCCGTCGGGACGCAGTGCCTTCGCTTCCTGGCGCACCCGTTCGACGTCCTCGATTACCCGGTCCCAGCCCTCCCGGTCGGCGAAGTGGCCGGGCACGCCGCGCTGGGCCGTGCGGCCGTGGCCCCGCTGGTCATGGGCCAGCACCAGGTAGCCGGCACCGGTCAGGCTCTCGGCGAGCCGGCGGTAGCGGCCCGCATGTTCGCCGAGGCCGTGGACGATCTGTACGGCATCGCCGTTGCCCTCGCCGTCCGGCTGCCAGACGTAGAGATGGATGTCGGGCCCCGGCGTGCCGGAAAGCGTCCGTGCTTCTTCCCTCACTGTAACCCCCGTCAGTCCCCCAGGCGGCATATTCCACCACACTACGGCGGGAGTTGCAGCGGGCGCGGAGAGGCGGGCGGGCGGGGGCTCAGGCGGCCAGGCTCTC
Source organism: uncultured Woeseiaceae bacterium (assembly GCA_964428605.1). Classification (GTDB taxonomy): domain Bacteria; phylum Pseudomonadota; class Gammaproteobacteria; order Steroidobacterales; family Woeseiaceae; genus Lentisalinibacter. The sequence goes on from CAYRZI010000052.1 coordinate 4,664, forward strand.
GCCGTTCCAGCGGTGATAGAACTCCTGCATCTCGGCGGAGGAGAGCGCCCGGGAGATGAGATGCCCCTGCAGGCGGTTGCAGCCGAGGTCCTTCAGGAAGTGCAGGAGATCCTCCCGGTCGATGCCCTCGGCACAGACGGTGATGCCCAGCGTCTGGCCCAGCTGCACCAGTGCGCGCAGGATGGTCTCCGACTCCGGCCGCCCGGGCACGTCTTCCATCAGCGAACGGTCGAGCTTCACCTCGTTGAACGGCATGCGGGTAAGCTGGGTGAACGACGAGTAGCCGGTGCCGAAGTCGTCCAGCGAGAGCCGGAAGCCCTTGAGCCTGAGGCGCGTCATGATGTCGATCATCATGCGCGGCTCCTCCAGCGGCGCGATCTCGGTGAACTCCAGGGTGAGATAGCGCGGGTCCAGGTCGTACTCGCGCATCAGGAGCTCCAGCCGGTCGGGCACCTCCAGGTCGGCGAGCAGCCCCACGTTGAAGTTCACGGCGACGCCGATCTGCACGCCGTTCTGGTGCCACACCCCGGCCTGTTCCACGGAGCGCTGCAGTACGAAGTCGGTGAGGTGGGTGGCCAGGCCGGCGTGCTCGGCAATCTGCATGAACTCGCCGGGGTAGACGATCTCCTGGCGCTGGGGATGTTTCCAGCGCACCAGCGCCTCCACCGAGGTGATGCGCCAGCTGCCGTCGGCCTTGTGCTGGGCGATGGGCAGATAGTGGGCGGTGAACTCGCCGGCGGCGAGTCCGTCGCGGATGGCGTTGGCGGTCACCGGTTCGGTGGCCCCCCGGGCGGATTTCAGCGTGTCGCGGAACGGCTCGGGCTCGAACGGCTTCTGGATGGAGGCCAGCATGGTGAGCCCGCTGGCGGCGCCCACCCGCTCGGCGGCGGACAGGGTGCGCATCTCTGCGCCGCTCATCAGCACGACCCCGGCGCGGCTCTCCTGCTCCGCCAGAAAGCGCATGAGTTCCACGCCGTCGCCGCCGCGGATGTTCAGATCCAGCACGACGACCGTCGGGTCGATCTCAGCGTACAGGCGCCGGAACTCTTCCGCCGCGCCGCAGGCTGCCACGGCGAAGCCCACTTCCTCCGCCACGGCGGCCACCACGGCGCAGATCTGGTCCTCGTCGTCGACGATCAGCAGGCGATTCGGGTTCTGTTCCATCGTCCCTGTCTCTGCGGCCGCACCCCGGCGCCACGGACGCTGTTTGCCATAATCTGCCGGGCGACAGTCGGGATTATGGCCACATATCGGTGCCCGGGACGGGACCGATGTCGCATTTTTCGGGATTACGGGGCCGTGTCGGCGGCGCCCGGCAGCCAGAGCCGGAAGGTCGTGCCCGCGCCCGGCCGGCTCTCCACGTTCAGCCGCCCGCCGGCGTCCTCCGTGAAGCGCCGGACCATGGCCAGACCGAGGCCGCTGCCCTCGGGCTTGGTGGTGAAGAAGGGCTCGAACAGCCGGTCGAGCACCTCGGCGCTCATGCCGGTGCCGGTGTCGGCTACGGTTATCAGCCAGCCCGGCCGCTCCCCGCCGGTGCCGTCTGCGGTGTCGTCGTCCGCCACCTCGACGGCCAGCGAGAACACGCCGCCTTCCGGCATGGCGTCCCGTGCGTTGATGGCCAGGTTTAGCAGCGCGCTCTCGAAGCCGGCGGCATCCAGCCACACGACGGCCGGCCGCCCCGCCGGCGAGAAACGGAGCTCGATGCCGCCCTGCAGCGCCCGCTCGAGCAGGGGCCGCAGCGCGGCGATGCGCTCGTCCAGGTCGACGCGCTCCGGCTCCGGCGTCTCGCGCCGGGCGAAGGCGAGCAGGCTGCGGGTGAGATCCGCGCCCTGGCTGGCCGCCCTGCGGGTGTTGGCGAGCAGTTCCGCCAGCGGGTGGTCCTCGCCGAGTTCCTGCTCGGCCAGATAGAGGTTGCCGTTGATGATGGACAGCAGATTATTGAAGTCGTGGGCAATCCCGCCGGTGAGCTGACCCACGGCCTCCATCTTCTGCGCCAGGACGAACTGGCGGTGCAGCGCCTTCATCTCCGTGATGTCGGTGAACATGCCCTCGAAGCCCCGCAGCATGCCGCGCGGGTCGCGCACCGGAGCGCAGGCGGCCACGACATGCACGACGCCGCCGTCCACATGGCGGAGGGTCAGCTCCATGCCCCGCACGGTCTCGCCCCGGGTCAGTGCCCGCAGCCAGGCCAGCAGCTGGTGGCGGTGGCGGAAGACGCGGCCGGCGGTGAGCCGGCGCTGCAGGGCGGCCGGGTCGGCGTCTCCCAGCATTGCACGCACCGCCGGGTTCATGCGGGTGATGTGGCCGCGGGCGTCCAGCTCGAACAGGCCTGCGGGCACATTGTCGTAGAGCCGCTGCCAGCGTTCTTCTGCCTCGCGCAGTGCGTGCTGCGCGCCCGGTCCCGGCGCGCGCTCGCCGCCGTCTTCCCGCGGCTCCGCGGTGTCACTGGTGTCGGTTGCAGGCCGGTTCATCGGCGGCTGGCTTCCCTGGCGGTTCGGGACGCGCGGCGCGATAATGCGCGCGCGACGAGGAACGCGTTCCCGGCCATGGTACCGGGCGGCGCGCTGCGGTTGGAAGGACTCCGTCACACCGGTGGGCGCCGGCGGCCGCGATTACGCATGCCGGGATCCGGCGAGGGGAGGACACGCATGAAATTCTACGACTGCCAGTCGGCACCGAGCCCGCGGCGGGTGCGCATATTCCTGGCCGAGAAAGGCATCGAGCTGCCGACGGTGCAGGTGGATCTCGGCGCCGGCGAACACCTGGGCGCGCCGTTCCGGTCACTGAACCCGGACTGCACGGTGCCGGTGCTGGAACTCGACGACGGCGCTGCGCTGACCGAGGCCTTCGCCATCTGCCAGTATCTGGAATCCGTATATCCGGACCCGCCGCTGATGGGCCGCGACGCGCGCGAGCGGGCCCTGGTCACCCAGTGGAACGCGAAGGTGGAGTCCCAGGGGCTGGCCGCCATCGCCGAGGCGTTCCGCAACCGGTCAAGGGGCTTCACGGGCCGGGCGCTGACCGGCCCGGAAGGCTTCGAGCAGATCCCCGAGCTGGTGGAGCGGGGGCGACGCCGGGCCGAGCTGTTCCTGGCCCGGCTCAACGCGGAGCTCGCGGAACGGGAATTCGTGGCGGGCGACGTCTTCACGGTGGCCGACATCACCGCGCTGGTCACGGTGGACTTCGCCGGCTGGATCAGGCTGGCGCTGCCCGCGGGCGCCGACAACCTGCGCCGCTGGCACGAGGCGGTGTCGGCCCGGCCCGGCGCGAAGGTGTGAGCCGGCTCAGGGCCTGCGCGTGCCCCGGTCCGCGGCGCCGCCGAGGGCGTAGACGCCCAGCCAGGCGAGCAGCAGCGCCTTGGTGACCTCGATGGCCGCGTAGGCGCCGTGAGCGATGGAGGGCGGCGGCTCGCTGCCGGCGATCACCATCTCGGAGCGGGCCACCAGTTCCGGCAGCAGCCACAGCGTCTGGGCGGCGAGCATCGCGGCCAGGACTGCGGCGGCCATCCAGAACAGCCGCCGGCGCTCGGCAACGTATCCCAGCACGAGCGTCAGCGCGAAGAGTACGAGTTCCGTGCGGTTGAGCGCCGTGAACACGACCCGGCCCACGTCGAAGGCGACCGGCCGGGTGAGGGTGGGCGCCGTGAACTTCACCGGCGCCTCGATGAAGGAGATGCCGATGACCACCCCGAGCCAGACGAGCAGCACGGGGCCGGGTGAGAGGAGGATTCTTTTCATGTCGTCGCCGTGGCCGTTGCGGTGAGGAATGAATGCGCCAGGCTGTTGTCTTGCCGGAGTCCGGCAGGCAATCTGTGCAGCCTCGAGGGGACGAGCATAGCACCCGGCGGCCTCCGCCCGGAGGCCGGGGATGAGGAGTGTGCATCGTGAGGGAAGCGCAGTCAGCAGACGCGGTCCTGATGATCCGGCCGGTCCGCTTCCAGACCAACCCGCTGACCGCGGGGTCGAACCGGTTCCAGGCGGAGGCGCCGGTAGCGCCGGCGGATGCGGCCCAGCAGCGCGCGCTGACGGAGTTCGAGGGTCTGCGCGCCGCGCTGGAGGATGCCGGCGTCACCGTCCACGCCTTCGACGACACGCCGGAACCGCACACGCCCGACTCCGTCTTTCCGAACAACTGGGTGAGCTTCCATGCCGACGCCACCGCCGTGGTGTACCCGATGGAGGCCGCGAACCGGCGCCCGGAGCGACGCCGCGACGTCATCGAGGCCCTCGACCGGGAATGCGGCTACCGGGTCGACCGGGTGATAGACCTCAGCCGCCACGAGGTCACCGGCCACTTCCTGGAAGGCACCGGCAGCCTGGTGCTGGACCGGGCCTGTCACCGGGCCTACGCATGCCTGTCGTCCCGCACGCATCCCGGCCCGCTGGAGGAATTCGCCGGGCGGCTCCGCTACGACGTCCTGCGCTTCGAGGCCGTGGACGCGGCCGGCGCGCCCATCTACCACACCAACGTGATGATGTGGGTGGGCGAGGGCATGGCGGCTTTCTGCCCGGAGTCCCTGCCGCGCCGGGACCAGCGCGAGGCGCTGTTCGGCGCGCTCGCCGAGGGCGGCCGTACCGTGCTCGAACTCTCCCTCGCGCAGGTGCTGGCGTTTGCCGGTAACATGCTCGAACTGCGCAACCGGGAGGGCGAGCGCGTCCTGGTGATGTCGGAGCAGGCCCGGCGCAGCCTCGATGCCGGCCAGCTGGATGCCATCGAGGGCTACGCGCGCATCGTCAGCGCGCCGCTGGACCACATCGAGAGGAGCGCCGGCGGCAGCGCGCGCTGCATGCTGGCCGCCATCCACCTGCCGCGTCGGTGAGCGGGCACGGGGACGAGACCGAACGGAGCCTTATGAGCACGACACGCGACCGCATACTCATGTGTCCGCCGGACTACTTCACCGTGGACTACGTCATCAACCCCTGGATGGCCGGCAACGAGGGGGCGCTGGACCCGGAGAAGGCCCGCCGCCAGTGGCAGAACCTGCGCGACGCGCTGGCCGAATACGCCGACATCGAGGTGATCGAACCCCAGCCGGGTCTGCCGGACATGGTGTTCACCGCCAACGCCGGCGTCGTCTTCGGCGACCGGGCCATTGCCAGCCACTTCATGCCGAAGGAGCGCCGGCCCGAGGAGCCGCACTTCAAGCGCTGGTTCCCCGAGCACGGCTACGAGCTCTACGAGCTGCCGGACGACGTGGGCTTCGAGGGCGCCGGCGACTGCCTGCTGGACCGGGGCGGGCCATGGCTGTGGACCGGCTACGGCTTCCGCACCGAGATCGAGGCCCATGAACACATCGACAGCTTCTTCGACCGGGAGCTGGTCTCCATCCGGCTCACCGACTCGCGCTTCTACCACATCGACACCTGCCTGTGCCCGCTGACCGAGGGCTTCCTCCTCTACCACCCGCCCGCCTTCGACTACGACTCCCGGGTGGCCATCGAGAGCCGGGTGCCGGATCACAAGCGCGTCGTCGCCGACACGCTGGACGCGGGCAACTTCGCCTGCAACGCCGTGAACGTGGACGACCAGATCTTCGTGCACAAGGCGTCCAATCCGCTGAAGGCGCGCCTGATGCGCCTCGGCTTCGAGGTGAACGAGATCGATCTGTCGGAGTTCCTCAAGGCCGGCGGCTCGGCCAAGTGCCTGACGCTGAAACTCTCGGAACCCCGCCGCCGCTGACCCACCACCGCCAGGAGACCCCATGACCGAGGCCGCCCCCGAGCCCGTCCGCTATACCATCACCCCGGCCGAGCCCGGCGCCCATCTCTACGAGGTGACCGTGACCGTGGCCGACCCGGACCCGGCCGGCCAGGTGTTCTCGTTGCCGGCGTGGATACCCGGCAGCTACATGATCCGCGACTATGCTCGCCACATCGTCTCCGTCGAGGCCGCGGCCGGCGGCGCACCCGTGACGCTGGAGAAGGTGGACAAGAGCACATGGCGGGCGGAGCCCTGCCGTGGTGCTCTGACCGTCACCACCCTGGTCTACGCGTGGGACCTCTCGGTGCGCGGCGCCCATCTCGACACGGCCCATGCCTACTTCAACGGGCCCTGCGTGTTCCTGGCCGCCGGGGGGCGGGAGGAGCGGGCGGTACGGCTGGAGGTGCGGCCGCCGCCGGACGGAATCGGTGACGACTGGCGGCTCGCCTCCGCCATGCGCCGGGTGAGCGGCGAGGACTGGGGCTACGGCACGTTCGCGGCGGACGACTACGACGAACTCATCGACCATCCCTTCGAGATGGGGGAACTCACCATCGGCGAATTCGACGTGGCGGGCATCCCCCACGCCATCGCAGTGCGCGGGGCGCGGCGGTTCGACCTGGACCGGCTGTGCCGGGACATGGAGCGGGTCTGCGCCGAGCACCACCGGCTGCTCGGCGCGCCGGAGGACCTGGACCGCTACGTCTTCCTGCTCTACTGCCTGGCCGACGGCTACGGCGGCCTGGAGCACCGCTGGTCGTCCAGCCTGGTGTGCAAGCGCGCCGATCTGCCCCGTGCCGGCGAGGAGCGGGTCAGCGAGGGCTACCGGCGCTTCCTCGGGCTGGTGAGCCACGAGTACTTCCACCTGTGGAACGTCAAGCGCATGAAGCCGGCGGCCTTTACCCCTTACGACCTCACCGCCGAGTCCCACACCGGGCTGCTGTGGGTGTTCGAGGGCATCACTTCCTACTACGACGACCTGGCGCTGGTGCGCTCCGGCCTGATCGACCCGGCCGGCTACCTGGAACTGCTGGGCCAGGCCATCACCAAGGTGCTGCGAACGCCGGGCCGCAGGCTGCAGAGCATAGAGGCCTCCAGTTTCGACGCCTGGACCAAGCTGTACAAGCAGGACGAGAACGGCCCCAACAGCATCGTGAGTTACTACACCAAGGGTTCTCTGGTGGCACTCGCGCTCGACCTGAAGATGCGCGCCGGGACCGGCGGCTGCAACCTCGACGTGGTGATGCGCGAGTGCTGGCGGCGCTATGGCGAGACCGGTGCCGGTATGCCGGAGCGCGGGCTGGAGGCGGTGGCCGAAGAGCTCTCCGGCCTCGACCTCGGGGAGTTCTTCGCCCGCTACGTGCGCGGCACGGAGGACCCGCCGCTGGCGGATCTGCTGGGCGCGGTGGGCGTCGGCTATCACCTGCGCAAGCCCACCGGTGCCGGCGATGCCGGCGGCAAGCCGGCCGCTAACAGCCAGCAGCCGCTGCCCTGGATGGGCGGCCGGCTGACCCCGGACGGCGATCGGGCCAGGCTCGCCGCGGTGCTCTCCGCCAGTCCCCTGCAGCGTGCCGGGGTCGCCGCCGGCGACGAGCTGGTGGCGCTGGACGGCCTCAGGGCCACCGCGTCGTCGCTGCCCGTGCTGCTGCGCGGCTACCGGCCCGGAGACACCGCCGAACTCACGGTGTTTCGCCAGGACGAGCTGATCACTTTCCCGGTCACGCTGGAGGAGGCGCCGGCGGACACCTGCTACCTCATGCTGGCGGAGGACGCGGACGACGACGCCCTCGCCCGACGGCGGGAGTGGCTCGGGCGCTGAGCCGCCTCAGCCCGTCTCCTCGTCCTCGCCTTCCGCTTCGAATCCCTCGAGCCGGCGGTACAGGAGGAACGAGTAGATCACCGGCACGAAGCCGGCGATCAGGGCGCTGACCACGGCCACCTGCAGGCCCTGCCGGTAGACCGCACTCATGAGCGTGGCGATGCCCGCCAGCGTGAACAGCCAGGCGGCCAGCCGGTGGGTGCGGGCCCAGACCTCGCTGCTGGCCAGCGTCCACGGCGTGCGGATGCCGATGAAGAAGTTCTTGCGCAACTTGCCCAGGTAGTTGCCGAGGATCACGAACAGCACGCCCAGGGCGGCCGAGAGGAAGCGGGGCATGTCGACCTGGTAGCCCGCCGCATACAGCAGGGTCATCACCGTGAGCACGGCCATGAAGGCCACCAGCACCACCTGGAACAGGCGCACCACGTCCATGAAGTGATCGGTGCGGAAGCCCTTCGGCGAGATCACCGGAATCAGCTTCATCACGACGAACACCAGCCACGCGATCGCGGGCAGCAGGAACGCGCCCCAGGGCTTCGGCGTGTAGGCGTCGACGTCGCCGGCGGCGTCCCAGTGGGTCGGGATGAGTTCGGGCAGCGACGGGTACATGATCGCCGCGAACGCGAACGAGAAAGCAATGAGCAGGAGGCTGAGGCGGTCGGCCGTTCGTTGGGTCATGGGGTCTCGGTCTCCTCGTCGTCATCACCGGGGTCGGCTTCGGGCCCTGGTTCATTAGTCGGGCCGGCTTCAGGCCCTGGTTCATCACTCGGGCCGGCTTCAGGCCCTGTTTCATTAGTCGGGCCGGCTTCAGGCCCGAACAAATCCATGAACAGTGCCGCCACTTCCTCCATCACCGAGGCGTTCAGCGAGTAGACGATGTGCTGGCCGCGGCGTTCCGTCCGCACCAGGTCCGCCGCCTTCAGGATGCCGAAGTGGTGTGAGAGCGAGGCGCGCGTGATGGGGAAGGCCTCGGCCAGCTCGCCCGCCGTCTGCGAACCCTTGCGCAGCCGGCGCAGGATGGAGCGCCGGGTGGGGTCGGCCAGAGCCTTGAAGACGGACTGCTGCTTCATCGTCGTTATGATATTTCGAGAAATATCTAAATACAAGGCGGTGCAGGCACCGGGCATTACAGCCATGGCCGCGCCCGTGCCCGCTCTTTAGAATGCCAGCCCTCGTTCTGCCGCTCCGTGCTTCTTTCAGGGGAACCCATGCAGCCGACACGTCCCGCGGAGCCCGCCCCGTGCAGCTGATGCCGCCCCGCGCGCGCATCTTCATGGGCGCGACGCTGATCAGCTTCTCGCCGGTGTGGGTGAAGCTGGTGGACGTGGCGCCCACGGCGAGCGCCTTCTACCGCATGCTCATCGGCGGCATCGCGCTCACGGTGTTCATCGCGGCCACCGGGCGGAGCTTCCGCTTCTCCCGCGTGGCCTTGGCGGCCATCGTTGCGGCCGCCGTGTTCTTCGCGCTGGATCTGTGGTTCTGGCACCGCAGCGTGCTGTACGTGGGGCCGGGCCTCTCCACCCTGCTGGCCAACTTCCAGGTGTTCGCCATGACGGCGGTGGGCATCATCTTCCTGGGTCAGCGCGCGAGCATCTGGCAACTCGTCGCCATCCCCGTAGCCATGCTGGGCCTCGCCCTGGTGGTGGGCGTGGACTGGAGCGTGCTCAGCCCCGAATACCGTCTGGGCGTGCTGTTCGGGCTCGCCACGGCCGCGAGTTACACCGGCTACCTGCTGTCGCTGCGCAAGGCCCAGTCCGAGAGCGGGCACGTACTGCCCCGGGCGGAGATCGCCGTGATGTCGCTGGTCTGCTCGGCGGTGCTCGGGCTGATGGTGCTGGCCGAGGGCGAGTCCCTCGCCGTGCCCAGTGCCGCCGACGCCGGCTGGCTCCTGTGCTACGGCGTGCTCTCCCACGTGCTCGGCTGGCTGCTCATCGCCGGCAGCCTGTCCCAGGTGTCCACGGCCGTGGTCGGCATCTCGCTGCTGCTGCAGCCGCTGCTCTCCTACGTGTGGGAGATCCTGCTGTTCGACCGGGTGGTGAGCACCACGGAGATGACCGGCGCCGCCATCGCACTGGTGGCCATCTTCATGGGCTCGCGGCCACGCCGGGAACCGCCGCAGCCGCCCGGGGGCGGGTGATACAATTCAGCCTGGCCCGGTGCCGCGGGCCGCGCATCGGATCATCCCTATGCTGGAACTCGGACTGAAGGTACTCATCGCCTATTTCCTGGGCTCGCTCATGGGTGGCGTGCTCATGGGGCGGCTGAAAGGCGGCGTGGACCTCTCCAGCGTGGGCAGCGGCAACGTGGGCGGCACCAACGCGCTGCGCACCCAGGGCAAGCTGTTCGCCCTGGGGGTGGTGATCGTGGACGTGGGCAAGGGTGCGCTGGCCGCCGGCGTCCTGCCGGCGCTCGACCTCCCCGGCGTGGGCATCGATCCCGCGATGAACCGCCACTGGCTGGTGCTTTCCTGCGCCGGCGCGGCCGTGGTCGGCCACGTCTACCCGGTCTGGCACCGCTTCCGCGGCGGCAAGGGCGCCGCCACCCTGGTGGGGGCGTTCGGCGTGCTGGCGCCCGTGCTGCTGCTGCCGCTCATCCTGGTCTGGCTCGGCATCATCGTGCTCACCGGCTACGTGGGCCTGGCCACCATGATCACCGCCTGGAGCGCGGCGCTGATGATCGCCACAAGCCCCGGTCCGGCCGGGCGCCCCTTCGTGGTGTTTGCGCTCGCCGCCGCGCTGTTCATGCTCTGGACCCACCGCTCGAACATCGCCCGCATGCGCGCCGGCAACGAGAACCGCAACGAGCGGCTGATGATCTTTCGCTCGCCGAAGTCCTGATTCTCCATGGCCGACCCGCTCGACGAGCAAGGCATCCGTGACGCTCTGCCCGGCGGCGCTGCCGCCTGGCTGGAGCACCTGGACGTCTTCGCCAGCATCGACTCCACCAACGACTGGCTGGCCGCGCAGAGCCCGCCGGCCGAGGGCCGCCTCGCCGCGGCGGTGGCGGACTACCAGACGAAGGGCCGTGGCCGGCGCGGCCGCCAGTGGGATATACCGCCGGGCCACGGCCTGTGCCTGTCCGTGGGCCGGGCGCTGGCGCTGCCCGCCGAGCGGGTGCCGGCCCTCACGCTCGCCTGCGGCGCGGCCGCCGCCGAGGCGCTGGAGCGCTTCGGCGCCGACGACGTCCGGCTGAAATGGCCGAACGATCTCGTGCTGATCGACGGCAAGCTGGGCGGCATCCTCTCGGAGGTCGCCGGCCGCGCCGACGGCGCCACCCACGTGGTGGTGGGCATCGGCATCAACGTCTCGCTGCCGGCCGGCTTCAGCCCGCCGGGCGACATCGGGTGGGGGCGCGGACCGGCCGCGCTGGCCGAAGTGCTGGATCCGCTGCCGGCGCGCAACCGGCTGGCGGCGGCGCTCATCGAAGCGCTACAGCTTGCCTTCGACGCTTACGAGGCCGAGGGTCTCGCGCCCTTCGCGGAGCGCTGGCAGCGCCGTGACTGGCTGCGGGGCGCCGAGGTCACCGTGCGCGACCGGGACGGCGAGGCGCGCGGCGTGGCCGCCGGCATCGACGGCGACGGCGCGCTGCTGGTGGACAGCGCCGACGGCCGGCGGCGTATCATCGCCGGTGATATCCTGCGCTGCCGCCGCTCGGCCGCGGGCCACAGAGACTCATGAGCACCGTACTCTTCGATATCGGCAATACCCGCCTCAAGTGGGGCGTGCTGACGCCTTCCGGCGCGGTGGCCGGCGCCGGCTACCGCACCCACCGGGAATGCGAGTCGGACAACTATGCCGCCGTGTTGGAGACACTGCCGGCGGACGTTGAGCGGGCCATGGCCGCCAACGTGGCCGGCCGGCGCGTGGCTGCCGATCTCGCCCGCGCCATCGACGACAAGGCCGGCATCGACATCGACTTCGTCGCCAGCACCGCCACGGCCTGCGGGCTCAGCAACGGCTACGAAGAACCGGCGCGGCTGGGCGTGGACCGGTGGATGGCCTGCGTGGGCGCGTGGAGCCGCTACCCGCACGAAGCCCTGCTGGTGGTGGACGCGGGCACGGCCACCACCCTGGACGCCGTCGACTCCTCGGGCCGTCACCTCGGCGGCCTCATCCTGCCCGGCCTCACCCTCATGGGCCGGGTGCTCGACACCGCCACCAGCGGCATCGGCACCGACGGGGCGGGCGCCGACGACCCGGAGCCGGAGAACCTGTTCGGCCGCAGCACCGACCAGGCCGTGCGCAGCGGCGCGCTGGCCGCCATCTGCGGCGCCATGGAACGGGCCTGCCGGGTGCTGGAGGGCATGGACCAGCTGCCCCGTATCCTGCTCACCGGCGGCGATGCGCGGCGCATCCAGCGCCAGTGGCACTACACGGTGGAGAACCGGCCCGACCTCGTGCTGGAGGGCCTGGCGGCGCTGGCCACCGACGAGGCGGAGGCGGCATGAGAAACCTCGTCCTCCTGCTGCTGCTCGCCAACGTCGTCTTCTTCGCCTGGAACCACTGGGTGGCGGAGCCGCCGTCGGATGGCGCCACCCAATTCCGGCAGTCGGAACTCGGCCCCACCCTGGAACTCGCGCCGGAGGCCGGAGCCGGGACGGGCGGCGAGACCCCCGGGCCCGGTGACGCCGTCGAGCCGCCGGCCGGCGCCGCAGCGGACGCCGCTTTCCCGGCGGACGAGCCGGTCGCGCCGGCACCGGAGCCCCGGGAAGAGCCGCAGCCTCCCAGCGCCGCCTGCCTCAGCGTCGGCCCCTTCGGCGCCGCGCAGACGGGTGAGGACGTACTGGCCCGGGTGCGCGGCCTGGGCAGCGAAGCCGAATTGCGCAGCGCCATCGAAGAGGTGTTCCTGGGCCACTGGGTACAGATCCGCAACATCCCGAGCCGGGAGGAGGCCAACCGGCAGGTGGCCGTGCTGCAGGAGGCGGGCTTCGAGGACGCCTATCCCATGCCCGAGGACGACGGCGAACGCACCATCTCGCTCGGTCTCTTCAGCGACGAGGAACGGGCCGAGCGGCTGCGTGCGCAGGCCGCCGAACTGGGCCTGAACCCGGAGGTGGTGCCCCAGACCCGGGAGGCCACCACCTGGTGGGTGGACGTGCGGCTCGACCCGGATCAGGATGCGGACGACTTCGCGGGCGCGCTGAGCGTGGACAACATCGTCACGGGGCCCGAGGCCGTCTGCCCGCGCTAGCCCTGCCGCCGCCGGCCGCTACTCCAGCAGGAACTCCAGCAGGTGCAGCGAGGCGGCCACGGCATGCAGGATCATGCCCGCCACCAGGATATCCGCGGTCACGATATGCCAGTCGCGCCAGGGCATGGCGGCGCGGGAGCCTTCGAGCAGGAACCAGCCGAGCCCGGTGAGCGCCGTGGCCACCAGCAGCACCAGCACCAGACCCTCGATCAGCGAGAACAGCCCGGCGCCGCCCGGCTGGGGCAGCCGGCCCTTCGGGATGCCGCCGAGGTCCTTCTTCAGGCCGGAGAAATCACCGGCCAGCCAGGGGAAATACTCCCGCCAGCGCCCGCCCAGCACGTTCGTGGCGAAATAGGTGACGGACAGCGGCACCAGCACCAGCCCCAGTACGACGTGAGCCCAGTCCAGAAAGCCGGCGGACTCCGGGATACCTTTGCGCATGGTAATCCAGGGGCTGGTCAGCACCAGCCACAGCGAGAGCAGCAGCACCACCAGGTGCTGGCTGTCGGCGAGTCTGTCGAGGACGCGACGCAACGGCGGCGGGGCTGATCAGGCGGCCTCGGCTTTGCCGAGGGCGGCGGCCTGCTCGGCGAAGCGGTCCACCACGTGCCAGTCGGTGTACTGCTCCTTCGTGTGCGGATCCGTCGGGCCCTTCGTGATCCACATGATGAAGCGGATGATGTTGCGGTCCATGGCGCCATAGCGCTGATAGTCCAGGTCGCCCGCGAACACGCCCAGCAGGTCCGGTTGCCAGGGGCTCTTCTGCACGAACTGCTTCGTGTACGGGTTCGTCTCCGGTGTGTTCTTCTCCGGTTTGCGGGCCACCAGGTTCACGGAGAAGAACGCGCTCGGCCGCTCGTCCAGCAGGGACTTGTACTGGCGGATGAAATCCCACACCGGCGGCTTGTACTTGCCGTTCCTGATGCAGGCGCCGAGGATGATGCGGTCGTACTGCGTGGGGTCCACGTCCGGGCTGTCGAGCATCGAGACCGCATCCACGTCCTCGCCCAGCTCCGCCATGCGGTCGCGGATACGCTCGGCGATGCGGCGGGTGTGTCCATACAGGCTGAAATACAGCAGCAGCGTCTTGCCCACGTCAGAACCTCGGCGTTTCCCGGAGCCGTAAACCTGCACGAGGATAGCCGAGCGGCGCGGAGGATCAATACGGGTTTCCGTAAGTGACTGTCAGTAAAAGCCGTGGACGGCGGGGAGCGGCGGGAACGGTAGTTGTACCGGGGGCGCTGGCTCCCTTCCTTCGGCTTGCCTACAATTGCCCGGCAGGGTCCGCCGTCTGCCGCTCGACGCCGGATACCGTGTCGATGGCCGTCAGACCGTC
>CAYRZI010000053.1:0-12263 GCA_964428605.1 uncultured Woeseiaceae bacterium
GGATGATCTTCTCGGTGGTCGCCGTCTCATTAAAAACGCAATAATGCTCCATTGCTCGCTCCTACCCGCGCGGCTGCGCGGTCATTATCTCTCGCCATGCAGTGCTTCGCGCCCCCTCAGAGCCCGAACACCGCCTCGGCCAGCGCGATGTAAAGGGGAATGCCGACGGCGATCGCCACCGGCGTGCCCACGCTGGTCGAGGAACCGATGTACGAAGAGGGATTTGCCGACGGGATGGCCGCACGCAGGGTGGGCGGCCCGGAGATGTCCGAACTCGAGCCGGCGATGACCGCGAGCAGGATCACCCCGCCCGGGCTGAAGCCGGTCAGGAGATGGGCCACGTAACCGAGCCCGAAGGCGATCAGGCCGTGAGCGAGCGGCGCGACCGCGCCGTAGACGGCATACCAATGCGCCACGCTGCGCAGCTCGTTCAGGCGCGTCCAGGCCTCCATGCCCATGGTCAGCATCAGGATGGACAGGAAACCGCGGAACAGCGGATCGTAGAAGCCCTCGTAGACGAGTTGCGGCCGGGTGAGCAGCCCCAGCACCAGGCCGAGGAGCAGCGCCGAGAGGGCCGAGCCCCGCAGGCTGTCGGTGATCACGGAGCGTATCGGCACCTCCTCGCGCGCGCCGCCCTCGCGCTTCGCGAGATAGACGTTGGCAAGCACGATGGCCACGATAAGCGCCGGGATGTCCATGAAGGGATAGAGCGCCGGCACCCAGGCCTCGTAGAAGACCTCCTGCTCCTCCAGCATCACCATCGCGGCCGCCAGCGTGGAGGCACTCACCGCCCCGAACAGACCGGCCGTGGCGATGCCGTCCTCGGTACGCACGCCGGGCAGGGCAGCCAGGGTGTAGCGGCCGACGATGACGATGGCACAGCCGACCAGGACGGCGATGACCGCGGGCAGCAGCATCTCGCCGAGGCGTGCCTCGCGAATCTCCATGCCGCCCTCCAGCCCGATGCGCATCAGCAGCATGTAGACGCAGAACTTGTAGATGGCGTCGGGGATCTGCAGCTTGCTGCCGCTGGCGGCCAGCACCATGCCGCCGATCAGGAACGCCAGCGCGGGGGACTGGAACTGGGTGAGCAGGCGGCTGAAAAACTCGACGACGAGGTCCATGGGTTATCTCCGGCCAATCGGTCCGAGCCGCATCTTGCGCGGGGGATAACCTTCAGTAAAATAGATTTATTATCAGTATTCATTCTATTTATGAGAACAGAAACGCTCAGACGGCTGAATTTCCGTCACCTGCACTACTTCTGGGTGGTCGCAAAGGAGGAACACCTCACCCGCGCGGCCGAACGGCTGCACGTGTCCCAGTCGGCGATCTCCTCGCAGATACGCCAGCTGGAGGACGAGCTGGGCCACGAGCTGTTCGTTCGCGACGGACGCAAGCTGCGGCTGACGGAAGTGGGCAGCCTGGTGCTGGGCTATGCCGAGGGCATCTTCAACCTGGGTGCGGAACTCCTGGAGACGGTGCGCGGCGGCGACGGCCAGGAGATGGCGGAGCTGCGCGTGGGCGCGGTCGCCACGCTGTCACGCAACTTCCAGCAGAACCTGCTGCGCCCGGTTATCGGCGACGAGGACCTGCACCTGGTCATCGAGTCGGCCAGCTTGGAGGAGCTGATCGGGCGGCTGCGGGTGCACAAGCTCGACCTGATCCTGTCGAACCGGCCGGTGACCAGCGACGACCAGCTGCCGCTCGCCTGCCGGCGCGTCGCCCGCCAGACGGTCTGCCTGGTAGGGCCGCCCCGGCCGGGGCGCCGCCGCTTCCGCTTCCCGGAGGACCTCGCCCGCACGGCCCTGCTCCTGCCGGGCCATAGCAGCGAGATCCGCAGCCAGTTCGACCTGCTGTGCCAGGAGCGGGGACTCGCACCGAGGATATCGGCGGAGGTGGACGACATGGCCATGCTGCGCCTGCTGGCCAGGGATTCGGGCAGCGTGGCCCTCGTGCCGGAGGTGGTGGTGCAGGACGAGCTGGAGCAGGGCGTCCTGCGCAAGTACTGCGAGGTTCCCGACATCCACGAGAACTTCTATGCCATCACGGCCCGGCGCCACTTCCGTTCGGCGGCGCTGAAGGCCGTGCTGCAGGGGGCGTAAGGCGGCCGGACGCTGCCGGCGTGACGGGCGCCGGCGCGCCACCCGTCCGCGATTGCCTCAGATACGCGCTCCCAGCAGCGAACTCAGCGAGTAGTTCACGCCCTTGCTGACGATCACGCTGAGCGCCACACGGCCGATCTCCGATACCAGCGGTGTCGCGGTGGCGGCGGCCGCCGGCTTCGCGACCCGCGCAACGGACGGCTGCCTGACGCTGCTGGCGGTGACCGCACAGTGCTCGCCGATGAACGCCATGATGTCGTCGGCATCGGCCATGCCCGCATCGTAGAAGATGGTGACGCTGGCGGCCTTCTCGTTCAGCCGTACATCCCGAATCCCGTCAAGCGCCCTCAGTTCACGCAGGAGCCGGCTGCGCTCCGGCGAGGCGTGGCGGAACAGCCGTGCCCGCAGGCGAAGACGGCCGGGAACGTGGTGCAGATACTCAGTCATGGGCCCGCTCCGATTGATGGAAATTCTGCCGCTGGAGGACGCCCCGGTCACGTTGGTGCGTCTTCCATGATTGACACTCTAATGCGAATCATTACTATTTTCAATTCGCGCACCGCAGCAAAAAGAGAGGCCCGGAAAATCGTGATAGCCAGCACCGTCCCCGGCCGCATCCGGATCCGCTCCGGCCGGCTCAAGTCCCGCAAGATCGCGGCCGCCGTGCGCGAGGCGGCCACTGCCCTCGACGGCGTCAACAGCGCCAGGGTGAATACCGCCGCAGGCAGCCTGGTGGTGACCTACGACGCGGCCGTGAACGACGGCGAGGCACTGGAGAAGAAGCTGGAGGACGTGTGCCTGACGGCCGGCCGTGAGGCGGTGCCGGTGCGTCGCGACCTGCAGGCCCAGCTGAACCGGGTCACCAAGGTCGGGATGATCGCCACGCTCGGTACCTCGCTGGCCTACGGCTATGCCGGGAAGAAGAGGCCGCACATCGCCTTCGGCTCCGCCTTCCTGGTATTCGCCGGGCTGCACATGCTGCGCTACCGGGCAAGGCTGCTCCGATAGTCTGCCAATAATCTGCCGAGGCCGCCGGCCCAGCAGCTGCGCCTGCGAGCTAGCTCCCGCCGCTGCCCGCGCTGGTCCCGGATTCGGCTGCCGAAGCCGCGCTCTTCTTCTTCGCGGTCTTCTTGGCGGCCTTCTTCCCGGTCGTCTTCTTCTTCGCGCCCGTCTTCTTCTTCGCCGTTTTCTTCTTCGTCTTTTTGCTGGCGCCCGCCTTCTTTGCCGGTGTCTTCTTCGCCGGGGCCCGCGGAGCCTCCGCGGCGCCGCTCTTGCCGCCCGCGGCGCGACCCACCCGGTCCCGGATATCCTCCAGGCCGTGGGAGACCTTGTCACCCACCTCGCCGGCGGTCTCCCTGACCTTGCCGGACAACTCGCTCGCCGACTCGCCTATCTCGCGGCGCAACTTCTCGTCGCGGGCAAAATAGGCAGCCAGACCGCCGATGACCGCACCCGCTACGAACGGGACCAGATGTATAGCCATGATCAGACAACCTCCGTTTCTTTTTCCTCGATGGAACTCTTCGCCCGGGTCAACCCGGCGGCGTCGCCGCCCTCACCACCGATGCCCCTGAGGGCGCTGAGCAGCAGGCCCACGGTGGTTCCATTGTGCAGGATAGCCGCGGTCACGGGCGACAGACGGCCCATGGCCGCGCCGATCATGACCCCTGTGTTGATACCGATCGCCGCCCGGTAGTTGCGGGCAATCAGCCGCATCGTGCGCTGGGAGACGTCCACCGCCTCCACCAGCAGCCCGAGGCGATCCTCCAGCAGGACAACGTCCGCGGTGGCCCGGGCCAGCTCGGCGCCGCGGGACATGGCCACGCCGACGTCGGCGGCGACCATGGCCGGGCCGTCGTTCACGCCGTCGCCCACGAACGCGATCCTGCGGCCCTCTGCCCGAAGCTGGGCGAGCACGCCGGCCTTGTCTTCGGGCACCTGCTCGGCGAAGACCTCGTCGATGCCGACCTGCCGGGCCAGCGCCTCCGCCCTCGTGCGGCGGTCGCCGGTCAGCATGACGAAGTGCTCGATGCCCAGCTCTCTCAGCGCCTCGATGACGCCGGCGGCGTCTTCCCGCAGGGTGTCGCGCAGCGCGATGAGACCGATGGCCTCGGTGCGCGTGCCGATGTAGAGCAGTGTCTTGCCGTCGGCCTCCAGCTTCCGGATGCGGCGCTCGAAGCGCTCGAAGCTGATGCCCTCGTGTTCCTCCAGGTAGTGGCGGCTGCCGATCAGCAGCGTATCCCCGTTCACCGGGCAGTTCATGCCGTGGGCCACCAGGTAGTCCACTTCACCATGATCGATATGGTTGAGCCGCTCCTCCCGCGCCTTGCGTACGATGGCATCGGCAATCGGGTGGGTGGCGTGTTCCTCGATGGACGCCGTGACCGCCAGCAGCCGGTTGCGGGGCCAGCGCTCCTCGTCCAGGACGACCACGTCGCTCACCTCGAGGTCGCTGTGGGTCAGGGTGCCGGTCTTGTCGAACACCACCGTGTCGATGGCGGCCAGCTGCTCGATGGCCTCGCCGCCCTTCAGCAGCACGCCGTCGGTCGCGGCCCGGTACATGCCCGAGCGGAACGCGAGCGGCGTACCCAGCTTCAGCGCGCAGGAATAATCCACCAGGAAGATGGACGCGAGCCGCCGTTCGTCCCGGGTGAGGAGGTAGATCAGCGCACCGGTACCGAGGGTGAGCTTCACGCGCCGGTCGGCCAGGTGCTCGGCCATGCGCTGGGTCTCCGAGCTCTGGTCCAGGGAGTCGTCGATGAATTTGGCGATGCGCGCCGTGGTGGTCTCGGCGCCGACGTGCCGTGCCTCGATGCGCAGCCGGCCGTCCTCGATGACGCTGCCGGCGATGACCCGGTCCATGATCTCCTTGCGCACCGGCACGGACTCGCCCGTCACCGCCGCCTGATTCACCAGTGCGGCGCCGTCCAGCACGAGCCCATCCACGGGGATCTTGTCACCGGGACCCACCCGCACCCGCTCGCCGGCCTCGATGGCGTCGTCCATGACCTCCACCAGGCCGTCGTCACGCTCCACCCAGGCCGGTACCGGCTCGGGGCGGATGAGGCGGCGCAGCATCCGGCTCGACTGCCGCTCGGTGCGGGATTCCAGGTAGCCGCCGAGACGCATCAGGAAGTCCGTGACGTTGGCGGTAAGATACTCGCCGCGGGCGGCGGACAGCCCGACGGCGGCGGCGTCCAGCACCTCGATCTTCAGCCCCCGGCTGAGCAGCGTGTCGACGCCTTCCAGCAGGGTCTTGCCGATGTTCAGGAAGGTGACCAGCGCGCGCAGCGGCGGCGGCAGGAACGGCAGCGACAGGATCACCGCGCCAGTGACCAGTGCCGGTGCCAGCTCCGCCGGCGGCGTCGGCTCCGACTCTCCGGCGGGAAGGCGGTGACGGTCGAGTTCATTCAGCCGGACGATGATCTCGGTGCGGGTGGCCGGCGCGCCGTCGTACTCGAAGATCACCGAACGGGCGTGCCGATTCACCCTAACGTGGTCGACGCCGCGCACGGAGTCCAGCCAGGTCTCGAGCCAGGAGAAGTCGATCAGCGGATCGCCGATCATCGGCAGACGGAAGCGCAGACGGTTCGGCGTCTCGTGCACGAGCCGCAGACCGTTGCGCGCGTGACCGACTCTGGGCGTCTCGGCGTCCATTGCTTACCAGGCGCTTACCAGGCGCTTACCGGGCGCTTACCGGGAAGCAAGCCTGCCTAGCCCCCGTCGTGTGCCTGGGCCGCATGCAGCTCGGCCTCGGCGTCCCGGAACCGCTCCTTCATCTCCTCGACCCCGCCCTGAACCAGCGAGCGCACCCGCACCAGGCTGCGGATGGCAGCATGCTGGACGTTCTCGTTGCTCAGCAGATACACCGCCGCGGCACCGATGAGCGCGCCGCGGATGAAACGCGGATTGGTGAGGAAACTGCCGGGCGCGGTCGGCGGAGGCGGCGTCATGCCGGGCCCCGGGCCCCATGCAGCGCCCTGGGGATAGCCCCACTGCGGCCAATAACCAGCGGGTGGAGGCGGCGCAGGAGCCTGCCACTGACCCCAGGCGATATGCGGATAGCCGCTATTCATCATTGCCGGCTCCCTGTTTGCCATCTGCGAGCACGTACATGACCGCCGTACCGGTCGCCAGGGCGGCCGCCAGCGAGACGACGGAGTTGCCGCCGAAGGTGCGCCCGACCGCCGCCGCGGCGGCCGTCGCCAGGCCGGCGCTCAGGCCGCCCTTCGCGGTATTCATGGCGGCCTGCTGCCAGCTCATGCCACCGCTGCGCACGCCGTGCAGACTGAGGGCGGCGGCGCCGGTCGCGCCGACGATGGCGCCGGTGCGCGCCGCATTGAACAGATAGCGGGCATCGTCGCCCTGGTACATGGGTGCGTAGTAACCCTGGTAAGGGTGCATGGGATAGTGCTGGCTCATTCAGCTTGCTCCTCTTTCTTCGTGGTCGATTTCGGCTTCCCGGGCCCGTCCTCGCCCGCCTCCGCCGCGTCGCCGGTTCCCGCGGCGAAACCGCCGAGTCCGGTCTTCAGCGCATCCGCCGTCCTTGCCGCACTGCCGAGCAGTGTCTCGCGCAGCGTCTCGTCCTTCAGCAGGAGCACGACCGCGGCCCCGACGATGGCGCCCTTCCAGAAATCGCCGTCGTCCAGATTGAACAGCCCCTTCAGTGCCCCCAGTCCACTCTGATCGGCCATCTCGCCGAGTGCGGCGTTGAAATCCTGCGGATTGCCCCACGGGTTCGCGCCCGGCCCCATGCCCGGACCCATGCCCGGACCCATGCCCGGCCCCATGCCCGGGCCGGCCCAGGGCCCTGCATTCGGCGGCGGGCCGTAGCCCGGCGGCCCGAACGGACCCTGCGGTCCCGCGCCGTGGAAAGCGTGAGGCGGCATGGCGCCGTAACCCCACGGGTCCCAGCCGGGCCCCGGGCCCATGCCGCCCGGCTGACCCGGACCGTGATGCATACCTGCACCGGGGCCGCCGTGGGCGCCTCCGGGCCCGCCGGGGCCGCCGTGGGCGCCACCGGGTCCGGGACCGCCCTGAGGCCCGGGACCGCCCGCCGCGCCGCCCTGAGCGCCGCCAGGGCGACCAGGGCCGCCACCCTGGGAAGCCTGCGGTCCTCCGGCTCCTTCACCGTGCTGGTGCTGCATGGAATGCTCCTCCTCTGATGCAAGTCTCGATTATCGAATCCGAATCACGCCCGCTCCGACCGGGCGGCGTCCAGCGCCGGCGCCAGCTCCGTCTCGGCCAGGCGGCGCAACAGGTCCACCGACTCCTCTTCCCCGCCGTGTATCAGCGTCTCCCACCAGTCCGGGCGGATCTTCTCCGGCTGGTAGCTGATGACCGCCGACCCCGCCATGGCGTTGACGCGCACGTCGTCGATGCCCCGGATCGCCGCAAGGATGCGGTCGATCAGATCGTCGTCCACGTCCTGCGCGGCCTTTACGGCTTCCGCGCCGATGCGCAGACGGATACGGCCGGGTATGTGATGGGCGATGCGGATGTGTCCACGTAGTCTGAGGAAAAGAGCGGGATCGGGCAATCCCTGGTCTTCATTGGTCATCGTCATTCGTCTCGGGATTCGTGGTATCGGCCGGCGCAGCGGCCGGGTCCTTGGAACGGTAGCGCAGAACGCCTTGTATACGGCGTTGGCATTATCGTTGTAAATACGAATAGTTCGCAATCGTTGCTGGTTGCGTCCGAATAGCGGTATTCCACCGGTGGGCGGGGCCGGCCGGCCGTGGCATCCTGCTTCACCGAACCCATGCGACCGGTGCCGTCACGCCCATGGATCCCCTGCTGGCCGACAACGAAGCCCTCATCCGCGGCGGCTTCTTCCTGGGCGTACTGGTCCTGCTGGCCGCCGCGGAAGGGCTCGCCCCGCGGCGCCGGCGGCAATTGCCCCGGCGTACCCGCTGGGTCTCGAACCTGGGCATCGTGTTCGTGAACACCCTGGTTCTGCGCCTCGCGTTCCCCCTGCTCGCCATCGGCGTCGCCCTGATCGCCGCGGAGCGCGGCTGGGGCCTGCTGAACGCGCTCTCGGCGCCCTGGTGGGTCGCCTGGCCGGTGGCGATACTGGTGCTGGACCTCGCGGTCTACCTGCAGCACGTCATGTTCCACGCCCTGCCCGCCCTCTGGCGCCTGCACCGCATGCATCACGCGGACCTGGACTTCGACGTCACCACCGGCCTGCGTTTCCACCCGCTCGAGATCGTGATCTCCATGGTCTGGAAGATGGCGGTGATCGCGGCGCTGGGCGCCCCGGCCGGTGCCGTGCTGGTGTTCGAGGTGCTGCTGAACGCCACCTCGATGTTCAACCACAGCAATCTGGCCATCCCCCGCGGCCTCGACCGGGTGCTGCGCTGGTTCGTCGTCACCCCGGACATGCACCGGGTGCACCACTCGATACACCGGGACGAGACCAACAGCAATTTCGGCTTCAATCTGCCCTGGTGGGACCGGCTCCTTGGCACCTACCGGGACCAGCCCAGGGACGGCCACGACGGCATGACCATCGGCATCCCGCAGTTCCGCGATGCCGGCGAGCTGCGCCTGGACCGCATGCTGCTGCAGCCGTGGCGGCGCGAGGCGGGCAGCAATCCACTACCGGAGCGATACCAATGACCGACGACAGAGAGAAATGGCTGGAAGACGCGATGCGTGACCCCGGCTCCGTGTTCGACGGCCCGGAAGCCGTGGCCGCCCGGGACGACCTGACACGGGAGGACAAGCTGCGCATCCTGCGCTCCTGGGAATACGACGCGGCCGAGATGTCGGTGGCGACCGAGGAGAACATGCCGGGACCCGAGAACGACCTGCTGCGCCGCATCCTGCTGGTGCTTGCCGAACTCACCGGCGACGAGGACGCCGAGCGGGTGGCACCCAGTAAACAGCACGGGCTGGCCACGGACTAGCCCGACGGCGCCGCCCGCCTCCCGTCACTATCGTTGCGACGGCGGCCCCGACGGTTCCCGCTCCGGTGGGGGGACGTCGCGGGACTCGCGGTAGAGCGCCTCGGCCCGCCGGGCGAGTTGCGCCCGGCGCACGGGATCCCGCTGGCTCGCCGCGAAATAGCGGTACTGGGCATAGATACGTGCGCGCAGGCTGTCGTGCCAGGGGGCAGTGGCCAGGGCGCCGTCGAACAGGCGGTAGGTCTCCGCCAGCGGTATGCGGCCGAGGAAACGCTGGAAGGCCTGCAGGAACCGGAACTCGGCCTCGAACGTGCGCTCCAGCCGCGCCGGGTCGTCCGCGTCGGTCGCCAACGCCCGGAAGTAGTCCGGATGGGCCCGGCGCTTCAGGTCCAGCAGGAATTCCTGGTTGGCAATGGCCTTGTCGAGCCGGTCCTCGGCGTATTCCCACGGGTGATAGAACTCGTAGCGGGGATACGCCAGCGTGTTCAGCTCGGCGTCGGCCACCGCCTGGCGGATGACCTCATCGCCGGCGACAAAATGCGGCACCAGCGACTCGGCCGAGGTGATGCCGTAGGGCACGAGGCTCGCCAGCGCATCACCGTGCTCGGCGAACCGGCGCCGGATGGCCTCGAGCCCCACCGGCACCGGCTCCGCCGAGCCGACCAGCAGCGTGTTGAACGGCCCGAGCCGATGAGCCGGCAGGAAGCTCCAGACCTGCACGTGGGGGAAGCCGCGGGCGAAGGTCTTCAGGATCATGCGGTACTGGCGCGGCGGCAGCGTGCCCGGCACCCACTGCACCACCAGCCCGCCGGGCGCCAGGTGCCCGAGCAGCAGGCGGTAGTAGTCCAGCGAGTAGGAGAAGCCGTTGGAGGCGTACTCGTCGGCGGTCTTCTCGTCCGCCGTGATCACGTCGTACTTCCGTTCGTTGGTGTGCAGGAAGCTGTTGATGTCGTCGTTGACGATCTCGAGTCGCGTGTCCCGTAGCACGCCGTCATGCTCTTCGCGGAAATAGCCGGCGCCCTCGATGACGCCGGGCTCGATCTCCACCGCGGTGATGGCGCGGAGCTCCTCGTGGCGGGCGCTCTCCCCCACCAGGATGCCGGAGCCGAGCCCCACCGAGAGCTCGGTCGCGAGGCCGTCTGCCAGCAGCCGGGGCAAGTGAGCGAGCAGCACCTGCTTGAAGTGCGTGTCGCCGGTGCCGCCGATGACGATGCCGTCCACGCTCATGTACTTCTCGCCACTGCCGGGGTCGGCGTAGACCTTGGTGGTGGCGAGCGGCCCTTCCCGGTAGAACAGCGTGCGGTGGTCCGGCTGTTCTCCCCGGGAGGGAAAACGGAAATCCAGCGGCGTCTGGCTCATCACGAACACGCTCGCGATGAGCAGCGCCGGCAGCGCGCCCCACCAGACCGGGTTGCCCGCCGGCCTGAGCAGCCGCAGCCCCAGAATGACGAGGCCGAGGAGCACGTTCAGCGCGGCCATGAACAGGATGCCGCCCTGGATGCCGAACCGGTCCAGCAGGAACAGGCCGGGCGCCAGCGCGCCGGCCACGTTGCCGAGGGTATTCACGGCGTACACCCGGCCGACCGAGCCGCCGGTCTCGCTGATCCGGCGCACGGCGAGATGGCCGACCAGCGGGAAGGTGGCCCCGATCAGCGCGGCGGGCACCAGCATCACCAGGAAGGCGATGCCGAAGCCCGCCAGCACCAGCGTGGTGGCCTCGCCGGCGACGCCCTGCAGGTAGCGCTCCAGCGAGGCGGGGTCGTTGACCGCGAACAGCAGCGGCAGCGCCAGCGCGGAGACGAGCCCCAGCGCCAGCTGCAGCCAGCCGAAGGCCGCCACCCGGTCGCGCATGTAGCGGATCACGTAGCGCACCAGGTAGCCGCCCAGTGCGATGCCGGTGAGGAATGCACAGAGCATCGTGCTCAGCGCATAAGTGGAATTGCCGAGCACGAACACCAGGGAGCGGGTCCAGTAGATCTCGTAGGCGAAGGAGGTGAAGCCGGATATGGCGAGCCCGATCAGCACCAGGCGCAGGACGGCCGGCCCGGGCATCGACGCGTCCTGCTCACGCAGGACACTGTCTCCGGGAGGCAGCGCATCGCCCTCCCCCGCGTCGTCGGGCTCGCGGCCGGCGGCGAGCCAGGCGACAATCCCGATCAGGACGTTGCCGACGGCGGCAGCGACGACAGGCACGTGGATGCCAAAGGCGCCGATGAGGAAGAAACCGGTTATCCCGGCCCCGGCCACGGCGCCGAAGGTATTGACCGAGTAGAGCGTGCTCAGGCGGACGCCGACCAGCTCCCGCCCGCTCACCAGATAGCGGCTCAGCACCGGCAGGGTCGCGCCCATCAGGATGGTGGGCGCCATCACCAGCAGGAAGGCCGCCAGGAAGCGGACGGGCGCGAGAGCCGCGGCAGATCCGCCGACGAGGCCGTACAGCGCCGGATAGACCGCGTCCAGGTAAGACAGCGCGAGATGGGACAGTAACGCCGCCGCGGCGATGCCGAATTCGAGCACCGCGTAGAGCTTCAGCCGGTTGCCGCTGCGGTCCGCGACCTTGCCCAGGTACCAGCTGCCGAGCGCCATGCCCGCCATGAAGGCGGCCAGCACGGTACCGACGGCCACCGCCGTTGACCCGAACACGTGGGTCATCATCCGCGCCCACACGACCTGGTAGACCAGCGCCAGCGCGCCGGAGCCGAAGAACAGTGCCAGCACGAGCGCGAGCAGGCCCCGGGAAGACTTCCTCTCGATCATGGCGGGGATGGTACCGGAAACGCTCGCGGCTGCCCGCAGGTATCGGCCGGGCGCGGTCAGGCATCTCACGCAGACAAAAAAAAGCGCCCGCCGAAGCGGGCGCTCAATTCGAAGTTATTGTTTTTAGTAATTAGTCGGCAATACCGGGATTGTGATAGATCGCGGTATCGAACTCGGCACCGGCGCCATGGCAGACGGCGCAGGCTTCCTGACCATTCGGCAAGCCGTTGAACTTCAGGATATCGCCCTTCGGTACACCCACTTCACCGTTGTTGGACGTGAAGTGACCGAGTGCCGCAGCCGACGTATGGCAGGTACCGCAGGCCGCGGATGTCGGCGTGGTGGCCGCATCATCCGTCCAGACCGACAGGTCACCGCCACCGACGCTGATGCTCACGGAGCGAGCTTCCGCACGTGCGACGTTATAGGCGCCTTCCACGTGGCAGGCATCGCAATTCGCGATGGACTGCGGATACGTGATGTCGGCATAGCC
>CAYRZI010000053.1:12363-18400 GCA_964428605.1 uncultured Woeseiaceae bacterium
CGGTTCGCGCCGTGGAACTGGACCTGCTCGTGGCAGGCGTCGCACTTGGCGTTGTCCACGGTGAACTCACGAGGCGTCGTGCCTTCCGGATAGAACACCGCGCTTCGGGGGGCTGCCCGCTGCGTGGTGATATTGCCGTCGGCGTCTTCGACGTCGACCGCTGCCGGATGGCCGCCCAGGGCGATGTAAGCGTTGCCCGTGAAGTCCGCCGGCAGCGGGGTGAAGTAGGTCACCGTATAGCTGCCGTCGGGATTCTGGACAGCGTCACGCTGCAGCGCCGCGAGATACATCCGATGCGGATGTGCCACCGCGTAAGGCTCAGCGCCAGCACCCTCGCCGCGATCCCGCAGACCGACGTCACTTGCACCGGCCTCGGTACCGTTATAGGTCTCGATGCCCGGCCAGGAGACGTACAGGTTCAGCGATGAGGCACCGGCGGTGAACTCCGGATCGTTCACGATATCGTAGGGATTACCCTCGGCATCGGTCACCTGGAAAGTGATCACCGGAATGTCGCCGGGGGCCACGTTCGTGGCTTCGAGGATCTCGAACACGAAGTTCTCACCGAGAATCTGGCGGAACTGCTGATCGCCGTCGATGCTCGTGTGAATCACGTCAGCCGGGCCTGCAAAGGCAACGCCGCCCTCGAGGTGGCAGTTGACGCAGGTGTTGTTCGGCTGTGCGCCCAGCGACGGAATGTCGGAGTTCGCGTGATCGAACCGATACTCGGCGATGCCGGTCACTTCGTCCCAGTTCTCGACGATGAGACCATCGGAGTGGCAGCTGCCGCAGCTCTGCGTCGACGCAGCCAGATTCCAGGCGTTGCCGTCCGGCGCCTCTTCGGATTCGACGTGGCAGGTCGTGCAGTAGGTCAGCGACTGCGGATGAGTCACGTCACCGTAGTCGTGCACGGAGCCGCCGTAGCCGTAGACCACGTAAGGCAGCGGATCGCCGGCGATGTCCACACGGCCCTCGCCCACGTGGATGGAGTGGGTCATATAGGCCATGTCGAGAGACTCGCCCGTATCCTGATCGATCGTATACGGGTTGTGGCAGGTCACGCAGTACTCGACCGTCTTCCTCGGTCCGCCGTGCAGGGCGAACGAGAAGTGGCAGTCGGCGCAGTTCTCGTTGGCTGCGATGTCCTTGGCTCCGGTACCGACGCCGCCGTCGGGCACGAAGTCATAGACAGGGTTATCCGGCGCCAGAGGCACCTCACCCGGACCGTCGAGACGGATCTCGAGGCCCACGCGGTGGGTCAGGCTCGGCTCCCAAAGCACCTCGATCGGATCGGTCACGGCCGTGACGTCCGTCGCAAAGGTGTAACGATAGTTGCCGTCACCCAACTCTTCGAGCGTACCGGAATTATCCGTCGTCGCCTGAACCGCCTGATCGAGGAAGTCCGGCGGATTCGGGTTGAACCGTTCCGGACCGGCAGTCTCTACGCGATTCACGTAGCTCTGCCAGTACGCGATACCGCCGTTCACGTCGGAATCGGGGGCGGGCACGAGCTTGGCAAACGTGAACCACACGACGCCTTCCGCGATGCCGAGTGCCGGCTCGCCGTTTTCGGCGGTCACCGTGAACTCGACCACCGGCGGGCTCGCGATGGTCACACCGGTGATTTCCGCCTGCAACTGACCGAGAGTCTCGATCTCTTCGGCGGTGAGCTCACCGCCATTACCAATCGTAATTGATCCTACAGTCCCACCCGGAGGACCTTCAGGTCCCGGAGGTCCTGCCGGCCCGGTCGGTCCCGTCGGGCCCTGTGGCCCAGCCGGTCCTGCCGGACCCTGTGCACCGTCGTCGCCTTCGCAGCCTGCCAGACCTAACAGCAGGAACGAGGCGATGACCAATGCCCAGCTTCCTTTAAACATCGTATGGAAACGGTTCATGGCGCAACCCTCTGCTTCTTCGAAAAAGCCGGTTGCCGGCTCGGCCTTTAGATCGACCGCAGCCGGTTTCCCGGCGTCACGTGCAAGGTTAGGTTTGCGCGTGTCAAGAAACACTGACAATTGTCAGTTACGAGGCGCCGACGGCCGGTGGATAGTACGTATTCCGATTCCTGCCGCCGCCCGCCACCCGGCGGCAGGAGCCGCGGGCATGGAGGCGTTTCAACTATAAGCACATTTGTGCGCTCCAAACACTGACAAATGGCAGTTTCAAATACGTGAATACCGATGGCACCACTGGATATCCCGGTATCGACGCAACCGTCACCGGCGCGTATCAAGTGGTCTACAAGAAGAAGGGGGAGCGATAGCCCATGCCGTGCGAAAACTGCCTGTGTCTCTTCCGTGGCCTGAATGACGAGCAGAATCCGCAGGGCGAACTGCCCTGCACGGTTTCCGGCCTCGTCCAGTGCACCACTTACGACAAGGGCGAGATGCTGTTCCTGCAGGGGGAACCCGGTGGATACCTGTACTCCATCGCGCACGGGGTCGTGAAGATCTGCCACCACAGCCAGGACGGGCGCGAGCAGATAGTGGGCATCGGCCGGCGCGGCAACCTGGTGGTAGGCCTGCAGACGCTGCAACAGGACCACTATGCGTACTCCGCCGCGGCCGCCACCCCGGTGCAGGCCTGTCGCATCAGCCACAAGTCACTGCTCTCCCGGGTGGCGGATCAGCCCGACATGGCCATGCGGCTGATCGACGCGCTGAATGCCCAGCTGGTGCAGAGCCGCGCCCTCATCCAGGCCATGGGCCAGAAGTGCGCCAACTCGAAGCTGGCGTCGTTCATCCTGATGATGGCGCCGGAGCCCTGGCCGCGGGACGGCCGCTACCGCCTGCCGATCACCCGGCTGGAGATCGCCAACCTGCTCGGCCTGAGCGAGGAGACCGTCTGCCGGCTGATGGCGGACATGAAACGGCGCGAGATCCTGCTTGCTCCCCGCGGCCGCATCGAGGTGCTGGACCTCGAGGCGCTGCGCCATCTCGCCGAGGGCGAGCCCGGCGACGAGCAGGGGCAGCAGATCGCCTGATGGCCGTCAGCCACCGCTTCGGGGCCGACGCCGACACCGTGGCCGCGCTGATGACGGACCCGGACTTCATCGTGGACCGCTGCCTCGCCATCGGCGAGCTGAGTGCCGAATGCCACGCGGACGAGGACGGGGATTCGGTGACCCTGCACACCACCCGCGTTGCCCGCCAGGACCTGCCCGGCTTCCTCACGAAACTGGTGGGCGAGGAACAGACGGTCACCGTCCACGAGATCTGGCAGAGCGTCGCCGACGGCTACAGGGGACGCTACACGGTACGCACGGCAAGAGCTCCCATAGAGATCGAGGGCCGCTTCACCCTGCAACCGGACGGCACCGGCTCGCTATATAAGGTGGAACACCGTTTCCACGTGCCCGTTCCCCTCATCGCCGGGCGCATCGAGAAGGTGCTGCAGCGCCAGATCACGGCCACCGTCGAGGCCGAACTGGGCTACGCCGCCGAACGCCTCGCCGAATCTGCTCAGTAGCCCCTGTCGATGTCCACCACGGAGAGCAGCGGCTCGCCGGCCACGTAGCGGCGCAGGTTCTCGCGCACCAGCAGCCAGCGCCGCTCGGACGACCCCTCGGTGCGCGCCGAGATGTGGGGCGTGATGATCACCCGGGGCATGCTCCACAGCGGGTGGCTCTCCGGCAGCGGCTCCGGGTCGGTCACGTCGAGGCCGGCGCCGGCGATCCTGCCCGACTCCAGCGCCGCCATCAGGTCCGCGGTGACCACGCTGCCGCCGCGCCCGATGTTGATGAAGTAGGAGCCGGGTTTCGCCGCCGCGAAGAACTCCGCATCGAACAGGTCCTCGGTGGCCGGCACCAGCGGGGTGGCGTTGACCACGATGTCGGCGCGGCCGGCCAGTTCGTGGAGTTCGTCGGCCAGGCCGACGTAGCTCACGAACGGCGGCCCCTGCCGGGAGCTGGCACGGGTGGCGATCACCTCCATCCCCAGGGCGCTGGCGCGCCGCGCGATCTCGGTGCCGATGCCGCCGAGCCCCACCACCAGCAGGGTGCGGTCGGCCAGCTCCCAGGTGGTGTCGGCATGGTCTGCCAGCCCGCGCTCCCAGCGGCCCTCCGCCTGACGCAGGTGATAGACGTCCAGGCCGCGGGCGAGCATGAACATCATGCCCATGACGTGCTCGGCGATGGCGGGGCCGTACAGGCGTTGCGCATTGGTGAGGATCATGTCCCGTTCCGCCAGGGCGGGCGCATCCACGCAGCGGTCCACGCCCGCACTGTAGCTCTGCACCCAGTGCAGGGAGTCGCCGGCCTCGATCAGCGCCGCGCTGCACACCCCGAGCAGCGCGGCGGCGCCCGGCATGGCCGCCTCGGCCTCGGCGAGAGACTGCACGGCCACGAGTTCGGCGTCGCCGGCCACCTCCTGCAACCAGGCCAGCCGGTCCGGGCCGTCCACCCAAACCACGACAGGGCCCTCCGGCTGCCAGCCGGGATGTTCGCGCACGGGAGTCGCGCCTTCGCTCAGGCCGAGTTCGGCGATCATGCGCCCGGTGTCGGCATCGGGGCCGCCCGGCCGGGCCAGCGCAGCGGGCGCGGAGGCGAGCAGCGCCATCATCAAGAAGGCGGTGCAACAGCCGGTCACCGCCTGCCCGCGGAGGGTATCGGTCAGTTTCATCTTGCATTCCCGTAAACGGTACGCGACGCAGGATACCGAAAAGCGGCGGTCGCCGGGGCACGGCGGCGCGGGTCAGCGGCAGCGCGCGGAGTCGAGGTGCTCCCCGCAGCGCGGGCAGTAGCGCAAGCCGTGACCCGTCCTGCCATGGAGTTCCACGAGCCGGGTCAGGGTATCCTGCGATAGGCCGAGCTCGGCGCGCAGCTCGGCGAGCTCGGCCTGCTCGCCGGCGTCCAGCACGCCGTCGCTGAGCGCCTCTGCCACCTCGAAGCGCAGCTTCTCGCGCCGCTCCTGCAGCTCCTCGGAGAACCGAGCGGCCAGGATGCCCGCCGGCAGGGCGAAGGTGGCCACACCCATGAGCATGATGCCCATGGCCAGGATCTTGCCGCCGGCCGTCACCGGCGTCACGTCTCCGTAGCCCACCGTGGTCAGGGTCACCACGGCCCACCAGATGGCGTCCACGACGCTCCCGAACACCCGGGGCTGGGCCTGGCTCTCCAGGGAGAACATCAGACAGGCGGAGATGATGACCAGCACGAACATGGTTAGCAGCGCCGCGGAGATGGCGCTGATCTCCGTCCTGATCACCTTCAGAAATATCTGTAAGCCGTCGAAATACCGCGATAACTTCAGGAGGCGCAGCAGGCGGAACGCGCGCAGGTACCTGAGATCGATGGGAACGAGCAGCGCCAGGTAGAACGGCGCGATGGCGAGCAGGTCCACCACCGCCAGCGGCGTGGCGGCGTGGGCGAGGCGCGCCCGCCAGGGCTTCAGCGCCCGGTAGCGCGGGTCCGCGGGCGCCGCCCACAGCCGGGCCAGATACTCCAGCGTGAAGATCACCACGGAGGCGATCTCGAAGCCGTGGAAGAATGCCGGCGTCACCAGCTCGCGCGACAACTGGGACTCCAGGATGACGGCGGCCACGTTGGCCAGGATGAGCGCGACCAGGGCCCGGTTCAGGAAAAGCCCGGCCGGTGTGGAGGCCCGCTCGCCCTCGAACCGATCGTAGAGCACCCGGCGCAGGCCGCCCTCGCCGCCATGGCCGTCCCGCTCGTCTGACGGCCCGTCGGCCTGCTGCTCCTGTACGCGGATGGTCTTCATGGGCGCTCGTCCCCGGCGCCATTACGGCGGGTCTCTGCCGGGTTAGCGGCGACCGGCGGGAGAACTTGAGGCGGTACCCGGCCCTTCAGCGATGGAGCAGGTGTATCAGCGTCAACCGGAAACGGGACATACGCAACAAGATTTCGAGATAAGCTCTATATCTCATTGTTATTGCTAACCTCTTCCTCTCCCGGCTCGGGCAACTGATCCAGTGCCCTCAGGAACAGGCGGCGCACGGCCCGCACGTGCTGCTCGATGGTCTCGGGGCTCCAGTCGTCGGTGGGTATCGGCGGCAGCACCTCCACCTTGATCGTGGCCGG
>CAYRZI010000054.1:0-9933 GCA_964428605.1 uncultured Woeseiaceae bacterium
GTCGCTGGTGGCCACCGCTGTCGCCAGCACGGCGCCCTGCAGCACCATGGCCCGCTCCATCGCGTCCGCGGAATGGCCCGCCGCGGCATGGACGATCTCGTGGCCCAGCACGGCGGCCAGTTCGGCCTCGGATTCGAGTTCGGTCAGCAGGCCCCTGTTGATGGCGATCTTGCCGCCCGGCAGCGCCCAGGCGTTCGGCACCGAGTTGTTCAGCACGTGGAACTCGTAGGGCAGCGGCCGGTCGCTGACCGCGGCGAGCCGCTGGCCGACCTGCTGGACGTAGTCCTCCAGCGCCGGGTCCAGCACGTAGTCGCCGCCCTGGGACTGGCGCATGGGCAGATAATTCTGCTCGCCGAGGGCGACTTCCTGGGCCTCGGAGACGAGCCGGACCTCGCGCTCGCCGGTGACCGGGTTGACCGCACAGCCGGTCGCCAGCGTCGCGACCAGCACCACGAGCCAGCGCGGCGCCATGGCGCCGGCACGCTTCGGCCGACGCGGGGCGAGGGCGGCAGTGTCGGCGCCGGGTTTCATGGCGGCAGGATAACCGAACTCGCGCCTCGTGTGCCGGTCACCGCCGCTTCCTCAGCGTGCCACCAGCCGCTGGCCGCGCCGGGGCTGCCCGGTGACGCCGTCCCGGTGGGCGAAGCGCACCGGCAGCGACTGGGTGCGGCCCCATTCGTCCGCCCGGTAGACCGCGAAATGCAGGTGCGGCATGGTCGTGTGGCCCGTGTTGCCCGACAGCCCGATGAGCTCGCCCGCGGCCACCCGCTGGCCGGTCTCCACCAGCACGCCGTTGCGCTGCAGATGGTAGTACTCACCGGTGGTCCCGTCGTCGTGCAGGACCACGATGTAGTTGGCGTAACGGCCGCAGCCGTCCTCCCAGCAGCCGATGTCGTGGGCGTCTTCCACACGCGCCACGACGCCGCCGCGGGCGGCGTGCACCGGCGTGCCTTCCGGCATGTCGAAATCCACCGCATAGTGCTCCAGGCCGGTGTGGCTGAAACTCGAGCCGTAGCCCTGCAGCACGGGGTAGCTTTCGCCGCTGGCCCAGGGCAGCCGGTACAGGTAGCTGTCGTCGTGGCGCGCGTTCCGGTCGCCCACCGTCCAGTCGTACCAGTAGCTGTAGCGGTAACGTGAACCGCCCTCGGCAGGCAGGCGCAGCAACTCGGTCAGGTCGCCGCCGTGCAGCGTCCGGGTTACCGTGCGGGCAGCGGGTGCCAGCCCCTGGCCGCGCACCCTTACGGTGAGGGTCAGCGGGAAGTCGCTGAGATTGCGGCCGGAGAGCACCACGCCTGCCGGCGACTCCTGCACCTGCACGCAGATCCACTCACCGTCGCAGTCGCCGGCGCCGGCGGCCGCGGCGGCGAGAAACAGCAATGCGGCGGCGAGGGGCTTCATCGGAGACTTCGACCTCCATTCCTGTCGGCGGTTCGGGCGGCACGACCGGGCCATGATACCGCCGCCCGCGGGTCGGATTCGCCGCCGGAGTGCAGTATCCTTACCGGTTGCCGCCGCGCCGGTTGCCGCCGCGCGGCACTGCAGCCCAGCGAGGAGTGACCATGAGCGAACAGACCCCCTATGACCTTGTGATCAAGGACGTGCGCGTGGTGCGCCCGAACCGCACCCGGGTGGATGCCCTGGACGTGGCGATTCGCGACGGCAGGTTCGCGCATCTGGCGCCCGGCATCGACGCCTCCGCCGCCCGCGAGGTCGTCGATGGCGGCAACCTGCTCGCCTTCCCCGGCGTCGTGGACGCCCACATGCACACCGGCATCTACTCGCCGCTGGACGAGGACGCCGTCACCGAGAGCCGGGCGGCGGCGATGGGCGGCGTCACGAGCAGCCTGAATTACATGCGCACGGGGCAGTACTACCTGAACAAGAGCGGGCCCTACCGGGAGTTCTTCCCGGAGGTGCTGGACCTGTCCGAGGGCCGCTTCTACGTGGACTACGCTTACCACCTGGCGCCGATGATGCGCGAGCACATCGACGAGATCGAATACCTCGTCGATACCCACGGCGTCACCTCGTTCAAGATCTTCATGTTCTACGGCGGCTACGGCCTGCACGGCCGCTCCTCCTCCCAGGCCGATTTCCTGATGATCGGCGAGGACGAGAAGTACGACATCGCCCACTTCGAGTTCGTGATGCGCGGCATCCGCCGGGCGATGGAGCGCTATCCGGACAAGGCCGACCAGATCAGCCTGAGCCTGCACTGCGAAACGGCGGAGATCATGGCGGCGTACACGAAGATGGTGGAGTCGGAGGGCAAGCTCACCGGCCTGCATGCCTACAACGCCTCGCGCCCGCCGCACTCCGAGGGGCTTGCGATCTTCATCGCCTCCTACCTCGCCCACGAGACGGAGCTGCCGAACATCAACCTGCTGCACCTGAGCTCGCGCAAGGCGGTGGACGCTGCGCTGAAGATGGCCGAGGCCTTCCCCCACATCAATTTCAGCCGCGAGGTGACCATCGGCCACCTGGTGCTGGACGTGGACTCGCCCTGCGGCAAGTACGCGAAGGTGAATCCGCCGATCCGTCCGCGCGCGGACGTCGAGTATCTCTGGGAGCAGCTGCTGGACGGTAAGCTCGACTGGGTCTGCAGCGATCATGCCTGCTGCAAGGAGGAGTTCAAGGTCAGCCAGGAGAACCCGGACGACATCTTCCTCGCCAAGTCCGGCTTCGGCGGCACCGAGTACCTGCTGCCGGCGCTGATCACCGAGGGCTCGCGCCGCGGCATGTCCTACAACCATATGGCGGAGCTGACCAGCTTCAATCCGGCCCGGCGCTACGGCCTGAACCGCAAGGGCGACATCGCGGTAGGCCTCGACGCCGACCTGGTACTGATCGACCCGGACGACACCTACACGGTGCGGGCCGACGAGTCCGAGTCCCAGCAGGGCTATTCGCCGTTCGAAGGCGTCGAGCTGACCGCACGGGTGAAGAGCACCTACCTCCGCGGGCGCCGGGTCTACCACGGCGGCGACGTGGTGGGCGAACCGACCGGACGCTTCATGGCCCGGCCCTACTGAGCGCCGCCCGCGGCTCGACATGCCCCCGGTAGGCAGACCCGGGCCGCTGCACTGGGCGGGCCTGGCGGGACTGGTGGCCATGTGGGGCTCGTCCTACCTGGCCATGGAGATCGCGCTGAGGGCGTTCAGTCCGCTCGCGATCACCACGGCTCGCATCGTGCTCGCTGCCGCGACCCTGTGGAGTGCGATGCGGCTGGCCGGGTTGCGTCTGCCTGCCGACCGCGGCTCCTGGGCCTTCTTCTTCGTGCTCTCGGTGGTCGGCAACTGTCTGCCGTTCTTCCTGATCAGCTGGGGCCAGCAGAGCGTGCCGTCGGGGCTGGCCGGCATCGCCATGGCGGTGACGCCGCTGGCGGTGATCCTGCTGGCCCACTTCCTGCTGCCCGACGAACCGCTCACCGCGGGACGGATCGCGGGGTTCCTGGCCGGTTTCGTCGGCGTGGCCCTGCTGGTCGGCCCCGAATTCCTGCTGGGCGAGCGCGCCGCCGGTTCGCTGACCGGTCTGCTCGCGGTGCTGGGCGGCGCGCTGTGTTACGCCACCACCGCCGTGATCACCCGGCTGGGGCCTGCCCATCATCCGCTGGTGATGTCGACGGCGGTGACACTCGCCGGCAGCCTCATCCTGCTGCCGACGTACTTCGCGCTGGACGGCGGGGTGCTGCGGGAGTTCGCCCTGCCGGCCGGCCCGCTGGCCGCCGTCGTGGTGCTGGGGATGCTGTCGACCGGATTCGCCGCGGTGATCTTCTTCTTCCTGGTGACCCAGGCCGGGGCGGGCTTCATGACGATGCAGAGCTTCCTGGTGCCGCCCTGGGCGGTCATCACCGGTGCGCTGGTGCTGGACGAGCGGCTGCGTCCCGGCGCCTATGCGGCCATGATCCTCATCCTGGCGGGTCTCGCCATCGCCCAGCGCTTCGACCGGACGGGCCGCGGGGCCTCGGGCTAGTCTCCCGCCGCCTCGGCCGGCTGCGCTCCTTCCTCCATGGCCGCAGCGATGTCGTCCGGCAGCCGCTCGGCGATGTAGGCGTAGCGGTGACGGAAGGTCTGGTCCGGCGTCGACACCGGCTGGCCGTCCACGTAACGGGGGCGGAAGACCATGCGGCGCACCGCCCGCTTGACCTCGGTGTCCATCAGGCCCGGCGGCGTGGATTCGATCACCATGATGTCTTCGGTGCGGCCCCGGGCATTCACCGTGTAGTTGGCCAGGACCACGCCCCGGTCGAACTCCCGGCCGCGGAACACCGGGTTCACCGTCGGGTTGGTGGCCTCGTCGGCGTAGGCCGGCGCCCTGGCGTAGCGGATCTGCACGGGCTGACCGAAGCGGCGCTCCCTGATCGCGAGCAGGCTCTCGTCCCCGCTCAGCACCCGCCATGCCTGGCGGTAGGCGCGCCGCGCCTTCTGCGCCTCGCCGCGCAGGGTATGGTAGTTGCCGGAGTCGATCAGGCTGTCGGCGACCAGCGCGGGCGTGGTCTCCGGATGGTTCTCGGCGATCTCGAGCGCGCGCCTGAGTGCCCATTCGCCCCGGTTGCTGATGGCGGGCTCGATGTCGTACAGGTAGGTGCGCGCGAGACCGTTCAGCGCCTCGATCAGGCGCAGGTCGTCCTCGCCGTATTCATTCTCGATGACGTCGATGGCCTGGTTCCAGACGTCGCGCTCCTGGCCGAAGAGGCCGAGCCGGTTCAGCCAGCGGGCACGCCGCTGCAGCGCAGGCAGTATCTCGATACTGTCTTCCCCGAAGCGCCGGGCGTAGAGCTGGTAGGACATATCCTGGATGTCGCTCGCTTCCTCCATGTCCTGCAGGCGCACGAACGACTCGGCCAGCGCGTCGAGGAGGTCGGCCTGTTCGAGGTTCTGGGGGCCGTAATTCACGTGGGTGAGGTGCACGGCCCGGTCGTAGACGCGGATGGCCTCGTCCGGCCGGCCGGCCTCCAGGTAGGTGTTGCCCAGGCCGCGCAGCGGGTTGATCAGGTGCTTGCTGAGTCGGCTCTCCAACCGCTCGACGATGTCGACGGCGGCCTCGTAGTTCTGCACTGCCGCCTCGTACTCCTCGTTTTTCTGCTGAGCAATGGCCAGGTTGGTCAGTCCACGGGCCGTCTGCAGGTCGTCGCGACCGTTGGCCTCAATGGACAGGACGATCACGCGCTTGCCCGCCTCGATGGCGCCTTCGTACTCGCCCTCGTCATACAGGCGCCGGTATTCGCCGAAGGCCTCGTCCAGTGCGCTGCCACGTCCCTGCGGCTCCTCCTCGGGTTCCGCGGCCCTGATGGGCAGGCTCTCCGTATCCGCCGCGTCGGTTCGGCTGCCGGCCTCACTATCGGCCTCACTATCGCCCTCGCTCTCGGCCTCGCTCTCGGCCTCGCTATTGGCGTCACTATCGGCCTCGCTCTCGGCCGCGTTCCCGGGCGGGCCCTCGGCCGCGGCTGCGGGCTGCGATTCCGTCTCCGGTTCCAGCGCCGGCTCAGCCGCGGACGCGCTGCCGGTGTCCTGCGCCGCGGCGGTGGTCGCAACAACGGGGAGGGCCGGTGCCGCGGCGAGGGCGGTCAGGAGCAGCGCCGGCAGAAGCGGCAGCGCGCTGTGCCGGGCGCTCGGGCGGCAACGTTGGCTGTATCTCGGGTTGGCGGTCATCACAATCGATTATGGACGGAGCTGCGTCCCGGTCAAAGGGGTGTAGACCGGTGCCGGCCGCGACAGTTCGCCGTAACCGTGCCGCCCCGAACCCCGGACACGTGCGCGCTGCGTTAACCTGCGAGGAACCGGAAACCATTGGAGACTGCCGTGCCGAAGATCATCCTGATGCTGCTCTGCCTGCTCGCTGCCGGTCCGGCCGCGGCGGCCGACCCCGCGACGAGTCTCACCATCTACAGCCAGGCCCGGCCGGGCGCCGTCTCCCCGGCTCTCTACCGGCCGCTGCCCGGCCGCGGCGGCTGGTCGGGGCCATCGGTGCCGGGCTACGCCATCGTCCGCCAGGACCGCACCGTCAGTCTCACCCGCGGCCGGGGCACGCTGGAATTCACCGACGTGGCTGCGCTCATCGACCCCACCACCGTGCGCTTCCGCTCGCTGACCGACCCGGACGGAACCCGGGTGCTGGAGCAGGATTACCGGTTCGACCTGGTCAGTACCGACCGCCTGCTGGAACGCTATCTGGACCGTCCCGTCACCGTGCACCGGGGCGTGGGCAGCGACTCCGAGGTGCTCACCGGCACGCTGATGAGCACCACGGGCGGCCTGGTACTGGGCATGCCGGACGGGACCGTCGAAGTAGTCAGTCAGTACCAGCGCGTCGGCTTCCCGGAACTGCCCGGCGGGCTGATCACCCGGCCGACCCTGATCTGGGACGTTCTCAGCGAGCGCGCGGGCTCCCATCGCACCCGGGTGGCGTACGAGACCGCGGGCATCACCTGGTGGGCGGACTACAACCTCACCTGGAACGAGGGTGACGATGCCAACTCGGGCACTCTGGACGTCAATGCCTGGGTCAGCATCGTGAACCAGTCCGGGGCGAGCTACGAGGATGCACGCCTGAAGCTGATCGCCGGCGACGTGCAGCGCAGCCAGGCGCCGGGCTACCAGAGACGCGTGCGCACGGAAGCGCTGGCCATGGCGATGGCGGATACCGCCGGCTTCGAGCAGAAGGCCTTTTTCGAGTTTCACCTGTACACGCTCGGCCGCCCCACGAGCCTGCCGGACCGCTCTACCAAGCAGCTGGAACTCTTCCCGGCCGCCGACGGCGTGCCGGCGCGCAAGGTGCTGGTCTACCAGGGGCTCGGCGGCTACGCCGGCTACGGCCAGCCGCGCACGGACCGTGACTACGGCGTGGCGTCCAACCCGAAGGTGGACGTCTACGTGGAATTCGCCAACCGGGAGGCCGACGGTCTCGGGGTGCCGCTGCCCGCCGGGCGCCTCCGGGTCTCCCAGGAGGACCCGGCCGACGGCAGCCTGGAGTTCATCGGCGAGGACGTCATCGACCATACGCCCCGCAACGAGGACGTGCGCATAAGGCTCGGTTCGGCCTTCGACGTGACGGGCGAGCGCGTGCAGCGGGACTTCCGTCTGGATACCCGCGCCCACTGGATGGAGGAGGAGATCGCGATCACCGTGGCCAACCGCAAGGAGCAGCCGGTGGAGGTGATCGTGCAGGAGCCGCTGTATCGCTGGAGCAACTGGGAGATCCTGTCGAGTTCCGACGAGTGGCGGAAGGCGGACGCGGGCACCGTCCGCTTCCCGGTCACCATCCCGGCCGACAGCGAGAAGACGATCACCTACCGGGTCCGCTACACCTGGTAGCGCTCATAGCCCGAGTGCGAGCTGGCCGGCGGGGTGCGGGTGGCGGAAGCGGCCGGTGTCGAGCTGCCGGTTGCCCTCGCCGTAGCCTGCCCGGCGGCGGGCGAGGGCGAACCGGCGGGCGATGAGGCCGGCGTACTCGCCGGTGCCGCGCTGGCGCCGGCCCCACGCGGGGTCGTAGTCCCGGCCGCCCCGGGACTGGCGCAGCAGGCTCATGACCCGCGCGGCCCGGTCCGGGTAGTGGGTCTGCAGCCACTCCCGGAACAGCGGGGCCACCTCGTGTGGCAGGCGCAGCAGCACCCAGGTGGCCCGGTCCGCTCCCGCCGCCGCGGCCGCCTGCAGGATGTCCTCGATCTCGTGGTCGGTCAGGGCGGGGATCACCGGGGCCAGCATCAGCGTGACCGGTACCCCCGCGGCGGCCAGACGCTCGATGGTCCGGAGGCGCCGGGCGGGTGCGGGCGCACGGGGTTCCAGCAGCCGTTTCACCTCGTCCTGCAGGGTCGGCAGGCTGACCGCCACCGAACAGAGTCCGTCCGCCGCCATCTCTCCCAGGATGTCCAGGTCGCGCTCGATCAGGGCGGACTTCGTGATGATGCTGAACGGGTGGCGGAACTCGGCCAGCACCTCCAGCACGCCGCGGGTGATGCGCCGGCTGCGCTCCGCGGGCTGGTAGGCGTCCGTGTTCGCGCCGATGGTGATGGGCCGGCAGACGTAGCGGGGATTCATCAGCGTCTCGCGCAGGCGCTCCGCGGCATTGGTCTTCACGAAGATCTGCGACTCGAAATCGAGGCCGGGCGAGAGGTCCAGGTAGCTGTGGGTGGGGCGGGCGTAGCAGTACACGCAGCCGTGCTCGCAGCCCCGGTAGGGGTTCAGGGACTGGTCGAAGGGCACGTCGGGCGAGCGGTTGCGGCTGACGATGGAGGCGGCCGTCTCGTCGTGCAGGCGCGTGTCCGGGCCGGGCCCGGCGGGCTCGTCCGGCTCGGTGCGGCGGCAGGCGAAACGCCCCGGAGCGTTGGAGACCGCGCCCCGGCCGGGTCGGGGGATGGCTTTGCTCATACTGTATGAAAATACAGTACTGCAGTCTGTCTGGCCAGGGCCGGCGTACGGCCCTCCGCCATGCCGGAGTTCAGCCGGTGAGGAAGGCGGCGAGCAGGCCGGCGCCGAGCAGCAGGCAGGCACCCGCGGTGAGCTGCGTGCGCAGCCGCCGGAACCAGACGGGATAGCCGCCCGGCCACAGCGTGAAGCGCTCGTAGCTGTAGATGCCGACGAAACCGGCGATCAGGAGCGCGATGCCGGCGCCGTGGGGCATCAGCAGGGCGAGCCAGCCCGCCAGTGCCGGCACCACGCTCACCAGGATGCGCTCGCCACGGCGCTCGCGCCGCTCGTCGAGCGCGAGCCCCCACTGCAGGGCCCCCACGAAGGAGAGGATCACGGCCCCGTAGGCGGTCAGCCAGTCCAGGAACCAGGCGTCGTTGGCGCCGGCCAGGATGCCGGCGACCGGCAGGGCGAAGGGCACGAGCCCCGCGTAGCCCATCCAGCGCGCCGGCGCGGCCGCGACGCCGGGCGGGCCGCCGGCCACCACGGGGTGGGCCATGAGTTCGTTCTCACCGCCGATGAACTCGCCGTCCACGAAGACGATGGGCAGGGTGGCGTGGCCGGTGCCTTCCTGCAGCCGGCGGAAGCGCTCCCGCATGGCGGTGTCCCCCATCGGCATCGGTTCGAAGCGATGGGGGATCTGCCGGGACTCCAGCGCCTGGCGGACCCGGCTCGTGTCCGTGAGTCGGGAATGGAAGACGACGACCCGCGCGGAGGCGGCGACCGACTCGAGTTGCGGGTCGTCGAGTCTCACCTCAGCTCTTCTGCGGCGTCTCGTGGTACACGTGGACGTCGCGCTGCGGGAACGGGATGCTGATGCCTTCCGCGTCGAAACGCTTCTTCACGGTCTCCGTGACATCGAACTTCAGGCCCCAGTAGTCGGCCGCATTGGCCCAGGGCCGTGCCACGATATTGACGCTGGAGTCGGCGAGTTCGGCCACGACGATCTGCGGCGCCGGGTCGGCCAGCACTCGTTCGTCGGACGTGAGCACCTCCTCGATGATCTTCTTCGCCTTGTCGATGTCGTCGCCGTAACCGATGCCGAAGGTGAAGTCGACCCGCCGTGTCTCGTGGGCCGAGTAGTTGGTGATGATGCCGCCCGTGACCTGGCTGTTCGGCACGATGATCTTCTTGTTGTCCGGTGTCTTCATGACCGTATTGAAGATCTGCACCTCGTCCACGGTGCCCGCGACGCCGGCAGCCTCGATGTAGTCGCCCACCTTGTAGGGCCGGAAGATGATGACCAGCACGCCGGCGGCGAAGTTGGACAGCGAACCCTGCAGGGCCAGGCCGACGGCGAGGCCGGCGGCACCGAGGACGGCGATCAGCGAGGTCGTCTGGATGCCGAGCTGGCCGATGGCGGCGAGGATCACGAAGATCAGCAGCAGGACGCGGACGATGTTGGAGAGGAACTTGACCAGCGTCGCGTCGACGTCCGCCCGTTCCATCAGGCGTCGCAGGCCCCTGGTGATCAGGTTGGCAACCCAGCGGCCGATGATGAATATCGCCAGTGCGGCGATGATGTCGA
>CAYRZI010000054.1:10033-18047 GCA_964428605.1 uncultured Woeseiaceae bacterium
GCGAGCGCGCAGACCAGCAGCAGATAGCCGCCCAGTCCGGGCCAGGGATTCAGCTTGCGGAACACGGGCATCGGCCGGGGCGGGCGCCAGTGCCGATTCTCGTGCCGCCACTCGGCCAGTTCCTGCCGGGCGCGGGCGGCCTCGGCCGCGGGGACCACGAGCAGCGAGCTGCGGCCGTCGCTCAACACCTCGTGGCGGATGCCGACCGACTGCAACACCAGCGCCCGCTCACCGGTTTCCCGCGGCTGGGGGGATTCGAACACGACGACGGATTCTTCTTCTGTCATCCACAAAGAGTCGGGCCGCGCCTGCGACTATTCAAGCGCCGTCGCCGTGCCGACATTGCGCGAAATGCGGGCAACGCGCGGCCGGGCGGCACCGCGGCGGTGCAGCCGGCGGGGAACGGGGGCGGATTGTTCAGCCCAAGTGCTTGATCGGCCGTGAAGGCATCCGTTGGCACGGGACTTGCTAGAGGAATATCAACAGTCGGTCCGCCGCTGCAGGCGGGCCGCACGATCGTTGCCGGCGCGGGCGGTTCGGTGCTTTACTCCCCCGTAGTCAGCGGATTTCCCGCGTCGGCAAACCCTTTCCCGGCGGAAGGCCGCCGCCGTGCAGCGACAGGAAGCGCTGCACCGTCCGCTCGAGATGCTGCTCCAGCTCGTCCGGGTCGATGGAGTCGCGCACGCGCAGCAGCAGCTCCAGGAAGTAGTGGGCCTTGAACATGGCCACCAGCAGGGACGCCGCTTCCAGGGGATCGTCGAGGACGAGTTCGCCCCGTTCCGCGAATCTCGACAACAGCGTGCCCAGGAACTCGCAGTTTTGGGCAGGACCCGCTTCATAGAAGACGCGCGCGATCGAGGGGTAGCTCGGGCATTCGCCGGCCAGCAGGCGGAACATGCTGAGCACTTCCTGATCCTGCAGCAGTTCCATGAACTGTCGCCCGAACCCGTGCAGCGCCTCCGCGGCCGGCGTCCCCGGCGGCATGGCCTCGCCCTCCAGCCCGTAGTCCGTCACCTTGGTACGCACGCACTCGCGGAACAGGGCGTCCTTGCTGTCGAAGTGCGAGTAGACGGTCTGCTTCGAGACGCCGGCTTCGGCGGCGACGGCATCCATCGAGGTGCGCTGCAGGCCTTCCGACATGAACAGGCGTACCGCCGCCTGGCGGATGGCGTCGCGCTTTTGCTGGCTCTTGGGCCTTCCGGGTCGGGCATGTGCCGATTCAGTTATCAAACTGGACAGTTCCGTATAGGTAATCTAAGATCAAACTATACAGTCTAGTTTAGTGCACACGATTACAGGATGGAACACCTCCGGGAGTCCGGTCGATGAGGCAGGCTAAGGGCCAGGGAATGAGGCTTTCGCGGCGCGGCTTCGTGTTCGCCGCAATGGCGGCACTGGCTGCTTGCGGTGCTGACGGCGGCGAGGACCGGGTGCGCGACCCAGCGTTGCTGGTGCCGGTGGCGCGCGTCGCGCCGGCCGACGGCTATGTCGTGCGGCGGGAGTTCGCCGGCCGGGTCGAGGCGGCGCGGGACAGCGCCGTGGGCTTCGAGGTCGGCGGGATGCTGGCGGCGGTGCTGGTAGACGAGGGCGACGACGTCGCTGCGGGAGAGCCCCTTGCCCGTCTGGACACCGAGCGCCTCGAGGCGCGGGAGGCGGAGGCGCAGGCCGCGCTGGCCCAGGCCGAGGCCACGCTGTCGCTGGCGGAGACGACGCTCGCGCGCACGGCGGAGGCGCTCGAATTCCGCGGCGTGTCGCGGCAGGAATACGACGAGGCCGTCCGCGCCGAGCGGGCGGCACGATCGGCGCGGCAGGCGGCCCGCGCGCGACTCGACAGCGTGCGGGTCGACCTGGACAAGTCGGTGCTACGGGCTCCCTTCGAGGCGACCGTCACCCGCCGCTCGGCCGACGAGGGTGAGGTGCTGGCTGCCGGCCAGGTCCTGCTCGAGCTGCAGGAGCGGACGGCGCCCCGGGTGCGTATCGGCGTGGCGGGCGACATGCTGGACGCCATCCGGGCGCGGGACGAGCACGTGCTCCAGGTGGACGGTCGGGAGATGACAGGCCGGCTGCGGGCCGTGTTGCCGCTCAGGGATGCGGCTACCCGGACGGTGGACGCCATCTTCGAACTCGACGGCGAGCACCGGGTGCTGCCCGGCGACCTGGCCCGGCTCGCGCTGGAACTGCCCGTGGAGGCCCGGGGCTTCTGGGTGCCGCTGGGAGCCCTGGCCGAAGGCGACCGCGGCATTTGGACGAATTACGTGGCCGCCCCGTTGCCCGCAGGCCAATCCGTGGGCGAATCCGTGGGAGAGGCGACCCACGTCATCGAGGCCCGACCGGTCGAGGTGCTGCACGAACAGGCCGGCCGGGTCTACGTCCGCGGCGCCATCGACGACGGCGAGCGCGTGGTCGTGGAGGGTCTGCACCGCATCGTCCCCGGGCAGACGGTGCGCGTCGCCGTCCGCCAGGCCCGCGTTGAGGGCACGGA
Organism: uncultured Woeseiaceae bacterium; assembly: GCA_964428605.1. Lineage (GTDB taxonomy): Bacteria > Pseudomonadota > Gammaproteobacteria > Steroidobacterales > Woeseiaceae > Lentisalinibacter. The sequence continues at coordinate 12,516 of CAYRZI010000054.1, forward strand.
TGAACCCATGGGTGAGTTCGGAGCGGAGACCCAGTAATGGCGGGTCGGCACGTCCCTCCGGTCGCCCGGCCGGCGCTGGCGCTGTTCGGCAACCGCCACCTCCTGGTGCTGGGCGTCATCATCATCCTGCTGGCCGGCCTCTCCGCCAGCGGCAGCATGCCGCGTATCGAGGATCCCCGGATCACGAACCGCAATCCGAAGGTGATCACGCTGCTGCCGGGTGCGACGGCGGCGAGGATCGAGGCGCTGGTCACCGACCCCATCGAGGACGCACTGCGCGAGATCGCCGAGATCGGGGAGCTGGACTCGAACTCCAGGGCCGGCGTGTCCGTGGTCAACATCCAGCTGCAGGATCGCGTGGGCCCCGGCGAGAATGAGCGCATCTTCTCGCGCATCCGGGACCGGCTGAACGACATGGCCGCCGAACTGCCGCCCGGTGCGCGGCTGGACTTCGACGACGAGTTCAGTGCCACTGCCTTCAGCCTGGTGGCCTCGATCAGCTGGGAGCAGGGCGGCGAGCCCCGGCTTACCCTGATGAACCGGCTGGCGGAGGAGCTGGCCGACCGGCTGCGCAACTTGTCGGGGACGGAACTCGTCCGGCTCTACGGCCAGCCCGCCGAGGAGATCACGGTCACCCTCGACCGGGACCGGCTGGCGGCGCTGGGCATGACCGCCGCCGAGGCCGCCGCGCGGGTGGCCGGGGCCGATCCCAAGCAGCCGGCCGGTGCGCTGCGGAGCGCGCAGCGCCAGCTCTTCGTGGAGGTCGCGGGAGAACTCGACTCCGTCGCCCGCGTGGCCTCGATCCCGCTGCAGGGCAACCGTGCGGGGGCGCTGGTGACGGTCGGCGACGTTGCGGAGGTGACGCGGGGCTGGCAGGAGCCTCCGGCGGAGATCGCCCGGACGGGTGGCGCGCGCAGCATCCTGGTGGCCGCGCGTACCGGCCCCGAGATACGGGTGGACCGCTGGGCGGAGGTGGCGCGGGCCGCCGTGGAGGACTATGCCGCTTCGGTGGGCCAGGGCATTGCCGTCGAGATTGCCTTCGATCAGAGTCGTTACACCGAAGAGCGCCTGTCCACCCTCGGCGGCAATCTGTTCGCGGGCGCCCTGCTGGTCATGCTGGTGGTCTTCGTCGGCATGGGCTGGCGGGCCGCGCTGATCGTCGGTGCGGCACTGCCGCTGTCTGCCGCGCTGACGGTGTTCGGCCTGAACGTGCTGGGCCAGCAGATTCACCAGATGACGATCTTCGGCATGATCATCGCCATCGGTCTGCTGATCGACAACGCCATCGTCATGACCGACGAGGTGAAGAAGAAACTGGACCGGGACGAGGAGCGCACGGAGGCCGTCCGCCATGCGCTCTCCCACCTGTTCGTGCCGCTGCTGGCCTCGACGCTGACCACCATCCTGGGCTTCATGCCGGTGTTCCTCCTGCCGGGCCCCATGGGGGATTTCGTCGGGCCGATCGCGATCGCCGTGGTCCTGGCACTCAGCGCCTCGTTCCTGATCGCGACCACGTTCATCCCGGTGCTCGCCGGCATCAACCTGCGGCGGCGCCGGCAGGAGCAGCGCTACCACTGGTGGGATGCCGGCTTCCGCTCGCGGCCGCTCGCGGCTCGCTACCGGCGCCTGCTCACCGCCGCCGTGGCACGGCCCTGGGTCACCGCCGGCGCCTGCCTGGTGCTGCCGGTCTCCGGCTTCATCCTGGCAGGTACCCTCGGCCAGCAGTTCTTCCCGCCGGCGGACCGGGATCACTTCGAGATCGAAGTCTGGCTGCCGCCGGATGCCTCGATTGCCCGCACCGCCGATCTGGCCGCCCACATCGAGGCGGCAGTGCGGCGCGAGCCCGGCGTCGTGCAGGTGGACTGGCGGGTGGGCGGCAGCTATCCGACCATTTACTACAACCGGGTGATGCGCCAGGACGGCAATGCTGCCTACGCCCACGGCATGGTCTATACGGACACGCTGGCGAGCGCCAAACGCCTGACCCGGGAGCTGCCGCGCCCGTTGTCGGACCGGTTTCCGGAAGCCTCCATCGTCGTCAGCCCGTTCGCCCAGGGGCCGCCCGTGGCTGCGCCGGTGGGCTTCCGCATCGAAGGCCCGGACGTTGCGACGCTGAAGCGCCTCGGCGACGAACTCCGGCGCATCATGCACACCGTCCCCGGGATACTGCAGACCCGGGCCAGTGTGCCCGGTGGCGAGCCGAAACTCGCGTTTCGCGCCGACGAGTACGCGTTGCGGCTCGCCGGGCTCAGCCTGAGCGACGTCGCCGGGCAGCTTCAGGCGAATTTGGAGGGCGCGACCGGTGGCACCGTGCTCGAGGATCTGGAGGAACTGCCCGTGCGGGTCAGGCTGTCGCCGGAAGCCCAGCAGACGACGGCAGCCATCGCCGGCTTCTCGCTGCTGGCGCCCGCTCTGGATGGCGAGTGGATCCCCGCCGACGCCGTCGGCGAGATCACGCTGGTGCCCGAGGCGGCCAGCATCAGCCGCCGCGACGGCCGCCGGGTCAACAACGTGTACGGCTACATCCGCCGCGACGCACTGGCGATCGACGTCACCAACGCCGTACGCGAGCGCATGCAGGCTGCCGGCTTCACCCTGCCGCCGGGCTATACGCTCACCGTGGCGGGAGACAGTGAGGAACAGTCGGAGGCATTCGGCGAGTTGCTCGCCTACATGCCCGTGCTCCTGCTGTTGATGGCGGCGACCATCATCCTGTCCTTCCGCAGCGTGACGCTCGCGGCGCTCATCGGCGTGGTCGCGGTGCTGTCCGTCGGCCTCGGCATGCTCTCGCTCTGGGCCGGCGGTTACGCGCGCGGCTTCAATGCCATCATCGGTAGCGCCGGCCTGATCGGCGTGGCCATCAACGGCACGATCGTCGTACTGGCCGGTATACGGGCCAATCCGCGCGCCCGCTCCGGTGCCGCGGATGCCATCGTGGAGGAGACCGTCGGCGCGACCCGGCACATCGCCAGCACCACGCTCACCACCGTGGGCGGTTTCGTGCCGCTGCTCGTTTTCACCGGCGGGGATTTCTGGCCGCCGCTGGCCATCGTCATCGCCGGCGGCGTGTTCTTCTCCATCACGCTGTCGCTCGGTTTCACGCCGGCGGTCTACCGGCTGCTGCACCGGCGGCGATGGCGGCAGGCCACGGCCACCGGCGGGAGTGTGCCGGCATGAGGAGTGGCGTCCTCAAGCGCGCGGCGCTGGCCGTCCTGACGATGGCTGCCCTCGCCGGCTGCGCCGTGGGACCGGATTACGAGCCGCCGGAGAGCGACGGCGGAGAATGGCTGGCTCCGCCCGACGGCGTCACGACCGAGAGCCTGCCCGCGGAATGGTGGTCGCTGCTCGCGCAGCCCGAGATCGGCGGCTTCGTGGCGGCGGCGCTGGCGGAAAACCAGGATCTGCGCGCGGCCGTGGCCCGGGTGGAGGAGGCACGGGCGCTGCGCGGCGTGGCCGCGGCGGCGCTGTGGCCCCGGCTGGACGCCGAGGGCAGCTATACCTGGTACGAGCAGAGCCTGAATTCGCCCGGCGCCGCCTCCCAGGTCATCGGCGCAGGACTGGCCTCCAGGGACGGCGAGTTCTACAACGCTCGTCTGGACGCAAGCTGGGAGCTGGATCTGTTCGGCGCCTCCCGGCGGCGCCTCGAGGCGGCCGATGCCGGCAGCGCAGCCGCGGCGGCGGCCGCCGCCGGCACCGCGCTGTCCGTGGTGGCGGAGACGGTCAGCGCCTGGGTCGAATATCGCGGCGCGCGCAAGCGCCTGGCGGTCACCCGCCGCAGCGTCGACGCCCAGACCGAGACGCTGGAACTCACGCGCTCCAAGGTCGAGATCGGGCTGGCGCGGGAGCTGGACGCCCTGCGGGCCGAGGCCGAGCTGCGCTCGACGCGGGCCCGGCTGCCGGCCCTGCAGGCGGCGGCAGCCGCGAGCGCGAACCGGCTCGCGGTGCTGACCGGCCGCACGCCGGGCAAGGTGCGCGCCGGCCTCGAGGGCGAGCGGGCGCTGCCCGAGCCACCGGCCAGCCTGCCGGTGGGCCTCCGTGCCGAGATCCTGCGCCGACGCCCGGACGTGATCGTGGCGGAGCGGGAGCTCGCCGCGGCGACGGCGGACGTGGGCGGCGCGACCGCGGCATTCTTCCCCCGCCTGGTACTCGGCGCCAGCGGCGGATTCGAGGCGGGCGACCTATCGGATCTCGCCACCGGCGACAGCCGCACCCTCGGTGTCGTGCCGTTCCTGCGCTGGCCGGTGTTCCAGAGCGGCAGGCTGCGGGCCGAGCTGCGTGCGGCGGAGGCCCGGCAGCGCGCGGCCCTCGCGCGCTACGAGGGTGCCGTGCTGCGCGCGCTGGCCGACGCGGAATCCGCCCTGGCCGCCTGGGCAGGCGAACGCGGCACCCTCGCCGAACTCAGGCAGGCCTCCGCGGCGGCTGCGGAGGCAGCCGACATCGCTGCCCGGCTATACGAGCAGGGGCTGGGCGACTTCCTGACCGTGCTCGACGCCGAGCGCCGCCACGCCGAGACCGACGACGAGCGCGTGCGCGCCGAGATCCGCACGCTGCTCGCGCTGGTGCGGGTGCACAAAGCGCTGGGCGTCGGCCCGGGAGTCGGCCCGGCAGGCAGCATGGGCGCCGCCCGGCAGGACAGCGCGCTGTAACAAAACGGCAATGAATCCTTAACGTCAGTTTAAAACCCGGGTGATGTCATTGGCGTCGGTAAAAAAGCAACAAATACGGCGCTGCCATGGATCCCGCCTCCATACTGCTGGTCGACAACGACCCCGATTGCCGCGCTGAACTCGCCCGGCATCTCCGGGAACTCGGACACCGTGTGAGTGAAGCGGAGACGGCCGGGCAGGCCGTGCGGGAAGTGCGGGACCGCCTGCCGGACCTCATGGTGCTCGAATCGCTGCTGCCCGACGTCCACGGCGTCGAGGTGCTGCAGGACGTGCGGCGCAACGACCGCCTGCGGCCGCTGCGCGTCGTTATGACCTCTCGCGCGCCGACCACCCGGGACGTGGTCAGGGCCTTCGAGTGCGGTGCCGACGACTTCGTGGGCAAGCCCTACGTGATGGCTGAGATGATGGCCCGCATCGGTGCCTGCCTGCGCCGGCCGACCAGCGCGGGCGCCAACGACGTCCTCAGCGCCGGCGAGATCATGGTGGACCCCTCGAGCCACCGGGTCACCGTGGCCGGCAGGCCCGCCGCGCTCGCGCCGCGGGAGTACCGCCTCATGAGCTTCCTGGTCTCCAACCCGGACCGGGTCTACACCCGCAGCCAGCTGCTGATCTATGTCTGGGACCGGGACACGAAGGTGGGCCCGCGCACGGTAGACGTCCACATCCGCCGGCTGAGGAAGATCCTGGAGCCCTACGGCCTCGCCCATTACATCCAGACCGTGCGCGGCAGCGGTTACCGGTTTTCTCTCGACGACGGCTGACGACGACGGCTGACGACGACGGCTGACGACGACGGCTGAGCGCATCAGGAGTGGATCAGGAAATCGTGGCGTGGGATTGGCGGGCTGCGATCACCCGTTGTCAC
>CAYRZI010000055.1:0-17790 GCA_964428605.1 uncultured Woeseiaceae bacterium
TCCTGAGCGCGGTCTTCGTCGACAACCTGGCGCTCGCCTTCCTGCTCGGCATGTGTACCTTCCTGGCCGTCTCCAAGCGGGTGGGCACCGCCGTCGGCCTGGGCGTTGCCGTGGTGGTCGTGCAGACCATCACGGTGCCGGTGAACCATCTCATCTTCGAGCACATCCTCAGACCGGGTGCGCTGGCCTGGCTGGGCCTGGAGGACACCGACCTCACCCACCTTCGGCTCATCAGCTTCATCGGCGTCATCGCGGCGCTGATCCAGATACTGGAGATGCTGCTGGACCGGTTCGTGCCGGCCCTGCACCAGGCGCTCGGCATCTTCCTGCCGCTGCTCACGGTGAACTGTGCCGTGCTCGGCGCCTCGCTGTTCATGGTGGAGCGGGATTACGGGCTGGCGGAGAGCACCGCGTACGGTGCAGGCGCCGGCGTGGGCTGGGCGGTGGCCATCGTACTGTTCGCCGCCATCCGCGAGCGGCTGCACTACAGCGACATTCCGGAGGGGCTGCAGGGTCTCGGTCTCGCCTTCGTGGTGACCGGGCTGCTTTCGCTCGGTTTCGCCGGGCTCTCGGGCCTCGCCTTCTGATGGGCGGCATGGTCCTCAGCGTGGCCACCTTCACCGTCTTGGTGATGGTGCTCGCGGTCATCGTGCTGATAGCCAGGCGCTGGCTCTCGCCCGCCGGGACCGCGGAGATCGTCATCAACGAGCAGCGCTCCGTCGAGGTGCCGACGGGCAGCCGGCTGCTCACGGTGCTGGGCGACCACGGTCTGTATCTGCCGTCGGGCTGCGGCGGGCGGGGCACCTGCGGCCAGTGCCTGCTGCAGGTGACCAGCGGCGGCGGTGCGCTGCTGCCCACGGAGCAGAACCACATCGACCGGCACGAGGCGGCCGAGGGCTATCGGCTGGCCTGCCAGGTGACGGTGCGCGAGGACATGCACGTGCGTGTGCCCGAGCAGCTGTTCGGCGTGAAACGCTGGACCAGCACCGTGCGCTCCGCGCGCCACGTGGGCACCTTCCTGAAGGAGATGCGGTTCGCCATGCCCGAGGGCGAGACGCTGGACTTCGAGGCAGGCGGCTACATCCAGATCGACGTGCCGCCCTACGACCTCGCTTTCTCCGACTTCGAGATTCCCGAGCAGTACCGCGCCGACTGGGAACGCTACGGCCTGCTGGAGCTGGAATCCCACAACGACGGCACGGTGACGCGGGCCTACTCGCTGGCCAACCATCCGGGCGAGAACGACATGGCCATGCTGGTGGTGCGCATCGCGGTGCCGCCGCCGAATGCCCCCGAGGGCACGCCGCCGGGCAAGGCGTCGTCCTGGATATTCAAGCTGAAGGAGGGGGACGAGGCTACGCTGTCGGGTCCGTTCGGCGAGTTCCACGCCAGCGATACGGACCGTGAGATGGTGATGATCGGCGGCGGTGCCGGCATGGCGCCGATGCGCTCGATCATCTTCGACCAGCTCGTGAACCGGCGGAGCGGGCGGCGCATCCGCTTCTGGTACGGCGCCCGCAGCCTGCGCGAACTCTGCTACCGGGAAGACTTCGACGGCCTCGCCGCCGGGCACGACAACTTCGACTGGCAGGTGGCGCTGTCCGACCCGCTGCCCGAGGACGACTGGGACGGTCCCGTGGGCTTCGTGCACAAGGTCGCGTACGAGGAATACCTGAAGGACCACCCGGCTCCCGAGGAGCTGGAATACTATCTCTGCGGACCGCCGGTGATGACGGCCGCCGTCATCCAGATGCTCGACGAGCTGGGTGTCGACCGCGACAGCATCTTCCTGGACGACTTCGGCTCCGGCCGCTGAGGAGGGGGACTGCGATGGATACGATGAAAGTGCGGGACTACATGAGCCGGGACGTGCTCACGCTGCGCCCGGACATGGAGATACTCCGCGCGCTGGCCATCTTCGTCGACAACGACCTGGCCGGCGCGCCGGTCACCGACCGCAGCGGGCGCCTGGTGGGCATCCTCAGCGAGGGCGACTTCATGCGTGTGGCCCTGCATGGCGCCTACCACGGCGAGCCCGGCGGGCGGGTCGACGAGTACATGCACAGGAACGTGGAGATCGCCCGCCCCGGCGACGGCATCATGACGCTGGCCGAGCGGTTCCTGGAGTCGCCCTACCGGCGCTACCCGGTGGTCGACCGCAGCGGGCGTCTCGTCGGCATCATCGCCTGGCGCGACGTCTTGAGGGCGCTCAAGAACCGCATGGGCCAGTACTGAGCGCCGGCCCGGCCCGCCTCAGCCCGCGGGTTCGGCCAGCGCCGAGCGCAGCGCGGCGACGACACTCTCGTCGTGGGGCTTCGTGCGCGGGCTGAACTCGGTGATGAGTTTGCCGTCGCGCCCGATCAGGTACTTGTGGAAGTTCCACCGGGGATAGGTGCCCGCCTCCTGCGCCAGCGCCTGGTAGAAGGGATGGGCGTTCTCCTCGCGCACGGTGATCTTCTCGAACATCGGGAACTTCACGCCGTAGGTGGAGCGGCAGAACTCCTGAATCTCCTCCTCGGTACCCGGCTCCTGCCCCATGAAGTCGTTGGACGGGAAGCCGAGTACGACCAGGCCGTCCTCGCCGTATTCCTCGTACAGCCCCTCCAGACCCTCGTACTGGGGCGTGTTGCCGCACTTCGACGCCGTGTTCACCACCAGGACGACCTTGCCCTGGTAGGCCTCGCACAGGTTCACGGACTCGTCGGATGCCAGGCGCCGGAAGTCCTGGTTCAGCAGCGCGCCGTCGCAGGCCAGCGCCGGGCCGGCGACGGCCAGGAAAGCGGTGATCAGCAGTGTACGCATGGTCTCTCTCCGTCGGGTGGTTTCGGGTATTCGCGTAACGGCCTCAGACGGATGCCGGCAGCGCGAGCAGGATGGCGATGCCGAGCACCAGCACCACCAGCGTCAGCACGACGCTCAGGCGGTGCAGCTTCTCGAAGCGGGCATGCTGCGCCTCGCCGGCATCCCGGGCCGCGTTGATGACCGGTGTCAGGCGCAGGGAGGCCAGCTCCAGGATGGTCATGACGATGGCGCCGGCCAGGCACGCGAGTATCGGGCCGGAGGCCGAGCCGAGGGCGGCAATGGCCAGGGCGACCGTCGCGATGATCCCGCAGTACAGTCCCAGCCAGTAGAAGCGGGGAAAGATGGTGCGCAGGAAGCGCCGCGCCGAGGCCTCGTCCAGCTGCCGGAACACCGTGGGCGCGACCACGGCCGAGTGGAAGACGATGGCGCCTACCTGGACGGCGACCGCGAGGTTGGCGATGGGCAGGGCGAATCCGGTCATTGGCTATGTCCACATATCGTCGCGAACTCAATTACACATTATCTCTACACCTGGCAGCAAGTCCGGAACCCGGGCAATCATCGCCGGCCGGCGTTGATATCCCGCATTGCGCCCGGTGTGGCGCGGTCTAGTTTAGTGGCAACAGGAACGGACGCAGAGCAAGGAGACCGGGATGTTTGTGGAGAAAGTCAAAAGCGAAGGCCTGGCGCACCTCTCCTGGGTGCTCGGCAGCGACGGCGAGGCGGCGGTCATCGACCCGCGCCGTGATTGCGACGTGTATACGGACATCGCGGCGAACAACGGGTGCCGCGTCACCCGCATCTTCGAGACCCACCGCAACGAGGACCTGCTCTCGGGCGCGGCCGTGCTGGCCGAGCGCACCGGCGCCACGGTTTTCCACGGGCCGAATGCCGCCGGCGACGTGGTCTACGCGGAGACGGCGACGGAGGGCGACGAGTTCCGCATCGGCAGCATCCTCGTCCGCGTCCTCGAGACCCCGGGCCACACCGACGACAGCCTGTCGTTCGCCTTCTACGACCCCGACTTCGGCGACGATGCCGTCGGTGTGTTCACCGGCGATGCGCTGTTCATCGGCGACGTGGGCCGCACCGACTTCTATCCGGACCGGGCGCGCGAGGTGGCGGGCCTGCTGTACGACAGCCTGCAGAAGCTCTGTGCACTGGGCGACCAGGCGGTGCTCTATCCCGCCCACGGCGCGGGCTCGGTCTGCGGCAACGCCATGGCCGACCGGGAGGTGTCCACCATCGGTTACGAGCGGCGCAACAACCCCCGCCTGCAGATCGCGGGCCGGGATGAGTTCATTGACGCCAAGGTCGCGGAGCACCACCGCCAGCCGCCCTACTTCCGCACCATGGAGGCGTACAACCTGGAGGGCGCATCGGCCGTACCGGAGCCGCTGCCGCCGCAGGCGCTGGCCACCGACGAATTCCTCGCCGCAGCCGGCCGGGCCACGGTGCTGGACGTGCGCAGCGCATCTGCCTATCTCGGTGCGCACCTGCCGGGGAGCATCGCGATCCCTGAGCACATGATCGCGAGTTTCGCCGGCTGGTTCTTCGCCCCGGACGACGAGCTGGCGCTGGTGGCCGAGGACGCGGACCAGGCCGGGCGCGCGGCCATCGCGCTCGCCCGCATCGGCTACGACCGCATCGCCGGTTTCCTCGCGCCCTCGCTGGCCGGCTGGGCCGCCGCCGGGCAGGCCTTCGGCAGCCTGAACGTGGTCGACACCGATGCCGTGAAGGGCCGCGTCGAGTCCGCCCCCGACGACTGGCAGCTGCTGGACGTCCGCGACGACGACGAGGTGGAAGAGGGCCGCGTGCCCGGCGCCCGGCATGCCTACGTGGGCGAGCTGCCGCAGGCGCTGAAGGAGTTCGACCGGGGCCTGCGTTACACGGTGATGTGCGGCAGCGGCAGCCGCGCCACCGTGGCGGCCAGCGTGATGCGCCGCGAGGGCTTCGAACACGTGGATCTCTACCTCGGTTCGGTCTCCGCCTGGACCAGCGAGGAGCTCGGCCTGGAAGAGGCCTCCTGAGTAACCCGCGTCCGCGCCGGGCGCGGCCCGGCCGCGCCCGCCGGCTCTGCGCTATAGTGCCCGGATGACCGAGGGTGACGACGAAGCCGGCGACGCCCGGGCCGGGAGCCTGTTCTCGCCCGGCGAGAACGTGTGGCGGACCGCGCGCGCCGAGCGCTTCGCCTGGCTGATCGACGGCGAGGACTATTTCCGCGCCGTGCGCGAGAGCATGGAGGCGGCCGAGCGCGAGATCCTGATCGTCGGCTGGGACATCGACAGCCGCATCGAGCTGATTCGCGACGAGGACCATCCCCTCTATCCGAGCCCCCTCGCCGAGACGCTGCAGGCGCTGGCCGAGCGCAACGGGCAACTCCGCATCTACGTTCTCTCCTGGGACTTCGCCATGGTCTACGTGCTGGAGCGCCAGCTGCTGCCGGCTGCCCAGTTCGGCTGGGACGACCATGACCGGCTGCACTTCCGGCTGGACGGCGAGCACGCCACCGGCGCGAGCCAGCACCAGAAATTCATCGTCATCGACGGCCGGCTGGCCTTTACCGGCGGCTTCGACATCACGAAGAGCCGCTGGGATACCCGCGCCCACGAGGCGGACGACCCGCGCCGGGTTAACGAGGCCGGCGGCAGCTACCGGCCGTTCCACGACGTGCAGGCGCTGGTGACCGGCGAGCCGGCCCGCCACCTGCGCGACCTCGGCTCCTTCCGCTGGGAGAACGTCACCGGCGAGGCACTGCCGGCGCCGCCGGAGGACGCTGCCGCGAGCGTCGACGCCCTCTGGCCGAAAGACGTTGCCGTGCGCGCCGAGGACATACCGGTGGGCCTCGCACGCACCTGGGCGGCGAAGGACGGCAGCGACATCATCCGGGAGGTGGAGCAGCTGTTCCTGGACATGATCGCCGGCGCCGAGTCCAGCATCTACATCGAAAACCAGTATTACACCTCGGATACCATCACCCGCGCCCTGTGCGAACGCCTGGCCGAGGACGAGGGCCCCGAGGTGGCTCTGGTGCTGCCCGGCGAGACCTCGGGCTGGCTCGAGCAGGCCACCATGGACGTGCTGCGCAATCAGGCGTTGCAGCGGCTCCGGGACAGTGACGAACACGGCCGCCTGCGCATCGTCTCGCCGGTCTTCGACGAACTCGGCGACACCTGCATCAACGTGCACGGCAAGGTGATGGTGGTGGACGAGCGCTGGGCGCGCATCGGTTCGGCCAATCTCAGCCGGCGGTCGATGGGCCTCGACAGCGAATGCGACCTGGTAGTGGAGGATGCCTCGGGCGAGGCGCCGGCGGCGCTCCGGGCCGACCTGCTGGCCGAGCACCTCGGCGCGGAGCAGGAAGCCGTGGCCGCGAGTATCGGGGAACGGGGCCTGCTGGCCACCCTGGACAGATTCGGCGGCGGGGAGCGGCGTCTCGAGCCGCTGGCAACCGATGGCAGCGACATCGACGGCATGCTGAAGCCCATCGCGCAGATCGCCGATCTGGAACGGCCCGTCGAGCAGGCCTGGGACGAGCTCGTGGAGGAGGTCACGACGCCCCGCGAAGACCGCCAGGGCGAGGCGTCCGGATCGCAGGCGGGCGCTGCGCGCCGTTACCTGGAACTGCTGACCCATCCCTCCGTCGGCTGGGGGTTCCTGGCGCTGCTGATCGTCCTCGTCGCCGGGCTCGCCATCTGGCAGGCGCGCACCGCCGGCGACGGCTTCGACCCCATGGCACTGCTCGAGACCCTGCGCGGCACCGCCGCCCACCCGCTGGCACCCCTGGCCGTGATACCCGCGTTCGTGGCCGGCAGCCTGGTGGTGGCGCCGGTCACCGGCATGATCGCGCTCTGCGCGCTGCTGTTCGGCCCCTGGGTGGCCTCGGCATCCGCCATCGCCGGCACGCTCACCGCCACCGTGGTGAACCATGCCATCGGCCGCCGGCTCGGCAATGTCGTGGAAGGCCGTGTCCCGCGGGCCGTCACCGTGCGCATGAAAGCGCTGGGGCGCTCGTCGGATGCCTGGTCGCTGGCCGGGCTGCGGCTGATCCCCATCGCGCCGTTCACCGTTATCAACCTGCTGGCCGGCGCCTCCCGGGTGAAACTGAGGGACTTCCTGCTGGGCACCATCATCGGCATGGGGCCGGGGACCGTGCTGATCTGCTTCAGTGTGGACCGGGCCCGCGCGGCGCTGGCCGGCGAGCCGGTGTTCGAGCCCTGGGTGCTGGTGGTGATCGCGGCGGCGGGCATCGCACTCATCGGCCTGCGCGTCCTGCAGCAGCGCCGTAAGCGATGACGGATCGCCCGGTCCGCATCGCCAGCTACAACGTGCACGCCTGCATCGGCCGGGACCGGCGCTTCGCACCGGAGCGCATCGCCGACGTGCTGGAGGAGCTGGGCGCCGATTTCGTCGCCCTGCAGGAGGTGGAAGACCGGCCTTACCGGGACGGGACCGTCACGGACTACCTGGCCGAGCGCCTGGACATGCACGCCCACCGCGGCGCCACCCTGTACCGTGGCGATGCGCATTACGGCAACCTGCTGTTGGCGCGGGAGGCCGCCGTGGCGCACCGCCTGCACGACCTGTCGGTGGATTCGCGGGAGCCCCGCGGGGCGATCGAGGCGGACTTCCTCGTGGCCGGCAGGAAGCTGCGCCTGTTCGTCACCCACCTGGGGCTGCGAGGCCGGGAGCGCAGGCGGCAGCTGGAGCTCCTGCGTCCCGAACTGGCGCGCGGCGACGCCGACATCCGGGTGCTCGCCGGCGACATCAACGAGTGGCGGCCCAGCGCCGCCGGCAACCGCATCCTGCCCGCCGTGCTCGACCCGGCGCCGCTGCCGCGCACCTTTCCGGCAGGCGCCCCCCTGTTCGCGCTGGACCGGATCTACGTGACGCCCGGCGACGCACTCGCGGCGCTGCAGGCGGTGAAGACGCCGGCGGCGCGGCGCGCGTCGGATCATCTGCCGCTGGTGGCGGATCTGGCGCTTCCGCGATGAGGCCCGTGAAAACGGGTCACCGGCTACCGCATCGCCGGCCCCGCCCGGTCACCCGTCAAGCGTCGAACGGACCGCCGGGCACCGGCACGAACACGGGTCGATCGCCTCCCCGCCCTAGTCGGTAACCTCCAGCGAATAGCTCATTCGCCTGCCCGTATTGGTCGGGCCGCCCTTCGTCTGCATGAAGACCGTAATGAAGTGCCCGTCGACGTTGTCGAGCGTGGTCAGGCTCAGGTCGGGGCTGTCGCCGTCGAAGGTGATCTCGTCCACGAAGCGGAACTCGTTCATCGAGTTCACCGTGCAGACCCGTGCAATGACGCGGGCGTTGCCGCCGTCACGGCGGATGGCAACCGTGGCGCTGTCTGTCTGCCGCACGGTGGGCGTGAACCACCGTCGATTGCCGGGTGCCAGCACGGTCCCCGTATTCGTTCCCATGTCGATGGCACGGGGTCCGAGGGAGGCGGGACCGTCGTTCGTCAGCCAGTTGTTGTACCAGCCGATAACGCTCTCGACCAGGTTGACGGGGGTCTGGGATACCGCGATGCACTTGTTGATGACGTTCGTGAAGAGCAGGCCGGCGGCGCATTCGAGCCCGCGGAGCTTCTCCTCGTCCAGTGCGCCGTCACCGTCTTTCTCGACCGCGTCGCGGAGTCGCTGCCTGAGCTGCTCGGCGTTGTCGCAGGGCGTGTCGGTCTGAAACGACTGCTCCGAGATATCCCGCGCCAGGCTGTCCACCTTGTCGTAAAGCGTTGCGCAGCCTCGCCCGAGGATCAGGAGATTGTCCCGGTTCTCCCTCCAGAGCGGATTGAAGATGGTGCCGAAACCGCCGCAGGCCGTAACGTCTCCGGAAGGCGTAACGTCGAAGTCGGTCACCTGCAGGAGTTGCTCGACCGTAGGCGAGGCATCGCTCTCGCCGCCCGCGTCGGCTGTCCCGGAGGTGGCCGAGCTCCCCTCCGAGCGGCCCTCTTCCAGCATGCGTTCGAGCTCCGTGCCGCCGGACTGGATTCCGCCCGTGGTGACCGGTTCCGTCTGTTCGCCGGCGCTCTGCCGCAGCTCGCTCGCCGAGGGGAGATCCCCGCCCAGCGCACTGGTGCCGCCGTCCTCGTCCGTCCGGCTGCTCACGGGACCCGTGGTCTGGCGCATCCGCTCCAGGTCGCTCGTGAGTTCGCCGGCAGGCGTGTCCTGGCTCAGGCCGGAAACAAGCGGCTCCTGCGCCTTGATGCTCGTATCGAGCTGCTCGCCGTCCGGGACTGCATCCGACGTCGTGCGGCCGGGTTTCTTGCGCACGGTTTCGGCGTCACTGCCGGTCATCCTCTCGGCCGGCGTCGTCTGCGTGGCGGCAGCGGAGGAGGGAGTACCATCCAGGCCCTCGACCGGCTGCCCGAGCCAGAGGCCTTCGAGTTGCTCCGGCGTCAATGCCTCGCCGTAGACGCGGACGTCGTCAATGCGGATGTTCTCCACCTGGGCGAGGAGACTGTCATCCCAGGCGCCGATCCAGACGTCGAGCGCTGCTGCCTCGATGCGGTCGCCGAGTTCCACCGTTTCCGAGCGCCGGCCGTAGTGAAGGCGCATCGTTCCCGCCTCCGTGTTCCAGACGCCGGCGATGAACGTCCAGCGGCCCGGCCTGAGCATGCCGCCCTCACCGGGTTGAGCGCCCGGACCGCGGGCTGAGACGCTGGACCCGCCGACGCTCAATGTGGGCCCGCTGCGCGAGCGGTTGGAGAAGATGTAGCCATGGGACTCGCCTTCCGGATACACCCAGGCCGTCACGGTCACCCGGGGGTAGAACTCGTAGCTGAGGTCCAGTGGGACGCGTACGGCCGTCTCTCCGGAGAGATAGATCGCCTGCCCGAAGCGTCCTTGCCGATATTCCGGCTCGGAGGCGGCGGGTTCTCCTCCGCTCGCGATCAGTTCGGCGCTTGCGCCGGTCGTGCCACCGGCCGCCAGCGACCCGTCGAACGGGAGCTGGAGGAGCAGGCCGTCCGGCGGTTCGTGGGCGTGAACGGCCACCGTGAAAAACAGCAGCATCGCTGCGACGGATGAGCGACAGAATCGGAGCATCTTCTCCCCCCCCCTGTTCTTTCGGAGACCGCGTTGCGCGATCGCCCCTCTTGATCGTGGGCTTGGCAAAGATAGTCGCATAGATTTTTCGATCGGTACAGTTTCACCCAGATACGAAATCGGTATTTCCCGGAATTGCCGCCGGTGTCGCGGCGGCCTAACCTGAAGCCGACGGTTCCGCAGACCCAGGAGGCTTCGATGACGCTTACCAACCTGATCGTATTCGTCGCCCTGCTGGCTGTGGTGGTGACGCTCGTACTCGGACTTCGCTCCATGGGCCGCGGCGGCGAGTACGACGAGACCCACTCCGAGAGATTCATGTGGGAGCGGGTCGGCCTGCAGGCGCTTGCCGTCGCGTTGCTGATTGCCGCGTTGCTCCTGATGAACGCCTGAGCGCACCGGGCTCAGGCGTCGTCGCCGGCCTCCTTCACCCGCTCGTGCAGCCCGGCTAGCAGGTCGGTGCGGGCGATGATGCCCACCACCCGGTCGCCCTCGACCACCGGCAGGCTCTTCAGGCGCCCCGGCACCATCTTCTCCAGCACGTGGCTGAGTGGCTCCTCCGGGGCCACGCTCACGCAGTCCTTCGTCATGACGGCGCTCACCGGCATGGCCAGGATCTCGTCGAAGTGGGGGATCATGGAAGAGGGCTTCAGCAGGCAGGCCTCCAGCAGATCGAACTCGCTGACCATGCCCAGGAGCACGTCGTTGGCCACCACGGGGAAGGAGCCGAGGTGGGTCTCCTCGAAGCGCTCGCGCAGCTCGGCCAGGGTCAGGGCGGGGTCCACCGTGACCGGGTCCGGGGTCATGACGTCGCGGGCGCACAGGGAAAGGAAGGGGACCATAGGGGGCTCCTCGGTTGCCGGGCAGAGTATATCCGGCGTGGCCGCTATTCGCCCAGGCGGGCCTTGAGGTAGTCGACGGCGCTGGCGAGAGTGGCGAGCCGGGGATAGTCCCGGGGCGGGATGTCCACGCCCAGTTCCTCGTGCAGGCCGATGGCGAAGTTCAGGAAGTCCATGGAGTCGAAGTCGAGCTGGTCGCGGAAGCCCACCCGGGGGTCCAGGTCCACCTCGCCGGCCTCGGGCGCGATGCCGGTCAGCACCTCCAGGATCTTCTCACGGAGTTCCGTCTCGTTCATAGCTGCTCCGGCGCCTGCAGACATTCGGCGAGCTTCTCCAGAAACAGGGCGCCCCGGCGCCCGTCGCTCACCCGGTGATCGCCGGCCAGCGTCGCCGTGATCACCCGGCGGGCGACGACGGCGTCGCCCGCCACCCAGGGCCGCCTCGTCATCTGACCGAAGCCTACCATGGCCGCCTGGGGAGGCTGGATGACGGGATAGACCCAGTCCACGCCCCGGTCGCCCAGGCTGGTGACCGTGATGGTGCCGGCGGTCACCTCGGAGCTGCGCAGGCGGCCCGTGCGGGCGCGCATGACCAGTTCGCGGAAGTGGCGCATGAGTTCGGTGACCGGCAGTGTCTCCGCCGCGGCGATGGCCGGCGCGATCAGGCCTGCGCCGTGGCGCAGTGCGATGGCCACGCCCAGGTCCACCGAACCGGACGGCGTGAACGCGTCGTCCTTCCAGCGCCCGTTCAGCTCGGGCACCTCGAGCACGGCGACGGCCACCGCCTTCAGCAGCAGCGCCGGCGCGATAACCTGCTGGTCAGGCGCCCTGTCTTCGTTGTAGGCGTCCAGCCAGGCGGCGGCGGCCTCGAAGTCGATGGTGCTGCCCAGGTAGTAGTGGGGGATCTCCCGGTTCGCCCGGATCATCGCGTTCGCTATCGCGCGGCGCATGGGTTCGGCGTCGGAGGCCTCCTCGCCGGCCGGTTTCCCGCCTGCCGCCTGCTCGACGTCGTCCACCGTCACGCTGCCCTGCATGCCGGTGCCGGGGATCGTGGCGGGATCGATGCCGAGTTCCTCCGCGCGGCGGCGTGCGGCCGGCGAGATGCGGACGCGACGGGACGACGGCGCCTCCGCGGTGTCTACCCCGGCTGCGCGCTTCGGCTCGCTGTCTTCCGCGGCGGGCGGGGATTCTGCCCGTTCCGGCTCTGCCGCCGATGCTGCCGATGCTGCCGATGCTGCCGATGCCGCCGATGCCGCCGGCCCCGCCGGCCCCGGAGCGGTGCCCGATGCCTGGTCTCCCGACGGCGCACCCGCCGCCGGCTCCTCGCCCGGCGCGTCGATGACCGCCAGCGGCGTACCCACCGCGGCCTCGGTGCCGGGTTGCACCAGGAGTTCGCGCACCGTGCCGGTCTCGTGGCACTCGACGTCGATGGCGCCCTTGTCCGTCTCCACCACGGCGATGACGTCGCCGCGCTTTATCTCGTCGCCGGGAGAGACCTCCCAGGACGCCAGCACGCCCTTCTCCATGTCCGCGCCCAGCGACGGCATGCGGAACTCACCCATGGCCCGTCAACCTCCGCGCCGCCGCGACGATCTTCTCCGGCTGGGGGATGGCGGCGTCCTCCAGGTGCTTGGGATAGGGGATGGGCACTTCCTCGGAGCAGACCCGCGCGACGGGCGCATCCAGGTCGAAGAAGGCCTGTTCCATGATGCGCATGCCCACCTCGGCGGCCAGGCTGCCGGTGCGCCAGCCCTCATCCACGATGACCGCCCGGCGGGTGCGCCGCACGGCGGCCATGATGGTCTCGTCGTCCAGGGGCCGCAGGGTGCGCAGATCCACCACCGTCGCCTCGAGACCCTGGCCGGCCAGGGTGTCGGCGGCTTCCAGCGTCTTGTACAGGCTGCCGCCGTAGGTGATGAGGGTGACGTCGTCGCCCTGCCGGCGGACGGCTGCCCGGTCGATGTCCGTGGCACCGGCGTCAGCGGGGATCTCGCCCTCCCGGTTGTACAGGCTCGCGTTCTCGAAGATCAGCACGGGGTCGGGGCAGGCCAGCGCCGTGGCCAGCATGCCGCGGGCGTCCTCCAGGGTGGCCGGCGTGACGATGCGCAGGCCCGGGATGTGGGCGTACCAGCCCTCCAGGCTGTGGGAATGCTGGGCGGCCAGCTGGCGGCCGGCGCCGGTGGCCATGCGGATCACCAGCGGAATCTCGAACTGGCCGCCGGACATGTGGCGGATGGTGGCCGCGTTGTTCACGATCTGGTCCAGCGCCAGCAGGCTGAAATTGACGGTCATGATCTCGACGATGGGCCGCATGCCGCCGAGCGCGGCACCGATGCCGGCGCCGACGAAGGCGGACTCCGACAGCGGCGTGTCGCGGATGCGCTCTTCGCCGAATTCCTCCAGCAGGCCCTTGCTGACGGCGTAGCAGCCGCCGTAGCGGCCCACGTCCTCGCCCATGAGGAAGACCCGGTCGTCGGCCAGCAGCGCCTCGCAGATGGCTTCGCGGACGGCCTCCCGGTAGGTGATTTTCCGCGTCTCGTTCATCGCTTCCCGTTCACCGCTGCGCATGCACCGCTCAGAGGCTCGCGTAGACGTCATCGGCCAGCTGCTCCACCGGCTCCGGCGTACCCTGTTCGGCGAAGGCCACTGCGGCCTCCACCTCCTTCGCCGCCTCATTCTCGATGCGCTCCAGCGTGGCGTCGTCCAGGTGGCCGCGCTCGCTCAGCTTCGCCGCATAGGTGGCGATGGGGCAGCGCTGCCGCCAGCTCTCCACCTCTGATTTGTCCCGGTAGAGCTGGGGGTCGAACATGGAGTGGGGCCGGAAGCGGTAGGTGCGGCATTCCAGGAAATAAGGACCCGAGCCCGCGCGGACGTAGTCGGCGGCCGCGCGGGAGGCGGCGAGGACGGCCTCGACGTCCATGCCGTCCACGGTCTCGGCCGGCAGGCCGTAGCAGGCGGCCTTCGCCGCGATGTCCTGCACGGACTCGGAGCGCTCGAGGGCCGTGCCCATGGCGTAGAGGTTGTTCTCGCAGATGAACAGCACGGGCAGCCGCCACAGCGCCGCCAGGTTCATGGACTCGTGGAACTCGCCTTCGGCCACCGCGCCTTCGCCGAAGAAACAGACGGTGACGGAGTCGCGTCCGCGCATGCGGTCGGCCAGGCCGAAACCCACGGCCAGCGGCAGGCCGCCGCCGACGATGGCGTTGCCGCCGTACAGCCGCTCCGCCGCGCTGTAGAGATGCATGGAGCCGCCCCGGCCGCGGCTGACGCCTTCCTGCAGGCCGTAGAGTTCCGCCATCACCCCGTCCATGGAAACGCCCCGGGCGATGGCGTGGCCGTGCTCCCGGTAGGTGGCGACGATGGCGTCTTCGGCGCGCAGGTTCGGCATGACGCCGACGGCGACGGCCTCCTCGCCGTCGTAGAGATGCAGGAAGCCGCGGATCCTGGTCTCGGTGTAGAGCTCCGCCGCCCGCTCCTCGAAGCGCCGGATGCGGATCATCTCCCGCAGCAGGGCCAGCGCCTCCTCCCGGGCGGGCACGCCCGTGCCGTTCGTGGTTTCGGTGCCCGGCTCAGTCATCGGTTTCCAGCGTGGAGGTGTCGCCTTCGGGCAGGCCCAGTTCGCGGGCCTTCAGCAGACGGCGCATGATCTTGCCGCTGCGGGTCTTCGGAATGGTGTCCTTCACCTCGATGGAACGGGGCGCCACCGCAGCGCCGAGGCGCTTGCGGGCGAAACCGAGCAGCTCGCGCACCAGCGCGTCGTCGGCCTCGCGGCCCGGTGCGAGGCGCACGAAGGCCTTCACCGTCTCCATGGCGATCTCGTCCGGAACACCAATCACCGCCGCCTCGGAGACCGCGGGGTGCTCCATCAGCGCGCTCTCCACCTCGAAGGGGCTGATGAGATGGCCGGCGGACTTGATCACGTCGTCGCCCCGGCCCACGAACCAGAAGTAGCCGTCCGCATCCTGCCGGGCCAGATCGCCACTGAGATACCAGCCGTCGGAGAAGCAGCGCTCGTAGCGCTCGCGCTGGCCGAGATAGCCGCGGAACATGGACGGCCAGCCTTTGCGCAGGGCCAGTTCACCCTCGGTATCGGGTTGTTGCACGACGGTGACGCCGCCGCCTTCCTCCCGGCGTACGATGGCCGCCTCGATGCCCGGCAGCGGCATGCCCATGGAACCGGGGCGGATGTCCAGGCAGGGCAGGTTGGCGATCATGATGCCGCCGGTCTCGGTCTGCCACCAGTTGTCGTGGAAGGGGGTGCCGAAGGTATCCCGGCTCCAGACGACGGCCTCCGGGTTCAGCGGCTCGCCCACGCTGGCGAGATGACGCAGCGAGGAGAGATCCCGGCCCTGCATCGGCTCCTCGCCGTAGCGCATGAGGATGCGGATGGCCGTGGGTGCCGTGTACCAGACGGCGACCCGCTCTTCCTCGATGATGCGGTACCACCGTGCCGGCTCCAGCTCCTCCTCGTCCACGATGACGGTGACGCCGTTGGTCAGCGGCGAGATGACCCCGTAGGAGATGCCGGTCACCCAGCCCGGGTCCGCCGTGCACCAGTAGATGTCGCCCGGGTGGAAGTCGAGGGCGTAGTGGCCGGTCACGTGATGGGCGGCGACCGCGCCATGCACGTGCAGCGCGCCCTTGGGCGGCCCGGTGGTGCCGCTGGTGAAATGCAGCAGGGCCACCTCGTCGGCGTCGGTGAGCTCGGTGCGGTGGTCGCCGGCGGCTTCCGGCATGACGGCGGCGAGGGACGTGGTGCCCTCCGGCGCCTCGTCGCCGGCGTCGATCAGGATGACGTGCTCGAGCTCCGGCAGCTCGTCGCGGACGGGGGCGACCTTGCGCCGGTAGAGCCGTTCGGTGGTGACCAACACACGGCCGTTGCCGCGGCTGAGGCGGGAGTGCACCGGCTCCGGGCCGAAGGCCGAGAACAGCGGGCAGAAGACCCGGCCGCCCTGCAGGGTGCCGAGCACCGTGACGTAGAGTTCCGGGCAGCGGCCGAGCAGCGAGAACACCGCGTCGCCGCGGCGGACGCCCAGCGCGTCGAGACCGGCCGCGAAGCGGTGGCTCAGGTCGCAGAGTTCGGCGTAGCTGTAGTCGGTGCGCTGCCAGTCACGCCCGATGAAACGCAGCGCCGTGCGCTCGCCCTCGCCTTCGGCCACGTGCCGGTCCAGGCATTCGTAGGCGATGTTGACGCCGCCGCCGGGCAGGCCGGCCAGCGTGTCGCAGGCGTCGCACCAGGAAAAGGCCTGGCGCTCCGCGTCGTAGTCCGTGACGTTCGGCGGCGGTTGCCGCCCCTCGAGCCGCTTTTCGATGACGGGCCAGAACATTCGTCATCTCCCTTGACGCCTCCATCGTCCGGCCGATCTGCGACAACATCAATACGCAGTTGCGCCTACCCGTGAGCCACCGGATTTCCTGCCGCCGAGCGGTTACCATTGACGCCACCCCATGGCTTCAGGACGTAGCCGTGACCATCCGCAACCTGGACTATCTGTTCGAGCCCCGTTCCGTCGCGCTCATCGGCGCCAGCGGCAAGGAAGGCAAGATCGGCCACGTAATCGCCCGCAATCTCCTGGATGCGGGCTTCGAGGGGCCTGTCCATTTCGTCAACCCGCAGCGGGACCGCATCCTGGACCAGCCGGTGTGGCCGAGCGTCGCCGAGCTGCCGGAGGCGCCGGACCTCGGCGTGATCGCCACCCCGCCGGACACCGTGCCGGGCATCGTCGACGAACTCGGCAAGGCCGGCACCCGCGCGGCCATCGTGATCACCGCCGGTTTCGGCGAGCTGGGCGAGGAGGGGCGCGAGCTGCAGCAGCGCATGCTGGATGCGGCGCGGCCCCACCTGCTGCGCATACTCGGGCCCAATTGCCTGGGTGCCGTGGTGCCCGGGCACGGCCTGAACGCGAGCTTCGCCCATCTGCGGCCCGAACTCGGTAAGCTCGCCTTCGTCACCCAGTCCGGCGCGGTGGTGACCTCGGTCATGGACTGGGCCCAGGGCCGGGGTATCGGCTTCTCGCATCTGGTGTCCCTGGGCGGCGCGGCGGACGTGGACTTCGGCGACATGCTCGACTACCTCGCCAACGACCGGGAGACGAGCGCCATCCTGCTCTACATCGAGGCCATCGCCCACGCGCGCAAGTTCATGTCCGCGGCCCGCGCGGCGGCGCGTACGAAGCCGGTGATCGTGGTGAAGGCCGGGCGCTACGCGGCCAGCGCGAAGGCGGCGGCCAGCCACACCGGCGCGCTGGCCGGCTCCGACGACGTGTACGACGCCGCGTTCCGGCGCGCGGGCCTGCTGCGGGTGGGCGAGCTGAGCGAGCTGTTCGGCGCCACGGAGATACTGAGCCGGGTGCAGCGGGTACCGGGCGAACGGCTCTGCATCGTCTCCAACGGCGGCGGTGTCGGCGTGATGGCCACCGACGAGTTGATCGAGCAGGGCGGGATCCTGGCCGAGCTGTCGGACGAGTCGCTCGAGGCGCTGGACGAAGTACTGCCGGCCACCTGGTCCCGGGCCAACCCGGTGGACGTGATCGGCGATGCCGACGGGGAACGCTACAGCCGCGCGCTCGCGGTGGTGCTGAAGGACCCGGGCGTGGATGCGACGCTGGTGCTGAACTGCCCCACCGCGGTCATCTCCGGGCGGGACGTGGCCGAGCGGGTGGCGGCCACCTGGGAAGAGCACGATCGGCCGCTGCTCCTGACCAGCTTCGTGGGCGAGGTATCGGCCGAGGAGCCGCGGGAGATCTGCGCGGAGGCCGGCATCCCGACCTTCTCCACGCCGGAGGAGGCGGTGCAGGGCTTCATGTATCTGGCCAACTATTACCGCAACCAGCGCTCGCTGATGGAGACGCCGCCGAGTGTGCCGCGGCGCTTCACCCAGGACATGGAGAAGGCGCGGGAGATCATAGAGACGGCGCTGGCGGAAGGCCGGGAGTGGCTGCCGGAGGCCGAGGCGAAGGCGCTGCTCGGCGCCTACGACATCCCGGTGGTGGAGGCGGTCAGCGTGGCGACACCGGAGGAGGCGGCCGAGCGGGCGGCGCAGCTGGACGGCGCCGTGGTGGTGAAGATCCAGTCGCCGGACATCGTGCACAAGAG
>CAYRZI010000056.1:0-17340 GCA_964428605.1 uncultured Woeseiaceae bacterium
CGATGAACTGGATATCGGTATAGCCGTGCTTTTTCAGCGCCCCGGCCAGGTAGGCAACCCAAGCGGGCGGCCAGTTGCCGGCGATCTCGGCGCCGCCTGAGTGGTAGTTCGGGTGGATCAGCACGATACGCATGGTTACTCTCCGCGGGCGCGGGCGCCCTCGATGTCGATGGAAAAGCGGCAGCAGCCGTCGCCGCAGGCCTCGCAGGCCGTCTCGTGGACGCGCACGCCGTCGGCCGCAAGGCGCAGCAGGCCCTGGAAGGCCGCCTCGTAGTAGGCGCCGGCGGCCGTGGCCTCCGGGCCGTGGCGGCAGGTGGGGCAGCCTTTGAGGATAATGTCGCCGGGGTAGGACCCGCTGGTGTCGAAACGGCCGCCGCCGGCGAAGGTCCAGGCGTGGCGGCGGAAGGCCGCGAGCAGCAGCGGTACCGCCAGGCGGGGCGGCAGGGCCCGCAGCAGCCGTCGGAACAACCCCGGAATGCGGTTGGCGGCGACGTAGTCGGCGGTGTATTCGCCGGCCCGGCGCAGTACGGCCTCGGAGCGTGCCCACGGCAGCGCGCGGCGCAGGCTCTGGACCAGGCGGACGAACCAGGCCTCGGGGATCATGTGGTCGGGGTCGGTGGCCGGCAGGGACGCACCCCGGGCGACCGCCTCGTAGCAGGCCGTGCCCTCCAGCTCGGCAATGGCGCGCAGGGTCTGCAGCACCGCGTTGGGCCCGATCATGGCCCCGGTTGCGCTGGCATCGGCCTGTGTGTGCACCGGCCGGGAGAGTGGAACGCTCACCATCCGTATCGCCTGTATACCCCGAATGTCAGTTAAGCATGACAATAATCATGCCAACTCAAGTTGACACACTAGAGTAAAGCGCCGCCCCTGACGATTGCGGTAAACCGAGACGGATCGGGTGCCGGTCCGAACTTTTGCAACTTTTCCAACTTGTTGGGGGGTTCAGTTCCTGAGAAGCCGGGAGACGGCCGTATCCGACCGATTCAGGCGTCGGGCGATCTCCGCGATGCTGGCGACGCCCCGATCCCGCGCCTCCCGAGCGATCTCGCGGCGCACCCGGACAAGGCGACGTTCCCGGCTGGGGCCGACGACTGCCGCCACCTCGCAGCCGTAGCGATCGGCGGCCGCGGCGATTAGTTCGTCGAGATCCACGTCGCTCGGGCTCGTTTGGGTCGGCCCACGCGGCTCGGCCAGCAGCCGCTCGGCACCGATTCGCCGGGGATCCTCCGGGTCGCCGTCCGTAAGTTCCTCCGGCGCCTCGGCATCAGGATCGTTGCCGACGAAGCGTCGATACGCCGCCCGCGCGGAGACGCGCCGCTGTCCGAACATCGCGAGGACCCAGTCGGTGCGCAGCCACGGCGGCCCGCCGCCGGCCAGGTAATACCGATGGCTGCTCCACGGGTAATCGGCGGGATTCACGGCGAGGCCCGCCTTGACCGGATTCAGGTGGATGTAGCGGACGAGTTGCAGGGCGTAGGCCTCGACGTCCACCAGCAGGGCCCGGTAGCGGCGCTCAAACAGGTGGCCCGTGGCCTCGCGCCGGCGGTTCACGCGATAGGCGTAGCGCGAAGCGATCCACTGCATCAGCCGACCGAGCGGCGCATCGCCCACCTGGATCGCCATGTGGATATGGTTTGGCATCCAGCAATAGGCGTGGACCGTCGCCTCCAGCGACTCGGTGGCGCGGCCGACCAACTCCTGCAGATAGACCCGATCGGCGGCGGAGAAGAAGATCTCCTGCCGATTGTTCCCGCGCAGGATGACGTGGTACAGGCTGCCGGGGATATGGAGTCGCAGTGGTCGGGTCATCGGGCGCCTTCGGTGGCTGCCCGGCAACGCTAGCGTCTAGCCGCCCGGCGAGCCTGCCCGCAATCTCTGCGTCGCGCCTTGAAACGGGAAACAAGTTGGAAAAGTTGCAAAAGTTCGGACCGGCACCTATTCCTCCGCCCGCAGCGCCCTCACCAGTCCGTAAGCCGCCACCAGCAGGAAGATGGCGATGGGGATGCCCGTGGTGAGCGAGGCGGTGCGCAGCGCAGTCAGTCCGCCTGCGTAGAGCAACACCGCGGCCACGGTGCCTTCCGATACCGCCCAGAACACCCGCTGCGCCTTCGGCGGATTGGGATGGCCGCCGGAGGTGACCATGTCGTCGACGAAGGAGCCGGAGTCCGACGATGTCACGAAGAAGATGATCACCAGCAGCGTCGCCGCGGCCCAGGTGACCTCGTGCCAGGGCAGCGTCTCCAGCACGGCGAATAAGGCGAAGGCCTCGTTCTCCTGCACCGCCTCGGTGACCCCGCCGCTGCCGAAAATCTCGATGTGCAGCGCCGTGCCGCCCAGCGCCGAGAACCACAGGAAGCTGCCCAGGCTCGGCACCAGCAGCGCCGTCAGTATGAACTCCCGCAGCGTGCGGCCCTTGGAGATACGCGCGACGAAGATGCCGACGAAGGGCGACCAGGAGATCCACCAGCTCCAGTAGAACAGCGTCCACTGCTCGTGCCAGCCGCCGGTGGAGCCCGGCTCGGTGTGGAAGCTGGTGGCCGGCAGCTTCTGCAGGTAGTAGCCGAGCCCCTCCAGGAACAGCTCCAGGATGTACACCGTCGGTCCCGCGATCAACACGAACAGGAGGATGGCCGCCGACAGGCCGATATTGAACTGGCTCAGGAAGCGGATGCCCCGGTTCAGACCCGACACCACACTGATGGTCGCCACCAGCGTGATCCCGCCGATGAGCGCCAGCTGGGAGCCGATGCCCTGGGGTAGCCCGAACAGCCGCTCCAGCCCGGCGTTGACCTGGATGGCGCCCAGCCCCAGTGAGGTCGCCACGCCGAACAGCGTGCCCACGGTACAGAGAACGTCCACGGCGTGGCCGATGCCGCCGTAGATGCGATCGCCGATCAGCGGATACAGCAGCGAGCGCGGCGCCAGCGGCAGGTCGTGGCGGAAGTGGAAGTAGGCGAGCGGGAGCGCCAGGGTCGTGTAGATGGCCCAGGGGTGCAGCCCCCAGTGATAAAAGGTGAAGCGCATCGCCTCCCGCAGCGCCTCCGGCGTGCCCCCCTCCATCCCCGGCGGCTCCAGGTAATGCAGCACGGGCTCGGCGGCACCGAAAAACACCACGCCGATGCCCATGCCGGCGGCCAGCAGCATGCTGAACCAGGCGAGATAACCGAACTCCGGTTCGGCTGTGTCACCACCCAGCCGGACCCTGCCGTAGCGGCTGAACAGCAGCCAGAGCACGAAGCCCAGCAGCGCCGTGGCCGACAGGATGTAGAACCAGCCGAGCTTCTCGACGATATTGCTCTGCAGTGCCTGGAAGACCGTGCGGGCCGTATCCGTCCACACGGCCCCCAGCACGACGAACAGGACCACGACGGCCGCCGCAGGCAGGAACACCCAGGGCTCCATGCCCTGGACGAAGCGCTGCAGGAAGCTCTTCCTGCTCACCCGGCGGCCGGACGACTACCCACGCGGCCCGCAGGCCGAACAACTTTCAAAAGTTGCAAAAGTTCGGTCCGGCACCTAGTTCAGGGCCGTGTGGCAGTTGGCGCAATTGGCCAGGAATTCGCCGTAGATCTCGGCCTTCTCGTTGCCGCCGGTCGCCATCATGCCGTTGCCGGCCAGCTGGTGGACACGCTTGGCCATGTTCCTGATCTTCTCCGGCTGGTCGCCGCCGCCTTTCAGTTCATGGGGCGTGAGCGGGGCCTCCAGCATCGCGTCGATGCCCCGTGCCCAGGCCGGCTCGGAGGGTCCGACCAGGCCTTCCCACATGCGGTCCGCCGCCCACTGGTGGCGCAGCATGTGCGAGGTGGTGTCCATCTCGAAGCCCGGCGGGTCGGTGATGTCGAAGCGCACGTCGATGCCGTTGTCCATGTGGCAGCTGCCGCAGGCGTTGCCCATCAGGCTGGTGGCGTCGGCTGCGGCGGCGAAGTCCTTGGCCTCCAGGACGGCCCGTGCTGCCGCGCGCATGGAGCCCACGTACTCCTCCCACTGCCCCGGCAGCGATGCCGGCGTGGGGTGCGTGGCCAGGTATTCCGCCGGCTCGCGCACGGCGCCCAGGTCGCCGCGGATCAGCGCGGCCTGGATCCCGGTGATGCGCTCCCAGTGTTCGTGCATGTGCTCGGAGAGGTTGCCGTCGCGCTGGTCCGCCGCGGCGCTACCCGCTGAGACGCACAAGAGGGAGGCGGCGAGGAGCCCGCAAAGTTTTCTCGATTTCATAATAAGGAGTCTCCGTGGCTGGCCGTACATCGATTAAGGCAATTGTGCGTTAAGGTCCCGTGACGCCTTACCGCCGCCGGCGGGATCGGTATACTCTGCGTCCGGATTCCAAGGGGGAGCCCCAGGGGGGAGAAACTGTGAAAGAACTCGTCTACCACCAGCAATTCTTTCCGGCGCTGCGCCTGTACGGTGACCGGCACGTGATCGCCGACGGCGCCTACAGCGCGACGCTGGAGGCGCACGCCGACCGGGTGTTCCGGCTCGGCCACGGACTGCGCAACCGCCTCGGCATCGGCAAGGGCGACCGCTACGCCGTCATGTCGATGAATTCCCATCAGTTCATAGAACTGTACCACGCCGCCTTCCTCGGTACCGGCGTGATCAACCCCCTGAACCTGCGCCTGGCGGGCCAGGAGCTGGATTACATCCTGCGCGACTCGGGCACACGGGTGGTGTTCGTGGACGCCACCTTCGCCCCGTTGCTGGCCCACGCCCGCCAGCTGGGCGGCGCCGACTGCCCCGTGGAGCAGGTCGTGCTGGTGGGCGAGCCCGGTTCCACCGAGGCCCCCTACGACCTCACCTACGACGAACTGCTGGCGGCCTCCGAGCCGGAGCTGCCGCCGGAGCCCGACGAGAGCGACCCGGTGGTGCTCATGTACACCGGCGGCACCACCGGCCTGCCGAAAGGCGTGGTCTGCTCCCAGCGCGCGGAGATGCTGAACACCTACCACGTATCCATGGTGATGGGGCGGCGGCCGGACGAGGTGAACCTCATGCAGACGCCCGTGTTCCACGCCGCCTCCATCGTCGGCTGCCTGTCCACCATCACCACGGGCAGCAAACTCGTGACCATGCCCATGTTCGAGCCGGGCGCGGTGCCGAAGCTGATCGAGGCCCACCAGGTCACCCAGACCACCATGGTCCCGACCATGGTCGGGATGATGCTGCAGCACCCGGAGTTCCGGCCCGAGGCGCTGAAGAGCCTGCGCCAGCTCACCTACGGCGCCTCGCCCATGCCGGCGGCCATCCTGGACACGCTGCTGAAGATACTGCCGGACCTCGAGATCCAGCAGGGCTACGGCATGACCGAGTGCTCCTCGGTCCTGTGCATGCTGACCACCGACGACCACCTGCAGGGCGGGCCGCGGCTGCGCTCCGTCGGCCGTGCCGTGCCGGGCGTGGATCTCTG
The DNA here is from genome assembly GCA_964428605.1 of uncultured Woeseiaceae bacterium. Taxonomy (GTDB): domain Bacteria; phylum Pseudomonadota; class Gammaproteobacteria; order Steroidobacterales; family Woeseiaceae; genus Lentisalinibacter. Next base: position 5,405 of record CAYRZI010000056.1, read on the forward strand.
CGTCCAGGACGCCGAGGGCAACATGCTGCCGCCGAACGAGGTGGGCGAGGTCTGCGCCCGCGGCGGCAACTTCATGGAAGGCTACTGGAACAAGCCCGAAGCCACCGAAGAGGCTTTCCGCGACGGCTGGTACCACACCGGCGACGCCGGCTACCTGGACGAGGAGGGCTACCTGTTCCTCGTGGACCGGGTGAAGGACATGATCGTGACCGGCGGCGAGAACGTCTACTCGGCGGAGGTGGAGAACGCCATTTCCACCCACCCCGCGGTGGCCCAGGTGGCGGTCATCGGCATCCCCCATGAGCTCTGGGTGGAGCAGGTGCACGCCATCGTGGTGCCGAGGGAGGGCGCCGAGGTGACGGAGGACGACATCGTCGCCCACGCCCGCGAGTCCATCGCCGGCTACAAGCTGCCGAAGTCCGTGGAATTCCGCGCCGAGCCGCTGCCGCTGTCCGGGGCCATGAAGGTGCTGAAGCGCGAGTTGCGCGAGCCCTACTGGGAGGGGCACGAGAAGCGTATTTCGTAGCGGACGCCGGATACACAGACGAGGGGTTCGTGCAGTCCGGATTTTCCGGTATGGCCGGCCCCTCTTCTCTGTGAGCTAATGAACGTGCAAAGGAGCGGGAAGCCGCTCCACCGTTTGGACGCCGGATTGCTGGCGTCGACCTGGCCAAAACCGGTAACCACCGCGGGCGACTTCCCGAAGCATGTCGACATGCAAGGGAGTGAGCCATGCGTAATTTCAGCACGTTTCTGGCCCTGCAGTTCGTCTGCATGGGCCTGGCCGCAGGTGTCACCGCGGCCACTTTCGATGTCGCCAATCCCGGGGAATTTCAGGATGCCCTGACGGCGGCACAGTCCAACGGCGAGAACGACGTCATCAACGTCGCTCCCTGCGCCGGCGCCGGCTGCAGCGCCGGCGCCTATACGCTGACCACGCCGCTTACCTACAACGCGGCGGCCGGCGAGGATTTCTCTCTGACCATCGACGGATTCGATTCCGATACGCGGATTCTGAGCGGCAACAGCACGGTATCCATCCTCAGGATCAGTACGCTGGGCGCGACGAGCGATTTCGGTGCCCAGTTCACCGTGCGCAACCTGACCTTCGTCAACGGCAACGCGGCCGGCGACCCTGCCGATGGCGGTGCCCTGGCGATCGAGGTGCAGGGGGCGTTCATCGAGATATCGGGCAGTGTGTTCGCCGATAACGCCGCCGACGATGACGGCGGCGCGGTGTTCCTGCGTCTGCAGGAATTCGGGGAGGCGCCGGTGAACATCATCGATACGACCTTCGAGCGTAACGAGGCCCGCGGCATAGCCGGGGACGGCACCGGCGACGGCGGCGCCCTTCACGTGGAAGCCTCCAGCGGCTCCGGCGTGTTCATCACGGACACCGACTTCTTCGATAACACTGCCCAGGGCAACGGCGGCGCCGTGGAGGTCGAGGGCCTCGACCCCTCGGATCCGGCGGCCGCACGCATCACGCAGATGGACTTCTTCGACGTCCAGTTCACCGGCAACAGCGCCGGCGGCAACGGCGGGGGTGCGGACGTGGGGGCCAACGGCGTATTCGTCGAGATTGCGGGCTTCGTGGCCAATAGCGCGACGGACGGCGCCGGCCTGCACGTGCGGCAGAACTTCTTCGACCTGGCCATCGTCAACGCCGGGTTCGCGGCCAACGCCGCCAGCGGCAACGGCGGCGCTCTCGCCACCGAGTCGAACGACGGCGCGACCGTGACGCTGACCAACAACACGATCTACGGCAACAGCGCCGACGGTAGCGGCGGCGGAGCCTACGTCACCATCGGCGGCTCGACCGGCCGCGCCAGGTTCTACAACAACATCCTCTATGCCGGTACGGATGCCACCGCGGGGCGAGACGTCTTCGTCGACAACGACCCGTTCACCGACATCCCGGCGACGGTGGAGTTCTTCAACAACGCCATCACCGACCTCACCGGTTTCCCGGACTCGAGCCAGGCATTCGGCATCGCCTCGTCTGCAGAGCTGACCTCCGGCGGCAATATAGACGACGAGCCTGTCCTGCCGAACATCACCCAGCCCGACCCGGACCCGGATCAGGCGGCCAACTCGCCCACCATCGACGCCGGCGACAATGCGGCGCCGCTCGTCCCGAACGAGGACTACGACGGGGACAGCCGGCCGCTGGATGGCGATGCCGACGGGACGGCGACGGTCGACATCGGCATGGACGAGTTCGTTCCCGGCGCCTTGCCGGACGAAGCCGACCTGGCCGTGACCAAGACCGACAGTCCTGACCCCGTCACGGGCGGCAACGAGGTAACGTACGCGATCCGGGTCACGAATGCCGGTCCCGACGATGCCACCGGCGTGGTGGTCTCCGATACGCCGGACCCGGACGTGACGCTGGTGTCTGCCACGTTCAGCCAGGGCACTCCCTGTGTCGCCGGCGGTTCGCCCGTGGTGGTGAACTGCGAGCTCGGCGGCATCGTGAGCGGCGAGGAGGCGACGGGGACGATCATCGTCGCCACCCCGGTCGTCGAGGTCAACCAGGTCATCGACAACACGGTGACCGTGGCGGGCAACGAGACCGATCCGGACGGCACGAACAACACGGCCGACACGCAGACGACGGTGGTTCCGGCCGGACCCGCCCAGGCGGACCTCGCCGTTACCAAGCTCGACAGTCCCGATCCGGTGTTCTCGGCCGGGCCGGACCTCGAGTACACGATCACCGTAGACAACAACGGGCCCGACGGTGCTACCGGTGTGACGCTCACCGATACGCTGCCGACAGGCGTCACATTCGTGTCCGCCGCTGCCAGCAATGGCACCTGCGGCAACCCGGATGCGGGCGGCACGCTGGTCTGCGAAATCGGTTCGCTGGCTTCGGGTTCCAACTCGACGGTGACCATTACCGTGACCCCGGATACGGTTACCGAGCCGACGGAGCTGAGCAACACGGCGAGCGTCGCAGCCACGGAAACGGATCCGGTGCCGGGCAACAACAGCGCGACGACGACGACCACCCTCAACCCGCCGTCGGCGGACATGTCGGTGGGCGTCACGTCCACGCCATCGGCACCGGCCATCGGTGACACGGTCACCTACACCGTCACGGTGGACAACGACGGCCCCAGCACGAACAGCGGGGTCACGGTGACGGCGACACTGCCGGCGGGCGCCACCTTCGAATCCGCCACCATCGACCAGGGCGACTGCGAACTCGTTGACGGCACGCTGGTGTGCGCGATCGGTGTCATGGAGCCGGGCGCGACGGTGACTGCGGAGGTGGTCATCACCACGCCGGACGAGGCAGGGACGCTGAGGTTCATCGTCGAGGTCAGCGGCGACGCCGATGATCCGGCGACGGAGAACGACACGGCAGAGGAGGTGACCGAAGTGATCGGTACGGTAGATCTTCGCATCCGCGGCGTCGGCGGATCCGGTGCTGCCGGCTGGCCGGAGCTGGCGCTCCTGACGCTGGCAGCCCTGGCGGCCGCCGGCGCCGCCAGGCGGCGCGGTCGGGGCGGAGCGGGCACCGGGGTGGCCTGCCTGGCGGCGCTGCTCATGCTGGTCCCCGCCGCCGCTCTCCAGGCGCAGACGGGCTGGTACGCGGGTGGCAGCATCGGTCAGGCCGACGCCGGCTACGACGCCAGCGATCTCGTGAGTGACCTGGCGGCCCGCGGCTGGACCATCGACACGCCGGAGGTCGACGACTCCGACACGGCGTACAAGCTCTACGGCGGCTTCGCCTTCAGCCCCGTCCTGGCCATCGAGCTGGGCTACGCGGAGCTCGGCGAGGTGGTCACGGAATACGGGGCGACGGTGTCGCCTTCCGAGATCGACGACCTGCTCGCCGACACCTATGCGGTGCACCCGACCCTCGGCGAGGGCTGGTTCGCCGCCGGTGTCGTCAGCTGGCCGGTGATCCCGGAGCGGTTCTCGCTGTACGGCCGCGCCGGCGTCTTCGGCTGGGAGGCGGATATCGACGTACGGGTGATCAGCGGAGGAACGGGCCGGCTCTCCGGTGACGACAGCGGCACCGACTGGATGTGGGGTGTCGGCTTCGACTGGCGGATCGGCACAGCCTGGTCGATTACGGCCGAGTGGGAGCGCTACCGGCTGAACGACTGGGTGGACGTGCCCTCGGTCGGCCTCAGGTTCCGCTTCTGAGGGAGCCGCGACAGTAGCGCGAGCCGCGCGGGCGGCGGGAGCAGGGCGCCCGTCGCCCGCTTCGCACCCGGGCTCCGCCATCGATCATTGGTGCTAGAGTACCTCCCTCGCCGCGGTCCGATTACGGGCGATTTCGGGACCGGCCCGCCGCGAGTCACCGACCCGGAGGCGCCATGTCCCTGATCCGCTACCGCTATCAGACGCTGGAGTTCGGCGAGCGGGACATCCACGTCCGCACGCTGCGGGACGTGCAGCAGTTTCACGACGAGGGCGGCGAGGCCGAGAAGCTCGGCATCTCCTCGGCGCTGTGGCCGTTGTTCGGCATCGTCTGGATATCCAGCGAGGTGCTGGCGTCGCTGATGCAGGACTACGACGTCGAGGGCAAGCGCATCCTCGAGGTGGGCTGCGGCATCGGGCTGGCCAGCCTGATGCTGGGTTACCGTCACGCCGACATCACCGCCACGGACTACCATCCGGCGGCGGCGCATTTCATGAAGGAGAACGAGCGTCTGAACGGGCTCGATCCCATCCCGTTCCATCGCGCGAGCTGGTACGACGAGGAGACGGGCCTCGGCACCTTCGACCTCGTCATCGGCAGCGATCTGCTCTACGAACGCCAGCACGTGGATGCGCTGGCCGGCTTCATCGACCGCCACGCCCGGGAGCACTGCGAGGTGATCATCGTCGATCCCGGCCGGGGTAACGCCTCCCGGTTCACCCGGGCGATGCAGGAGCGGGGTTACACCCATCACGCGGCCCCGAAGATTGCGCAGGAGTGCCCCAGCGGGCCGTTCGTCGGTTACGTGCTGCGTTACACCCGGTGAATTGATGCATCGGGGTCGGGGATAAATCGCCTCCTACATCGGGTTGGCGGGGTCCGTGCGCGGTATTTCCGTGATGACGCCGCAGGCAACCCGGGAGCCGGCTGCGCCGGTGGGCTGGGTCTCGAAGTCGTCCTCGCCCGAGTGCACGATGAGCGCCCGGCCGAGCACGCTCTTCGGCCCGTCGTCCAGGGTCATCTCGGCGTCGACCACGTTCACGATTGCGAAGCCCTGCTCGTTGGCCTCGATGTTGCCGAGGTCGCCCACGTGGTGCTCCGGCGGCGGGCTGTCCGGCGAGCCGTGGGGGTCGTCGTCGGGGGCGAAGTGTCCGCCGGCCGAGGTCGCGTCCGGCGCCGAGCAGTCGCCCTTCTCGTGGATGTGCAGGCCGTGCAGGCCCGGCGTCAGCCCCATGAGTTCCCCGTCGATGACCACCGCCCCGGCTGCGCGGGAGAATGTCACCGTGCCGCGGGCCTCGTTGCCCTCGGTGGGTTCGAGTTCGGCGCGGGCGATCAGCAATGGCTCGTCCGTCACGTCCTCGGCCGCGTCCACCGCGCCGGTCTCCGCTTCGGCGGGCGTCGGTACGTCGGCGGGCTGGTCGTAGCCGCGTTCCTCTTCGTCCGGCGTGGCCGGTTCGACCGGCTCGCGTCCGGTGTCGGCGTCTTCCTCCGCCGGAAGCGCCGGTTCCACCATCTCCGCCTCGTCCTCCGCTGCCGGCACGTCCACGTTCACGGCCTCGTCGCCCGGGCCGCAACCCGTCAGCAGCAGGAGCGCCAGTGTCAGTGCCGACACGGCCAGGGTCATGTGTTCGCGGGGCTGTCTGATGGTGGTTTCCATGGCTGACTCGACGGTTCCTCCTCGGCCTCGAAAAAAGTTCCGGACAGCGGCTGTGAATGCTGATGGGGGGGCGGGGATGGGCGCAGGGTCACAACCGCCGTCCGGGTACCCTTACCGTTGTCAGGCGCGCGTCCGGGCCGCGCGGGGCACATGGAGGTGTATGCAACAGTGATGCCAGGACGGCCGGCGCCGGGCTGCGGGGCGGTGTGCCGCCCGATGCGGCCGTTCCGTGCAATGCTTACACCGCCGCTGGAAAAACTTGCAGCCCCCGGCCCGCGGGCAGGAGGGCCTTCAGGGCGGCCGGGAAAGAAAGGAGCCTGGAGCGATTCGGCCTGGACCCTCTCCTACCAGGTGCGGTCGATTCTGCCCAGCGCCGTGCCGAAGAGGGACGTCAGGTAGAGCGCCTCCGGCGTCTCCAGCGCGCCGGTGACCGCCTGCAGCTTCGTGCCGTCACCCTGCAGGTTGGCTACCACGTTGCCCTCGGCGTCGATGGCGAAGACGTGGGCGGAGGCCTCGGCGGCCGGGCGCATTGCCTCGGGCAGGCGCTGCACCACCTTGCGCAGGAACGGCTTGTCCGAGAGGGAGTCCAGCTGGGCGCTGCGCGGCGAGACGAGCCCCACCCAGAAGCGGCCGTCCAGGCCGGGATTCACGTTGTCGGGGAAGCCGGGAAGGTTGTCGACGAGGATCTCCGTTTCGCCGGCGCTCGGACCCGCCAGCCAGTGTTTCAGCACCCGGTAGGTGCCGGTCTCCACGACGAGCAGGAAGCGCCCGGCCGGGTCCACGGCCACGCCGTTCGCGAAGTCGAGCCCCGCCATCACGGTGCCGGTCTCGCCGGTGGTCGGGTCGTAGACCAGCACCCGGCCGTGGCTGCCGTGCTCCAGGATGTCGAGCAGGCTCGCACCGTAGGTGCTGCCGTACTCGGCGGCACCGAATTTCGTGCTCGCATCTGAGAAGTAGATGCGCCCGTCCGGCGCCGCGTCGACATCGTCCGCGTAACGGATCGGCGAGCCGTCTACCTCGTCGGTCAGCAGCGTCACGGCGCCGCCGGCGTCCACGCTCTGCAGGCCCAGGTAGGCGTTGGCCACGAGCAGGTTGCCGTCGGCGTCGAATTCGAGGCCGAGGGGTCGGCCGCCGGTCTCGGCGAAGACGGATACGGAGCCGTCTTCGGCGGCGATGCGCAATATCCTGCCGTCCTCGGTGCCGGTGTAGAGATTGCCGCTGCGATCGGCGGCGAGGTCTTCCGGGCCGCGATGGGGCGCGATCTCCAGCCGCTCGAGGCGGGTCAGCGCGTCGTTGGCCGCAAAGTCGCCGGTCAGGCCGGCGTCCTCGGGCGCGTCCCAGCCCACCGGGTCCACGGGCACCGGCCAGGTGAGCAGGTAGAGCACGGCGGCGGCCAGCAGCACGAGCAGCAATCGGAGCATGAAATCCCCCTTTCCCATAGAGCCGCGGCCAGTATAACGCCGATACATTTATGGGCATGTAGGAGGGCCTTCAGGCCCGATACGCTGGTCGGGGATAAATCCCCTCCTACAGATCCGCGAAGTCCGGGAAGCTCGCGTAGCCCGGGCAGGTGGCGGTTGCGCGGGCGAGCGCCTGGCGTGCCCGCTCCTCGTCGCCGCGGGCCAGCCACGCCTGGGCGAGGCGGCGGTAGGCGGTGGCGTCGTTGAGTTCGTCCGCCATCGCCGCGAGGCTTGCGTCGATCTCCGCCATCACGGTGTCCGGCACCGTCTCCGGTTCGAGTTGCTCGAGCATCGTGTAGTAGTAGGCCCGCGCCGCCTGATCCGCGGCCGGCGCCGTGCCGCGCAGATGGTCGCGCTCCAGGATCTCGGCGGCGTGGAGATAGGCGTCCACCGCCTCGCCGGTCCTGCCGGCGCGACGGTAGGAGTCGGCCAGCGCTCCCCACATCTGATGAATCTCCGGCTCGCCGGTGGCGACGGCATCGATGGCCCGCTGCCGCAGCGCCGCGGAGCGCTCGTAGTCGCCGAGCACGTAGTAGACCAGGCCGAGGAACTCGTCGCCTACATAGGACTCGGGTGCGAGTTCACGGGCACGCAGGTAGGCGTCGCGCCCCTGCTCGAAGTTGCCCCGGCAGACGTACCAGGTGCCGAGGTTGGCCAGCACGTACTCGTTCTCGTCCCGTGCAATCGCCTCCTCGCTGGCCGCTATGGCCCCGTCCAGGTCGCCGGCGTACCAGCGCATGGTGGCCAGGGAGAACAGGGGTTTCCACGCCCTCCGATCGCTGTCGGCGGCGGCCCGCGCCGCGGTCATGGCCGCCTCCAGCATGGCCGTGTCACCGTCCTGGCGGTAGGCCTGCAGGCGGCTCGCGGCCAGGCCGGCGAGTGCGTCGGTGTAGCCCGGCCGACGGGTCAGTATCTGCTCGTAGCGTGCCATCGCTTCGTCGTTGCGGCCGGTGCGGCTGAGAAAGTGGGCGTGGGCGGTCTGCACGGCCGGGTCGTCCGGCGCAAGCTGCAGCGCCTGCCCGCAGGTGCGGGCCGCGTCTTCCAGCGCCCGCTCCTCGTCGGCCATCCAGTGCTCGGTCAGCAATGTCTGGCAGAGGCCGGCATGGGCGCGGGCGTAGTTGGCGTCCTGGCGCAGGGCGGCCTCGAAATGGCTCCCCGCCCGCTTGACGTTGAGTTCGTTGGCGGGTCGGTCGAGGAAATACCAGCCCTGCAGATAATCGTCCTGCACCGGCGCGAGCGGGAAATGGGGGCCCGCCGCTTCGCCGTCTCCCACTGCGCGGCGCGCCGCCGCGGCCACGTGCTCGGCCACGTCCGGCAGGGCCGCTTCCAGTCCCGCGGCAGGCAGGCTCTCGGCCCACAGCTGGTGGCGGACGCCGTCGGCCACGATGCCGAAGCGCAGGCCCGCGAGACGCCCGACTCGCACGATCTCGCCGTCGATGGCGGCGTCGGTGCGCAGCCGCTCGGCCGCCGCGGCCGGGTCCAGGCCTCGCACCAGAACAGTGGCGCTGCCGTCCGCGACGGCGAAGTGCTCGCCCAGACGCTCCCGCACCAGCCGCGCCAGCTCCGCGTCGTCGTCACCGGCGAAGGGCATTACCACGAGGCTCTCCGCGCCCAGGGTCAGCGCCGGCGTCGCCGCGGCCGGCGCTTCGTCCGGCGCCGGCTCCCGCTGCATCAGCAGCCAGCCGACGCCGGCCAGCGCCGCCATGGACAGGATGACCGACAGTGCGAGCCAGGCCGGCCGCGGTGCGCTGCGGGCATCGCTACCGGCGGGTGCCTCGGGCAGCGCTTCCTCGTCGGCGCTGCGATACAGCGTCCAGGCTTCCACCTCCAGCGCGCGGGCGATGCGCTCCAGCGTCTGGGGTTCCACGGGCAGCTCGCGGAACGCCCGGCTGACCATGTCCTTGGGTGCGGAATCCAGCCCCTCCAGGTCCGCGATCCGTTCGGCCAGTGCCGCCTGGGTACGCAGCCCGGCATCGGTCAGCGCCCGGGTCAGCTTTGCCCGGGAGGCGCGTACGCCGCGCCGGCGTTGGGTTTCCCGTCCGGATGCAGTCACCGCTCTCGTTCTTCTTTATGGCGCGGTTGCGGTCTTAGCCCCGCTCAACTGCGTCTATTTGACCCAAAAACCCGTTAGCTGTCGATGCGGCGGCGGCGCCCTGGGGCCACGATCTGTCCCGTATTCGGCGGGGGAACGGCCATGAAGCGAGTCCTGACGACGCTCTGCCTGCTGCTGGCACTGGGGGCCGGCGCCTGCCGGGATGCCGCCATCAGCGGCACCTGGCGGGACCGCGAGGCCGAGACCACCTACCACTTCAGCGACGACGGCCGGGCCACCGTATCCGTACTCGATGCCCGCGTGCCCGCGGAATACACCCTGGACGGCGACCGGGTGCTGGTCACCAGCCCCCAGGGCACCGTCGTGCTGAAGCAGCGAGAAGGCCGGCTGTACGGACCCATGGGTCAGGAACTCGTCCGCCAGCCGGATTAGACCGAGGAGAGAGGAGGAGACGACATGTCGAAACAAGTAGCACAGGGCCAGACCCTGGGATCGTCCTGGGAGATCCGGGTGCGCACCGGCACGGTGGACAGCACGGATACCCGATCCGAGACCGAGGTGAGCGGATCGTTCGGCGGGGGCGGCGGCATGACGGTGGGCGGCACGGGCGGCAACATGCCGGTCTCGGGCAGCGTGCAGTCGAAGACCACCCGCTACCAGAACATCTATCTCACCGACGAGGACGGCAGGGAACACGCCATCGAACTGGTGGACTTCCTGGTGCCGTGCAAGGAGGGCCACAAGCTGAGCCTGTTCCTGCTGTTCACCGGCGGCAGCGAATTCGGCTCCTACTTCCGTGCCTACAACCACAACACGGGACAGCACTACCAGCACGGCAAGGCGGTGCGCTCCGAGCTCTTCCCCAACCGCATCTTCATGCTCGCGACCGGCATCGTGGCCGCGCTGATGCTGATGACCGGGTTCTCGGACGGTGACGCCGGCCTCGGCGAAGTGCTGCTGCTTACCGCGCTGGTCACCGCGCTGGCGGCCGGCGCCTTCTGGGTAATAGGCAGCATCGTCGGCTTCGTCCGCTCCATGCCGGTGACGAAGAACCCGACCTTCAGGGGCTTTCTCAGCCAACTGGGCAGGTAGGAGGGCCTTCAGGCCCGATGTCCAATCGCGCCTGAAGGCCCTCCTGCAGGCCGTACGTGGTCTCCACGGTGTGCCCCGCGGGCGCGGCGGTCCACAGTGGGAATATGCGGAACGTATTCGTCCTCGGGCTCGACGAGTTCAACCGGCACGAGCTGCAGTCCATCCGCGAGGCGGAGTCCTGCCGTTTCATCGGTCTGCTGGACTACGGCGAGATCGTGCGGCCGAAGAGCGGCGAGATCCCGTTCGAGGCGCTGCGGCGCAAGGCCGAGCGGCAGCTCGACGGCCACGGCGGCTCCGTCGACGGCATCATCGCCTTCTGGGATTTCCCCTCCAGCGCCATGGCCGGTGTGCTGCGCAACGCGCGGGAACTGCCGGGCCCGAGCAACGAGGCTATCGCCCGCTGCGAGCACAAGTACTGGTCGCGCATCGAGCAGCGGGCGGTGGTGCCCGAGCTGGTGCCGGCCTTCCAGGCCGTCGACCCGTTTGCGGACGATCCGGTGGCGCTCATCGAGCTGGACTATCCGTTCTGGATCAAGCCGGTGAAGGCGCATTCGTCCCGGCTGGGCTTCCTGATCGAGGGGCCGGACGACCTGCGTGCGCACCTGCCGGAGATCCGGCAGAAGATCGGCTTCTTCGGGGTACCCTTCGACGAGTACCTGGCCCACGTGCAGGTGCCGCAAGAGATCCGCCCGGTGACGGGCCACTGGTGCATCGCCGAGGCCATCATCTCCGCCGGGCGGCAGTGCACCCTGGAGGGCTATGTCTACCAGGGGGCCGTGCGGGTCTACGGCGTGGTCGACTCCGTGCGCACCGGCCGCCACCGCTCCTGCTTCTCCCGCTACCAGTATCCTTCCCGGCTGCCGCGGCGGGTGCAGTCGCGCATGGTCCACGCCGCGGAGCAGGTGATGCAGCGGTTCCGCTACGACTGCGGGCCGTTCAACATGGAGTTCTACTGGCACGAGGAGTCGGACCGCATCAGCCTGCTGGAGGTGAACGCCCGCATCTCCAAGTCCCACTGTCCGCTGTTCCGGCTGGTGGACGGCGCCTCCCACCAGGAGGTGGCCGTCGACCTGGCGCTGGGCGAGGACCCCCGCTTCCCGCATCGGCAGGGCCGTCACCGGGTCGCCGCCAAGTTCATGGTCAGGACGTTCCACGACGACGGTATCGTCCGGGCCATGCCCACGGATGAGGAACTCGGACGGCTGCGGGCGCGTTACCCGGAGATGAGATTCCGGCCCCTGGCCGAAGCCGGTCAGAGGCTGCGCGACTCGCACCACTACGACAGCTACAGCTACGAGCTCGGCGATCTCTTCCTGGGTGCCGACAACCAGCAGGCGCTGCTGGCGAAGTACCGGGACTGCCTCGAGCTGATGACCTTCGACGTGGAACCCATGAGTCGGGACGCCGCATGAGATTCACCGAAGAATTTCCCCACCGGGTGCGGGAGCTGGAGAACGTCGAGGTGCCGATGCCGGACGGCGTGCGCCTGGCACTGCGTATCTGGATGCCCGAGGA
>CAYRZI010000057.1:0-17334 GCA_964428605.1 uncultured Woeseiaceae bacterium
AGAAAGGGGCACGGCCAAGAGGAGCAGGTCGGGCCTGAAGGCCCTCCTACGTGTCCGTCGAGGGCGGGCCGCTGTGGAAGCGCAGTTCGGTGTCCGGCGACGTGGCCAGCTCGTTCTCGACGGCGCGGAGTTCGGCCAGGCGTTCCTCCACGGCCGCTGGCTCCTCGCCCTCGCCTGCCAGCGCCAGGTAGTTCTCGAAGTGACGTGCTTCGGAGGCGAGCAGGCCCGAGTAGAGGGCGGCCATGGGCTGCTCCAGACGCGGGGCCAGCAGCGCGAAGCGCTCGCAGGAGCGGGCCTCGATGAGGGCGCCGATCAGGAGCAGGTCGGTGAGCCGGCCCGGGTCGCGGCGGCGGGCGGCGTCGCGCAGGCCGGCGGCGTAGCGCGAGGCGCTGAGCGGCCGCGGCGTGACGCCCAGCGTCTGCATCAGCCGCTGTACCTGCTCGTAGTGGCGCAGTTCCTCCCGGGCCAGCCGGGACATCTGCCAGCCGATGTCGGTGCGCTCCGGGTAGCGATAGATGAGGTTCATCGCCGTGGAGGCCGCCTTCAGCTCGCAGTTGGCGTGGTCGAGCAGGATGAGGCCGGGCTCGGCCGCCGCGGCATCCACCCAGGCGGCCGGCGTGGCCGCGCCGAGGAACCGGCGTATCGCCTCCGGCACGCCCGGGGGAGCGGCGGACGGTGTCGCGCCTTCGGGCCTCACGGCTGCCACGCCAGCACCTCGTCGGTGCACTGGAAGCGGTCCGCGGGATCCTTCGCCAGCAGGCCGTCCACCAGTGGCTGGAGGCTCGCCTGCTCCGCCGGCAGCCGCGGGATGTCGGCGTGGCTGTGCTTGTAGATGATGCCCATGGCGGAGTCGGCGGTGAACGGTTTCTCGCCGGTCAGCATCTCGTAGAGGATGACGCCCAGGCTGTAGAGGTCCGAGCGCTCGTCGGTGGGCCGGCCGTGGCCCTGCTCCGGGCTCATGTAGTAGGGGGTGCCGAAGATCTCCCCGGTGCCGGTGATCTCGGCGCGCAGCCGCAGACGCTTGGCCAGGCCGAAGTCGATGAGCGCGATGCTGCCGTCCTCGCGCAGCATGATGTTGCCGGGTTTCAGGTCCCGGTGCAGGATGCCGACGGCGTGGATGGACTTCAGCGCGCCGGCGATCTGGCGCGCGACGTCCAGAGCCTCCTCGTCGTCCATGCCGGCGCGGATGCGCGTGCGCAGGTCGCCCGCCGGGAAGTACTCCATGGCGATGTAGGCGTGGTCGTCGCCGATGCCGAGGTCGTGGATGCGCACGATGTTCGGGTTGTCGAGCTCGGCAATCACCTCGAACTCCTGCAGGAAGCGGTTCAGCGGGTCCTCGTCCTCGTCGCCGGCGTCCGGCACCTCGCGCAGGATCTTCAGCACGACCTCGCGGCCCGTTGCCTCGTGCTCGGTGAGATACACGGCCGAGCCGTCGCCGGAGGCGATCTTGCGCTTCAGCCGGTAGCCGCGGGCGCTGCCGCGCCCGCCGGCGTCGCCGAAGAACAGGCTGTCGGTGGAGGCGAGACTGCGGCGCGAGCTGAGCGCCCGGCGCAGCGAGGCGATCAGCGCCGCGTGGCCGATGTCGGATTTGTGGAAGAAGCTCTGGGCGCCGTACTGCAGCGCCCGGGCGCCGGCGGCCGGGTCCCGGCTGGCGGTGAAGAAGATGACCGGCGGGAAGGAGGGCCGCGCACACCAGCGGCGCAGGGCCTCCAGCCCGTCCATGGCGCCGAGGCGGTGACCGACCAGGACGACGTCGTGACTGGCGCCGCCGAAGGTGTCGGCCAGCGCGCCGGAGACGTGGGGGTCGTATTCCGTGATGACGGCGTCGCGCCAGACGGTGGTGATGTGATGCATCAGCAGCGTGCGGAATTCCGGATGCGCGTCGATGATCATGAATCTATGGCTCATCCGGGGATCCCCGCCGCGCGGACTCAGACGGTGCTCATGGCCGCATCGCTGTCTTCGCTGTCCTCTTCCCCGGCCGCGGCCGCGCCGACGTCGCCCTCCAGTCCCAGGAAGAGCTGCTTGGCCTCGTCGGAGCGCTGGCTCTCGAGCTGGTGCAGGTACTCCTCGGTAACGTCGCCGGTGACGTACTCGCCCGAGAAGCAGGAGGTGTCGAAGCGACTGATCTCGGCGTCGTCGTGCTGCACCGCCCGCACCAGGTCGTCGAGGTCCTGGTAGATGAGCCAGTCCGCACCGATCAGTTTCTCCACCTCTTCCTCCGAGCGGCCGTGGGCCACCAGTTCGCCGGCGGCCGGCATGTCGATGCCGTAGACGTTGGGGTAGCGCACCGGCGGCGCGGCGGAGGCGAAGTAGACCTTGCGCGCGCCGGCCTCCCGGGCCATGCGGATGATCTGCTGGGAGGTGGTGCCGCGCACGATGGAGTCGTCCACCAGCAGCACGTTCTTGCCGCGGAACTCGAGGTCGATGGCGTTCAGCTTGCGCCGCACGGAGCGCTCGCGCATGGCCTGCCCCGGCATGATGAAGGTGCGGCCGATATAGCGGTTCTTGATGAAACCCTCGCGGTATTTCACGCCCAGGTTGTGGGCCACCTGTACCGCCGCGGTACGGCTGGTGTCCGGGATGGGGATGACCACGTCGATGTCGTGGTCCGGGCGCTTCGCCAGTATCTGCTCGGCCAGGGTCTCGCCCATGCGCAGGCGGGTCTTGTAGACGCTCAGCCGGTCGATGATGGTGTCCGGCCGGGCGAAGTAGACGAACTCGAAGATGCAGGGCGCATAGGCGCGCTGCTCGGCGCAGGCGCGCATGTGCAGCTGGCCCGCCGTGTCCACGAATACCGCCTCGCCGGGCAGGACGTCGCGCACCAGGCGGAAGCCCAGCGCGTCCAGCGCCACGCTCTCCGAGGCCACCATGTATTCGGTGCCGGTCGGCGTCCGGCGGCTGCCGAGCACCAGCGGGCGGATGCCCCAGGGGTCGCGGAAGGCCAGCATGCCCTGGCCGATGACGAGCGCAGTCACCGCGTAACCGCCGCGGCAGCGCTCGTGCACGGCGGCGACGGAGTCGAAGACGATGTCCGGCGTGAGCCCGCCGTCGGCGCGCTGCTGGAGCTCGTGGGCGAAGACGTTCAGCAGCACCTCGGAGTCGGAGCCGGTATTGAGGTGGCGCCGGTCCTCGCGCCGCAGCAGCTCGGACAGCTCGGCGGCGTTGGTCAGGTTGCCGTTGTGGCCCAGGACGATGCCGTAGGGCGAGTTCACGTAGAACGGCTGGGCCTCGGAGGAACTCGAGCAGCCGGCCGTGGGATAGCGCACGTGGCCGATGCCCACGTTGCCCTTCAGCCGCAGCATGTGGCGCTGGTGGAAGACGTCGCGCACCAGGCCGTTGCTCTTGCGCACGTGCAGCCGCTGGCCGTCCCAGGTGACGATGCCGGCGGCATCCTGACCCCGGTGCTGGAGCACGGTCAGGGCATCATAGATGGCCTGGTTGACCGGGCTCGTGCCCGCGATGCCGACTACGCCGCACATCGCATGCTCCCGGGCGCTTCAGGTGCGCGGTGCATCGGGCGCCTCCACACCGTCCGTGCCGTCCGCCCCGTCGATGACCTCCAGGGCCCGGGGGGCCAGCACCCGGATGCCGTTGCCAATGCGCTCGGCGTAGGGCATCAGCCGGGACTCCTGCCACCACTGGTCCTGGGAGAAGCCGAGATAACCGCCCGCGAGCGCCAGCACGCTGGCCAGCAGCGCCCCGCGGCCGAAGCCGAAACCGAGCCCCAGGAAGCGGTCGGTGCCGCTGAGACCGGTGGCCTCCACCAGCATCGAGATGAGCCAGCCCACCAGACCGCCGATCAGGAGCACGGCCACGAATACGAGCCCGCGCCCGATCCAGGCCTGCAGCGCCGCGGAACCGATCCAGTCGCCGGCCACCGTCTCCACCACGCCGGCGCCCAGCGGCGCGAGCTGGAACGCGAGCCAGATGGCAACCACCAGCGAGACCACGGAGACGGCTTCCTTGAAGAACCCGCGCCAGGCCCCGACGATCATCGAGATCAGGACCAGCACGGCTATGGCGATGTCTGCGACCGGGACCATAAGGTGTTTTCGCTCGGGACGGCGGCGCCGCTGCGCCCTGCCGCCGTCAGTTTAACAGACTGCCCACCGCCTCACGGGTGGGTGACGACCTGGCCGCGCTGGCCCGCTTTCGCGAGCGCCGCGGCCACTTTCTCCGCCTCGTCGCGGCTGCCCTGGGGCCCGACGCGCACACGGTGCAGCGTGCGCCCGCCGCTCTCCACCCGGCTCAGGAAGGCCGCGAAGCCCTCGTCGCGCAGGTCGGCCGCCAGGCTCTCGGCATTCTCCTCGTTCGAGAAGCTGCCGAGCTGCACGGCCCACAGCGAGCCGGCCGCGGCCGGCTGCTGCTGCTCGGGTGGCGGGGCTTCGACTTCGCCCTGCGGCTCGGGTTCCGGTTCGGTTTCGGGCTCCGGTCCGGGCTCCGGTTCCGGCTCGCTCGCCGCGGCCGCCGGCTGCGGGGACGCCGGTTCCGGGCCTGCGGATTCGGCGGCCGGCGCCTGCTCCGCCTCTGTCGACGCGCCGCCGTCGCCTGCCGGAGCCGGCAGCTGGCGGGTGGCCGGCGGCGGGTCGGTGATCTTCTCCTCCTGGCCCGGCCGCGGCTCCAGCACGATGCGCCGGGTACGGGTTGGCTGGCCCTCCTGCCCCGGCAGGTCCACGCCCTGGCGCACGGTCTCGCCGTCCTGCCCGGGGCCGTCCAGGAACACCGGGATGACGAGCCAGGCCACGGCAACGAGCACGATGGCTCCCGTCAGGCGTTCTTTGGTCGATCGATCCATGGCAGCCGGAAACTAAACCTCGATTCTGCCCGCCGGGCGGTTGGTTGACGCCGCATCCTGCGCAACGGACGAAGGCGGCGAGTATAGCCGAAGCGCCTCCAGCGCGGGGCCGACCAGATGGAACGAGCCGGCGGCCACCACCCGGTCCCCGGCACCGGCAAGACTCTGCACCCGGGCCACCGCGGAGGCCACCGAGGACTCGAGGCGGCAGGGCCGGCCGGTGGTGTTCGCGATAACGGCGGCGAGCGCGGCGGCCGGCGTGCCACGGGGCGTATCCAGCGGCACCGCCAGCCACTCGTCCACCACCCCCGCGAGCGCGCTCGCGAACTCCACCGGGTCCTTGTCCGCGAGCAGGCCGACCACCGCGAAGGTGGTGCCTGCGGCCGGTTCGGCGGCCAGCCGGTCCGCCAGCGCCCGGGCCGCGGCGCCGTTGTGGGCCACGTCCAGCCACCAGTCGGCCCCGGCGCGCAGGCGCTGCTGGCGCCCGGCCGGCCCCGGCAGCGCGAGCGCTCGTGCCACCGCCCCCGGCTGCAGCCAGTCGTCGCGGCCCAGGGCCTCCAGCAGGGCGAGAACGGCGGCGGCGTTGGCCACCTGCTCCGGCCCGCCGAATGCCGGCCGCGGCAGGTGCGCCAGGGTGATGCGCCGGCCCTCCCAGTCCCAGTGATCCGCTGCGCCGCCGGCGCCGGTCACCGCCCGGAAATCCCGGCCGGGCAGGCGCAGGTCGGCGCCGACCGCCGCTGCGTGCTCGCTCACCGATGCCGGCGGCTCGCTGCCCCCGAACACCGCCGGCCGGGCCTGGCGCATGATGCCCGCCTTCTCCCGGCCGATGGACTCCACGTCGCTGCCCAGCCATTCCTCGTGGTCCAGCGAGACGCTGGTGATGATCACGCCGTCCGCGTCCACCACGTTGGTGGCATCCAGCCGGCCGCCGAGGCCCACCTCCAGCAGCACGCAGTCCGCGCCGGCAGCCTCGAACGCGGCCAGGGCCGCCAGCGTGCCGTATTCGAAGTAGGTCAGCGCCACTTCGCTCCGCGCCGCCTCCACCCTGCGGAAGGCCGCCATGATCGCCTCGTCGTCCGCCTCCCGGCCGTCGATGCGGATGCGCTCGTTGTAGCGCAGGAGATGGGGCGAGGTGTAGACGCCGGGCGCGCGTCCGGCCTGCCGGGCGAGATGCTCGAGCAGGGCCACGGCCGAGCCCTTGCCGTTGGTGCCGCCCACCGTGATCACCAGTGGCGGGCGCGGAAGCGCCATGGCGTCGAGTACCCGCGCGACCCGCTCCAGGCCGAGTTCGATCTCGGCCGCGCTGAGCCCGGACTGCCAGGCCAGCCATTCGTCGAGGGTGGCGAAGTCCCTCATGCCGCCCAGGGGGCACTCACGGGAGGGAGCCGGATCAGGCGGAGGCCGGCAGGGGCGAGGGGCGCCGCTCCAGCATGGCGATGACGTCCGCGACGGTGTCGCGCATCTGCCGCCGGTCGACGATCATGTCCAGCGCGCCGTGCTCCAGCAGGAACTCGCTGCGCTGGAAACCCTCCGGCAGCGTCTGGCGTACCGTCTGCTCGATCACCCGGGGGCCGGCGAAACCGATCAGCGCCCGGGGCTCGGCGATGTTCACGTCGCCCAGCATGGCGAGGCTGGCCGACACGCCGCCGGTGGTGGGGTCGGTCAGGACGGAGACGAAGGGCACCTTCGCCCGGGCCAGTGCCGCCAGCGCCGCGCTGGTCTTGGCCATCTGCATCAGCGAGAACAGCGCCTCCTGCATGCGGGCGCCGCCGCTGGCCGAGAAGTTGATCAGCGGCATGCTGGTCTCGCGAGCGTGCTCGGCGGCGCGGGCGAAGCGCTCGCCGACCACCGAGCCCATGGAGCCGCCCATGAAGCGGAACTCGAACGCCGAGCAGACCACCGGGCGGCTGTGCAGGGTGCCGGTGGCGGTGACCAGCGCGTCCTTCTCCCCGGTCTGCTTCTGGGCCTGGGACAGGCGGTCCCGGTAACGCTTGCTGTCGCGGAACTTCAGCGGGTCGCGGGGCTGGACGCCGGCATCGAGCTCGTTGACGGAGTCCTTGTCCAGGAACGTCTCCAGGCGCTGCCGCGCCGAGATGCGCATGTGGTATTCGCACTTCGGGCAGACGTGCAGGTTGCGCTCCGCCTCCGCCCGGTAGAGCTGCGCGTCGCAGGCCTGGCACTTGATCCAGATGCCTTCCGGCACCGACCGGGTGCGTCCCTCCGTGCTGATGCGCGAAGGCATGATTTTCGAGAACCAGCTCATGCGGCGATGATACCCCCTCGTCCTCTCCCTGTCAGACCACCGCCGGGCCGTGCGGCAGGGACGGCGGCAGGCGGGCGAAGTCCCGCCCGTCCGGTAGTCCGAACTCCGGCGGGTAATCCACCGCCACCAATGTGAGCCCGGCGGCCGGCGCGGCGAAGGCGGCGGCGGTGCGGTCCCGGCCGGCCAGGATCTCCGCCGCCCAGTCCGGCGCCCGCTCGCCCCGGCCGATGGTGATCAGCAGACCGGCGATGTTGCGCACCATGTGCTGCAGGAACGCGTTCGCGCTCACGTCGATGACCACCCACTCGCCCCGCCGGGTCACGGTCACGGCCGTGACGTGGCGCACCGGCGAGCGGGACTGGCAGCCGGCGGCGCGGAAGGCGGAGAAGTCGTGCTCGCCCACCAGGTGGCGCGCGGCGGCGGCCATCAACGCCTCGTCCAGGGACTGGTGGATCCAGCAGGCCCGGTGACGGTGCAGCGCCGAGCGCACGGGACGGTTCAGGATCAGGTAGCGGTAGCTGCGCGACACCGCGGAGTAGCGGGCATGGAAGTCCGGATTCACGGCCCGCACCCAGCTCACGCTGACGTCGGCGGGCAGGTTGCTGTTGGTGCCCAGCAGCCAGCTGCGCAGCCGGCGGCTCACCGGCGGCTCGAAGTGGATCACCTGGCCGGTGGCGTGCACGCCGGAGTCGGTACGCCCGGCGCACACGGCCTCCACCGGCGCGTCGGCCACCGCCGACAGCGCGGCCTCGAAGGCGTTCTGGATGGCGCGGCCGTGGGACTGGCGCTGCCAGCCCTGGAAGGCAGTGCCGTCGTATTCCACGCCCATGGCAATACGCGGGGCAATACGCGGGGCAATGCGCGGGGCGCTGCTGCGGCCGGCGGTGGGGGCGTCTGCGCTGGACATGGCTGGCCGTGCCGCCCGACGCGGGGACGGGCTATCCGTGGGGCGTCAGCCGGGCAGCGCGTCCAGCAGCCGGTTGGCTTCCTGGCGCTGGCCCTCGTCGCCCTCTTCGAGCACCTCCTGCAGGATGCTGCGCGCCCCCTCCGGGTCGCCCATGTCCACGTAGGCCCGGGCGAGGTCGAGCTTGGTGCCCACCTCCGTCTGGGTGCGGCCCTCGCTGCCTGCCAGCGCGGTGTCCGTGGGTGCATCGTCCTCGTCGGCCAGGTCCTCGCCCACGTCCAGGTCGAGGATGGAGTCCAGCTCGTCGTCGTCGAAAACGTCGGCGCTGAAGCGCCCGGTCGCGTCCGTCGAGCCCGGCTGCTCCACCGTGTCGTCCTCGTCCCGGGGCGTCTCCAGGTCGCCGAGGTCGCTCCGCTTGATGGCGGCCGTGAGGTCGTCCAGGTCCACGTCGACGTCCTGGCCGCCGAGGCCGGGCATGCGTCCCGTGGCCGCGGTATCCGAAGACTCCTCGTCCAGCGCCTCGGTCTCGGCGAAGTCCGGATCGGCCACGGGCGCGAGGGTGGTGGCGTCGTCGTCGCCGGGCTGCTCGCCGCGGCGCTCGTCGCTCTCGTCGGCCCCCACGGGCTCGTCGGCGCCGGCGCCGCCCGGCGCGAGCATCGTGGCATCCTCGTCGCCCAGCACCTGGGTCTCGCCGGTACGGTCGAGCAGCTCGTCTTCGGACTCCTCGCCGCCCAGGTCCTCCTCCTGGAACTGCAGCACGGTGGCGGAACGCTCGCCGGACTCGTCCAGGCCGTGCAGGTCCAGGCCCAGGTCGTCCAGGTCGATCTCCGCGGTCTGATCGGCGCGGCGCTGCTCCTCCTCACTGCCCGCCGGCAACTCGGTGGTCTCCTCCTCGCCCAGACCCCAGGTCTCGATGGTCGGCGTCTCCTGGGTGATCTCGTCGTCGGGCGCTTCGCCGGCCGGCGTCTCCAGCGTCGGCGATTCCCGGGTGTCCTCCTCCTCGAAGGGGGTCTCCAGCGTCGGCGATTCCTGGGTGTCCTCCTCGTAGGGGGTCTCCAGCGTGGGCGACTCCTGGGTGGGCTCTTCGGCACCGTACTCCCGGGACGTCGACTCGTGCTCTCCCGTCTCCGCCAGGTCGGCCGGGTCCAGCAGCATCTCGTTGGTGCCGGTGCGCTCGCCGGTCTCGTCGAGCACGAAGTCCAGTCCGCCGGAGGTGCCCTGCAGGTCGGCCTCACCGCTGTCCTCGTCCCCGCCGAAGGCCAGGTCGACTTCGCCTTCTTCCTCGGAGCCGAAGTCCACGTCCAGCGTACCGACGCCGCTCTCCTCGTCGAAGGAGAGGTCGACATCGCCGCCGCCGGCCGTCGCGGCGCCCGCGAACAGTTCGTGCTCCGGCGCGATCTGCTGACCCATGATCACGATCTTGTCCCAGTCGCCGTCCCTGCCGCCGTCACCGAGGGCGTCGTGCAGGTTCTCGGCCGCGTCCACGAACGCGTCCTTGTTGCCCCAGACGAAATACACCTCGGCCAGCTTGGCCTTCAGGTCGGTGCGTTCCGGGTCAGCCGAGATGGCGTTGCGGACCAGGTCCGCAGCCTGGTCGTACAGGCCGTAGGCCATGTGGAAGTCGGCCTCGGCGAGGGGGTCGGACTGGTCCAGATTGATGGCCGTTTCGCTGCTGAAGGTGTCCTCCAGCGAGTAGGAACCGCTCGCGCCGGTGTCCGTGCGCTCGTCGGCCGCCGCCGCCGCAGCGCCAGCCGCTGCCGCGGCGCCGGTACCGGCCGCCGCCGCGATGCCGGCCCCCGCGGGCTCCTCATCCTTCTCCACCACCAGGATGGAGTCGTCGTCGCTCGCCAGCGCGCGCAGCCGCTCGGTGGCCTCGCGCTCGTCGTCATCCTCGAATTCGTCGTCCAGCGCCTCCCAGGTGCCGGTGCTGTCTTCGGCCTCGCCGCCGCGCCGGCGCGCCAGCACGAGCAGGAGCAGGCCGATCACCACGACGCCCAGGCCGACGTAGGTCCAGATGCTGCCGAGCAGACCGCCCACGAGGCCCATGATGCCGCCGTCCTCCTCGGGCTGCGTCGTCACCACGGCCGGGGTGGTGCGCGCGGGGGCTGCCTCCTCGGCAGCGGGCTCCTCCGCGGCCGCGGGCGCCTCGGCACCCGGGGCCTGCTCCCCGGCGGCTTCGTCCGCGTCCGCCGGTCCGGTCTCGGCGAAGATCTCGCCCTCGTCGGCGGCCGCCTCGCCCTCGGCTTCCAGATCGACGCCGGGCACTGCCGCGGTGGTCTCCTCTTCGGTGGCCGCCGGCGGCGTCTCCGCGGGCTCCTCACGGGCTTCCAGCTGCTGGCGCAGTTCGGCCAGTTCCTGGTTCCGGATGGCCAGCTGGCGCTCGCGCTCGGCCAGTTCGGCCTCGAGGCGGCGCACCCGCTCCGCCTCTGCCGGGCTCGTACCGGGCGCCGCCGCGCTGCCTTCGCCGGTGCCCGGCGTGGCCGCGGCCCCGGGCGCCTCGTCCGGCGGCACCAGGCGCAGGCTGCCGGCGGGCTCGCCGCCCTGCCACGCCTGGTTCTGGCGGCTGACCTCGGCCACCGCCTCCGAGCGGTTGATGCCGTACATCGCGTCCTCGGACGGGACGCGCAGCAAGGCGCCTTCGCGCAGCAGGTTGATGTTGCCGTCGAAGGCCTCGGGGTTGTTCTCGTACAGGGCCACCATGACCTGGTTGATGGTCAGGCCGCTCGGCCGCACGCGCTGGGCGATGCCCCACAGGGTCTCGTTGCGCTGTACCCGGTAGCTGTCGCCGGTGTCGATGCCCGGCGCGGTCTGCCGGGGCTGGGGCGCCCGCCGGATGTTGCCGGCATCCGGGCTGCGCTCCTGCGCCGCCGCGGGCGCGCGCACGGGCGCCGGCTGACCGGCGTCGCTCTCCCCGCCGGCGAAGGTGGGAGGATCGAGCAGCACGGTGTACTCGCGCAGCAGGCGGCCCCGCGGCCAGGTGGCCTCGGCCAGGAAAGTGACGAAGGGCTCGGTGACCGGCTCGCGGGAGGTGATCCGCACCAGACCGCGGTCGCCGGGCAGGGGCCGGATCTCGAAGCGGAAACCGCTCAGGAACGGGGGACGGTCGATGCCGTAGCGCCGGAAGGTGTCGGCGGGAGCGAGTCGGACGGTGAGGCCTTCCAGTTCTTCCGGCGTCACCGACAGGAGTTCGATCTCGGCGCGGAAAGGCTCGTTCAGCGCCGACTCGAGCCTGATGTCCCCGAGGCCCAGGGCCTGAGCCGTCCCCGACCACGCCAGGAGCAGGATCAGCGTGGCGCCAGCGAGTCTTCCGAGCATAAGTCTTCTCCGGCTCATAAAACTGACCCGCAGCCGTGCGACGCGGGCGGGCTGCGGGGTCAGATTAGCAAGCTCGTTTAACATTAATCTGTGGCCAACTATAGCCTATAAATAATTTTTGACCAATATTTCAGCTATTTGCACGCTATTTAGAGCCGCGCCCTTACGTACGTTGTCGGACACCACCCAGAGGTCGATGCCGGAGGGGTGGCTGATGTCCTCGCGGATGCGGCCGACGAACACCTCGTCGGTGCCGGCGGCCTCGGTGACGGCCGTCGGATAGGCACCGGCCTCGTGGCCGTCGATCACCTTCACACCCGGCGCATCCGCCAGCAGCGAGCGCACGTCGTCGGCGCTCAGCTTCACCTCGGTCTCGATGTGCACGGCCTCGGAATGGCCGTAGAACACCGGCACGCGCACCGCCGTGGGATTCACCTCGATGGTGTCGTCGTCGAAGATCTTGCGGGTCTCCCACACCATCTTCATCTCTTCCTTGGTGTAGCCGTTATCCAGGAAGACGTCGATGTGGGGCACGGCATTGAACGCCACCCGCTTCTCCGGCCCCTCCTCTTCCGGCGGATTGCCGCCCAGCATGGCCGCGGAGTCCTTCGCGAGCTTCTCCACGGCGCTGCGCCCGGCGCCGGAGACCGCCTGGTAGGTGGCGACGTTGATGCGCAGGATGCGGGCGCGGTCGTGGATGGGCTTCAGCGCCACCAGCAGCTGCATGGTGGAGCAGTTCGGGTTGGCGATGATGCCCCGGGTGGTGTAGCCCGCGATGGCCTCCGGGTTCACCTCGGCCACCACCAGCGGGATGTCGTCGTCGTAGCGGAAGAACGAAGTGTTGTCGACCACGACGCAGCCGGAGTCCCAGGCCCGGGGCGCGTGCACCTCGGAGACGGAGCCGCCGGCGGAGAACAGCGCGATCTGCGCCCGGGAGAAGTCGAACTCGGCGAGATCCTCCACGTCGACCTCCTCGCCGCGGAAGGTCACGGTGCGCCCGACCGAGCGCGCACTGGCGAGCGGATACAGCCGCCCCACCGGGAAGCCCCGGCTCTCCAGGATCCCGATCATGTTCTCACCCACGAGGCCGGTGGCCCCGACGACTGCGACGTCATAAGTATCCGACATGGGTTTTCGTCTATCTCCTTACGTCTCTAATGCATGTAGGAGGGCCTTCAGGCCCGATCCAGTGGCCGCGATCCGTCAATCCCCCGCCGCAATGACATCCCCGTTCTGCCCCCGGTGCCGCAGATAATGATCCATCAGCACCAGCGCCACCATGGCCTCGGCGATGGGCGTGGCACGGAGCCCCACGCAGGGGTCGTGGCGGCCCTTGGTGACGATGTCCGTCTCCGCCCCGCTCCGGTCCACCGTGCGGCCCGGGATGCGGATGCTGGAGGTCGGCTTCAGCGCGATGCTCACCAGGATGTCCTGGCCGCTGGAGATGCCGCCCAGCGTGCCGCCCGCCCGGTTGCTCAGGAAGCCGCCGGCGTCGATCTCGTCCCGGTGCTCGCTGCCCTTCTGTGCAACCACGGCGAAACCCGCTCCGAATTCCACCCCTTTTACCGCGTTTATGCTCATCAAACCGTGAGCCAGGTCCGCCTCCAGCTTGTCGAAGACCGGCTCGCCGAGGCCCACCGGCATGCCGCTGGCGCGCACTGTCACCCGTGCACCGATGGAGTCGCCGGCCTTCCTGAGCGAGTCCATGTAGGCCTCGAACTCCGGCACGCGCTCAGGATCCGGGCAGAAGAACGGATTCTCCTCCGCCGCCGCCGGCTCCTTCGCCTCGATCACGTGGGGGCCGAGCTGGGAGACGTAACCGTGGATGGCCACGCCAAGCCGCTCGGCCAGGTACTTCCGGGCGATGGCGCCGGCCGCCACCCGCATGGTGGTCTCCCGGGCCGAGGCCCGGCCGCCGCCGCGGTAGTCCCGGATGCCGTATTTCTGCTGGTAGGTGTAGTCGGCGTGGCCGGGACGGAACTTGTCCCTGATCTCGGAGTAGTCCTTCGACTTCTGGTCGGTGTTCTCGATCACGAGGCCGATGGGCGTGCCGGTGGTCACGCCCTCGAACACGCCGGACAGTATCTGCACCCGGTCCGGCTCGCGCCGGGGGCTCACGTGACGGCTCTTGCCCGGGCGGCGGCGCTCGAGATCGCGCTGGATGTCGGCCTCGGCGAGCGCCATGCCCGGCGGGCAGCCGTCCACCACGCAGCCCAGCGCAGGGCCGTGGCTTTCGCCGAATGTGGTGACCGTGAATAGCCGGCCGAACGTGTTTCCGGACATGCTTCGCTCAGGTTGTCGTGTCGCCGGCGGTGCGCTCGAGATCACCGGCCGTCAGAAGGAAGACGCCGCTGCCGCCGTGCTCGAACTCGAGCCAGACGAACGGCAGGTCGGGCCGCGCCCGCTCCAGCGCTTCCTGACTGTCCCCCACCTCGACCACCAGTACCCCGTCCGGCGCGAGATATGCGCCCGCATGATGCAGGATAGTCCGCACCGATGCCAGACCGTCTTCGCCGGCGGCAAGACCGATGGCCGGCTCGCGGCGATACTCCGCCGGCATGGCCGCCATGGCGTCCGCATCCACGTAGGGCGGGTTGCTGACGATGAGGTCGTAGCGCCTGCCGGCCAGCGGCGCGAACAGGTCGCCCTCCAGCAGCTCCACCCGCTCGGCGAGGCCGTGTTCGGCCACGTTGCGGCGGGCGACGGCCAGCGCCTCCGGCGAGACGTCCACCGCATCCACGCGGGCATCCGGGAACGCGTGGGCGAGCGCGCAGGCGATGCAGCCGCTGCCGGTACCGAGGTCGAGGATGCGCTGCACCCGCTCCGGCCGCAGCCAGGGCGCGAAGCGCTCGACGATGAGCTCGGCCAGCGGCGAGCGCGGCACCAGCACCCGTTCGTCCACGTGGTAGCGGCGACCGGCGAACCAGGCCTCGCCCAGCAGATAAGCGAGCGGGATGCGCTCGCGCCGGCGCCGTGTGGCCAGCTCGGCGATGCGCCCGCGCTCGGCTCGGCTCAGCAGCTGCTCCGGCGCGCCCGGGTCGTCGAAATCGAGCCCGGCGACGGCGAGCACCAGCCAGGCGGCCTCGTCCAGGGAATTGGCGGTACCGTGGCCGTAACAGAGCTCCCCGGCCTCGAACCAGTCGCTCAGCCAGGGGATCGCATCGGCGATGCGGGGCGGGATGTGCGCGGCGGCCAGGCCGGCCGGGCGGGCGGGAGTCATAGCACGGTGATTTGCTGGACAGGACCGGGTGGCGGCGATCATACCGCGAAGCGCGCGGTCGAACACGGTAGAATCCGCGCAGCGGCCACACACCGACCCACTACACCGACCCACTACACCGATCCACCATATCGATCCACTACACCGATCCACTGTTACCCGAGACCATGAGCAAATCGAGCACGTTATTCCTGCCCGCCGCCGCCCTCGCGCTGGTGGCGGGGATTATCATCGGCGGCCTGGTGCTGCCCCGGGACGTGGAGGTGCAGAGCGCCACGCTCCTGACGCCCGCGCGCCCGCTGCCCGCCTTCGAGCTGGTGCGCGAGGACGCGAGCCCGTTCACCCGGGCGGACTTCGAGGGCGACTGGTCCCTGGTGTTCTTCGGCTTCACCCACTGCCCGGACATCTGCCCGGCCACGCTGGAGACCCTGGCCGCGGTGAAACGCCGGCTGGAGCGCGACGGCGATCCGGTGCCGAAGGTGCTGTTCGCCAGCGTCGACCCGGAACGCGACGACCCGCAGACCATTGCCGACTACGTGCACTACTTCGACCCCGCCTTCCGGGGCGCCACCGGCACTCCCGCCGCCCTCGACGCGCTCACCAGCGAGCTGGGCATCATCAGCGCGAAGGTCTGGAACGACGAGCGCACGGCCTACACCGTGGACCACAGCGCCTCGGTGCTGCTGATCGACCCCGAGGCCCGGCTGCGCGCGGTGTTCGGCACGCCCCATCGGGTGGAGCCGATGGCGCAGGACATCGCCGCCATCCTCGAGGGACGCGCGGTGCCCGCCGGTCCCGGCGGTGCCGGCTGATGCGCGCGCTGGCGCTCTCGCTGGCCGCGCTGGTGTGTCTGGCCGGCTGCCAGCCCGGCCCGGACATCGCCGTGGAGGACCCCTGGATCCGGGCCGTGCCGCCGGGCGCCTCCGCCACCGCCGGCTACCTGGTGCTGGTGAACGGCAGCGGCGACAACCTGGTGCTGGAGTCGGTGAGCGCCGCGGGGGTGGCCCGCACGGAGATCCACGAGACCACGATGACCGACGGCGTCATGCGCATGCGCGAGCTGGACGCCGTCACCATACCCGCCGGGGAGACGCTGGCCTTCGCCCCCGGCGGCCTGCACCTGATGCTGTTCGCCGAGCCGCTGCCCGCGGCCGGCAGCAGCGTGACCCTGGAACTCGGCTTCGCCGACGGGACGGTGCTGGCGGTCGAGGCGCCCGTGCGCCGCGGCACGGACTGACGACCCGTCGATGTCCGCCTCGTCGCTCGGCATCGGGCCGCGGCTGTTCGTACTGGCCCAGTACCTCACGCCGCAGCAGCTCGTAACCCGACTCGTCTACCACCTCACCCGCATCCGCGGCCGGGCGGTGCGCAACGCCACCATCCGCTGGTTCTGCTGGCAGTTCGGCGTGGATACGTCCGAGGCGGAGCGGCCGGTGCCGGACGGCTACGAGCACTTCAACGACTTCTTCACCCGCCGGCTGAAACCGGGGCTCCGCCCCCTGCCCGAGGAGCCCCGGGCGCTGGCCTCCCCCTGCGACGGCGTGATCAGCCAGTCCGGACGGCTCGAGGGCGGGCGCCTCCTGCAGGTGAAGGGCTGGCATTACGATGCCGCGGAACTCCTCGGCGGCGACGCGGCGCTGGCGCAGACGTTCGCCGACGGCGCCTTCCTCACCGTGTACCTGGCGCCCTACGATTACCACCGGGTGCACATGCCGCTGGCCGGCCGGCTGGTGCGCACGGCCCACCTGCCCGGCCGCCTGTTCAGCGTGAATGCCGTCACCACCGCCGGCGTGCCCCGCCTGTTCGTCCGCAACGAGCGGCTGGTGACCGTGTTCGAGACCGAATGCGGGCCGATGGCCGTGGTGCTGGTGGGCGCGCTTAACGTGGGCACCATCGGCACGGTCTGGCAGGCGGAGTACCGCGCGGGCCACCGCTTGCCCACCAGCCGGGACTGGCGGGGCGATGCGGCGGCGCCGGAACTCGCCCGGGGCGACGAACTCGGCTGGTTCAACATGGGCTCCACCGTGATCCTGCTGCTGCCCGCCGGCGCCGCGGAATTCTCCGCCGGGCTGGTACCCGGCACCCGGCTGCGCACGGGCCAGGTGGTCGGCAACCTCACCGGCGCGGCGGCGTGAACGCGGCGCGCACGCACTGGCGGCCCGGCGCCGACTGGCCGGTACTGGCGCTGCGGGCGCGCATGCTGGCGGCGGCCCGGGAGTGGTTCGCCGCGCGCGCCATCACGGAGGTGGAGACGCCGGTGCTGACGCCCCGGGGCGTCACCGACCCCAACATCGAGAGCGTGCGGGCGGAACTCGCGGCGACGCCCGGGCGGCGCTGGTTCCTGCACACCTCGCCGGAGTACGCCATGAAGCGGCTGCTGGCCGCCGGTGCGCCGGACATCTACCAGATCTGCCACGTGTTCCGCGACGGCGAGCACGGCCGCTGCCACCAGCCCGAGTTCACCCTGATGGAGTGGTACCGCCACGGCCAGGACCTCGACGCCGCGGTGGCCGACACCCTGTCGCTGCTGCAGACGCTGCTCCCGCCCTCCCCGGGCCGGCGGGCAACCGTCGTCCGGCGCCATCGCGACGCCTTCCTGGAGACCACGGGCGTCGACCCGCTGACCGCCGACGACCCGGCCGTGGTCGCGGCGGCCGCAGCGGCGGGCGGCGGCGAGGCGGTATCCGACCGGGACGCGGCGCTGGACTTCCTGATGGGCACCCGGGTCGCGCCGGCCCTCGCCCCGTACTCGGAACGCCTGGCGGGGACCGAGGATCCGGGAATATAAGCCGACCGACAATGGAACCCAAGGGTTCCATTGTCGGTCGGCGCCC
>CAYRZI010000058.1:0-17205 GCA_964428605.1 uncultured Woeseiaceae bacterium
TGAAAATGCGGAACCAGGGGCATTCCGCGAATTTGAATGGGCCGGGCTATCTGATCCCGGCTTGGATCAAGCAGTCTCGAAGAGACTCCCTGACCCCAGGCAGGCTAACCCCTGCCAGGTGCCGCTTTACCGCAGCGGCTGCGGATCATGCTTGGAAAACTAGACTCGATTTCTGGGGTTGTAAAGCATGCGTCTGGGCTTCAATTGCCACCCCCGACAGGGTTCCCGACCATTGTTGTCCGGTGTCGTCCCATCCTGTCTGCTGACTCCTACTACTACTCGACCGAGCAATTGGTACAGACGGGTCTTATCGGTTCGGAAAGGGATCGGAATGCGCTGTGGCCGATGGCACTGTGGGCACTCCTCTACCTTCGTCCACGCTCCAAAGGGCAGC
Source organism: uncultured Woeseiaceae bacterium (assembly GCA_964428605.1). Lineage (GTDB taxonomy): Bacteria > Pseudomonadota > Gammaproteobacteria > Steroidobacterales > Woeseiaceae > Lentisalinibacter. The sequence continues at coordinate 395 of CAYRZI010000058.1, forward strand.
AAATGCGCCAATAATTTTCGTCTCATTTTTCGCGACGAAAATTTCTGCATCACTCGCCGGTCATTCGCGGATTCCGGCTGCAGTCTGCGCAAAACGGTGGGTTCGGCGCCGCGTCACTACAGCGCTTCGCTTGGTAGTGACGCGGCTTACGTTACGCTCCTCGCACCTGTGCGGCATGCTTGTCGATGGAATTGCCGTCGGCCTTAGTGGTGTGGTCGCCTGCGTCGGCGGGCCCAATCTCGTTCACGCCGCCGGGCAGCAACCGCTTTGCCGAGTAGAGCGGACAGAGTGGGCAAATTCGATATACTGGGCGCTATCGACCCACAGCAGCCGTTCGCTTCCGCTGCGAAATAGACTCAGGAATCGCAACTTATGGGCCTCGGCGAACTGCTCGATCAAGTCCGCTCCTACTATCTCGACCGATTTCGAGAGGCTATTTCAGAGCAAGAATCCGCCGGTGACATCCGTGTGATTGTCGAATCCCCTTATCTTGATTCGCAAGGGAATCCGAGTCGCGAGGGGGCGCTGAATTTGCCGATGCGCGGCGATATCTTCGTCATTAGTGAAAGCGAAGCGGCAAAATCCCTTCAAGTCGACACAAAGAACATGATTGGATTTAGTCCACTGAAATTCGAGTGGGAGCAAAGGCTATCAGTGCAGTTAATGCCGTTTCAGTGGAACTGGTGCCCGATCAAATTATCGCCAGCAAAAGGCATCGAGGAACTTGGCCCGGTCGTGGATTGGTTCGAGCGGTGGTTCGAGGATCGCGGCGACGGAAGCGACGATTTCTGTGGTTCAGTGCATTTTCTGTCTGATCCGGAGACGACTGATGCCGGCGTCAAAATGGATATCGACTTGGGGTCAGCGCCAGTCGAGGCATTCGAGGAGTTGCTGGACTCGTGTGTGGCAATTGGCGCAAGCAGCGTATCAATCGGAACGAACCCCGAGTCCGAGTAGCACAGATTTCAACGGCTGGTTCTGGCCGTTTCCCGACTGTTTGAGGTTAGATTTCCGCGATCCGAAGGGGTCCGCTTCGACCCTCATAGCGGACTATATTGCGGTTAGACGAAGCTTCTCAGCTTTCGTTGAAAAATTCGCCAGTTTGCGACGGACTGCCTGGTGGCGGAATACGAGCCAGCTGTATATTTGCACACAATATTGACCGCAACTGGGAAACTCAGTTGCAGGCGACGATGGCGCGAATCACTCGTCTGGTACTCTGCAACACCGCGCTATACCCTCCAAAAGCATGCGTCAGTTTTGGGTGCAAAGCCCGGGGCAGCTTTCGGTGGATGCCGATATCTTGGAAGTACGCTACCTTTTCGGATGCTGTCACTGTGACCGACAATAGATTACCAGCGAAGGTGTTGCTGACGCTGGCTGTCTTCTGCCTCGCGGGCCCACCTATCGGGGCGCTGTTCATCGCTTTCACACTCTGCGCTTACACTGCCATGGATGCCGGTTCCTTGTGGCTCGTGTTCTATGTGCTTCCGATGACAGGCTTTATGTTGGTTGTCTGTTATCTCGCTGGCGGCGTGCAGGCTCTAGTGACCGCGATTGCCTGCTCTGCCTGGGTGGTGGCGAAGCGGCCTCCGACACCACCGCCCTGGTGGCTTGCCGTCATCGTCGCCGTCAGCGTACAGGTCTTGCTCGAAGTCCAGTACGTCAGGGGACTCGAGCCCCCGTCGGCACCGAATACTGTGATGACGGTAGCGATGCTGATTGCGTCGGTCGGGGCCGCTTGCTCCTGCGCGCTTCTGCTCAAGAACAAATGGCCAGAGCCGAAAGGCGCTGAATAGCCCGGCCAACGAGACTCGGGTCGCCTGGAACGCGATGGCGATTCGCCAGGCCCGCCCAGCTGCCTGGCCTCCTTCCGGTTCTCCCGCCGCTCGATCCGCTTCGAAATTGGTAGTGACGCGCCCCAGATTCTGCGTTCAACTACCTAAGCTCGTTGAGCTCTCCTCTCGAAAACGACAGGACTGATCCTTCTCATGGCGGTGTGTCTATTTATCGGACTCTAGATCCTTCGAGATCTCCTCAAATCTAAGCTTGACCGGCGGCCGATCCGGAAACTCGGCAACGATCGACACTTCCCCGCCGATCGCCTTGATATAGCGATCGAGCGTCGAGACCATGATGTTGCAGCGGCTTTCGAGCCGAGACACCGTGTCCTGGCCTATCCCCAGCGCTTCGGCGACATCCGCCTGGGTCCGCTTGAGACCTTTCCTCAGGGCGCGCAGGGACAATTCCTCGAGCATCAACTCGTTCGCACGCGCCTCGACCTCCGCCTTCTGCGACGGCGACAGCCGGTCGATCTTCTCCTGGAGTGTGCTGCCCATTACCAATACCTCTTCACTTGCCGAGACGCTCGAGATGAGCCCTGAAGCGCCTGTCGGCGACTCTGATCAGTTCCCGGTAGAACCGCCTCTGGTTGACGCCGGCCTTGTCTCCGCCGCAAAGCAGGATGGCTTTGCGACCGGGATCGAAGGCGAATGCGATGCGCCAGACGCCGTTTTCCGCGCTGAATCGCAGCTCCTTCATGTTCGCGTGCTCCGATCCATTCAACGTATCCACATGGGGTCTTCCCAACGCAGGACCGAACTGTTCGAGTACCTTCGCCCGCGCCAGTAGTTCTACCTTGACCGGGTCTGACCATTCGTCGAATTCAGACTCGAACTCATCGTCGAATTCTACAGACCAGGTCATGGACGGAATATGCCATGGAGATCATATGTATTCAAGTACATATGAGGCCAGAATTGGTCAAATTTTCAAACCCTGACAAAGTCGATCAGGGGGCGCCATCAGGGGCAGCGTGTGAGAATCGTGTGACTTGGCTCTGCACAGTCGTGATCAGTACTGAATTTGCAACGGGCGCCTGGCGCCGTATCATCAATTAAAACAACTGCTTACGGTTCGAAATCACGATTTCGGGAGGCAGGGGCCGGAGGTTCAAATCCTCTCACCCCGACCAATACGGCGATGTCCTGGTAAATCTCTCTACCCGCCGTCCGGCACCGTGAGCGCTCCCTCAACCGGCTTCCTGATCTGAAAGCATCCGGAGCGGCTGGCAGGAAAGATCAGCCGAGCGTGAAGCGCTCTCGTAAGAATCGGGCGATGCCTTCTTCATCATGGTGGCCGATCACGGCGGTGGCCGCCGACTTGATGCGCTCGTTCGCATTGGCCGGGGCATAACATTCGTCGGCCGCCTCGAACATGCTGAGGTCGTTGTCGCTGTCACCGAAGCAGATCACCCGTTCGAGGCCGAGGAGGTCTTTCAGCGTCCGGATGGCGCCGCCCTTGCTGGCATGGCTGTGGTGAATATCGAGCCAGCGCCACTGGTCGCCTTCCAGCGCAACCCCGGAGTAAGCCACCAGGGACGGCTCGTCCCCGATGGCCGCGACGACACTGGCGATGGCGTCTGCCTCGCCGATCGCATTCACGTGGGTCACGACGGCGTCCGGCGGCAGCTCGTCCAGTCCGCGCACGGCCAGTTGCGCTTCCATGCCGATATGGGCGATGAGTTCGCGCTCGATCGGCGTCAGGGTCGGCGGATGGTACACGGGGCCCTCTCCACCCTCTCCCAGCGTGAAGACGAACGGGGTGAGGCCCTGCTCCATGCTGGCGCTGGTTACGTGCTCCAGTTCGGCGGGCGTCAGCGTGGCGACGCTCGACAGGTACCGGGTGTCGGGATGCCAGATCACCACACCGTTCTTGTAGGCCTGCGGCAGCCTGAAACTGTGTCCGTCGAGCACCGCGCGGGAGCCGTGCAGCGTGCGCCCCGTGGCGACCGTGTACGCGATCTCGCGATCGGCCAGTCGCTTCAGGGTCTCGCTGGTGAAGTCCGAGATCGTTGAATCCCGGTTCAGCAGTGTACCGTCGAGGTCGAAAACAACGAGTTCCATGTTCCGATAGTCTGCCCGGTCGGGTTGAGCGCGCCGTCGAGGGGCCCCGATGGCCCGTATTCAGTGTACGTGCATCGACCGTGGAAATCGCCTCTTGCTGAATGTCCCGGTCGTGACCATCACGGGGCCGCGATCGGTCGCGTCGCCGATGCTCCGATGGACTGCCGGTGCCGGTCAGTAAGCCGAAGGCGACAGGTCCAGGTCCTCGCCCTGGCCGAGGCGCGCACGCCAGGTCAGGGGGACGGCCGCAAGGGCGCCGGCGGCGGCGATCAGGAGCGCCGCGTCTACCGACAGCGCCGTCGCGACCTGCCCCCAGTGGGCGGAGCCCCGTCAGCATCGCCGCGCTGCCCGACTACGGCGGCCTACTGTCCAGCAACCCCCTGCGCTGTTAGATTCCGCCGTGGAGACGCGCCGCCGCGCAAGTACGCCGGATTGCAGGGAGCAACATGACCGAACCAGCCGACTCGGACAGCCTGCCGCCAGGCCGGCAGGCAGGCGTGTGCCTGCACGTCACTTCCCTGCCCGGCCCTCGGGGCATCGGCGAGATCGGCCGCGAGGCGTTCGCCTTCGTCGACACGCTCCGGCGCATGGACCTCGGCGTCTGGCAGTTCCTGCCCACGGGACCTACCGGCTGTGGCGACTCGCCCTACCAGCTTTTGTCCACCTTCGCCGGCAACGAGATGATGATCGCCACGGACGATCTGCTGGAGGCGGGACTGCTGCGCCCGGCGGAGGCTGCCGCACTCGAGGAACTGCCGCGGGACCGCGTCGATTACGCCGCGCTGATCCCGCTGAAGACGGCCCTGCTGCAAGTGGCGGCCGCCCGTTTCGACCGGGTCGCCGACAGCGCCCTGAAATCGGCCCGGGACGATTTCTGCGAGGAGCACGACGCGGCCTGGCTGCACGATTACGCGCGCTATCGCATCCTGAAGTCCCGCCACGGTGAGCGGCCCTGGCCCGAATGGGAGGAGCGCTATGCCCATCGCCAGCCCGAGGCACTCGCGGGACTCGAGGCCGAGGCCGGCGCGGCGATAGACATGATCCGCACGATCCAGTTCCTGTTCCGTCACCAGTGGCGACGATTGCGCGCGTATGCGCACGAACAGGGCGTGCGGCTGTTCGGCGACATGCCGATCTATATCCCGCTGGACAGCGCGGATGCCTGGGCGAAACCGGAGCTGCTGCAGCTGGACGGAAACGGCCGGCCGGAACGCGTGGCCGGTGTACCGCCCGACTACTTCAGCGCCGACGGCCAGCTCTGGGGCAACCCGCTGTATGCCTGGGACCGGCATGCCGCCACGGATTACCGCTGGTGGGTGGAACGTCTGCGGGCCGCCGTCGCGCTGGCGGACCTGGTGCGTATCGATCACTTCCGCGGCTTCGAGGCCTACTGGTCGATACCCGCCGGGGCGGAGACGGCGCGTGACGGCACCTGGGTACCCGGACCCGGCGACGCGCTGTTCGCCGCCCTGGAGAGCTCGCTGGGCCGGCTGCCCGTCGTCGCCGAGAACCTCGGCGTCATCACCCCTGAAGTGGAGGCATTGCGTACCCGCCACGGCCTGCCCGGGATGATGGTGCTGCAGTTCGCCGTGGCGGACCCGGGTTTTCATCTGGCCGGCGTGCCGGAGTACTGCGTCTGCTATACGGGCACCCACGACAACGACACCACCCGGGGCTGGTTCGCCGGCAGCCCGAACGACCTCCGCCCGCCGGAGGAGATAGAGCGGACGCGCCGGGCGGCGCTGGAGATCACGGGGGGCACGCCCGGGACGATCCACGACGATCTAACGCGGGCCGCGTTCGCGACCCCGGCAAGGCTCGCGGTCGCGCCGATGCAGGACTATCTGGGCCTGGGCTCGGAGGCGCGGCTCAATACCCCCGGCACCACGTGGAACAACTGGCGCTGGCGGCTGGACCCCGCGTCCGTCACCGATGCCGTCTGCGACCACGTGGGCGCCATGGTCGATGCCGCGGGGCGCGCCCCGCGCCGATAGCGGGAGCGATTCCGACGACTGTCCCGAAATCGTCAGACCGATCTGGCAAACTAGTCTACGGGATCATCACCGAAAGGCGCCGACAGTGGCCGACATGCAAATCTACGACGACGCGCGCTTCGTCAGCCGCCTCACGCGGGAGACGCTCGCGCTGGTCCTGGCCGGCGGCCGGGGATCCCGCCTGCACGAACTGACGAACTGGCGCGCGAAACCGGCGCTGCACTTCGGCGGCAAGTACCGCATCGTCGACTTCCCGCTGTCCAACTGCCTGAACTCCGGGATCCGCCGCATCGGCGTGCTCACCCAGTACAAGGCCCACTCGCTGATCCGCCACCTGGTGCAGGGATGGTCCTGGCTGAACGCCGGTGCGGCCAGCCAGGAGTTCGTGGAAGTGCTTCCGGCCTCCCAGCGTGTGGGCGGCGAGTGGTACAAGGGCACGGCCGACGCCGTCTACCAGAATCTCGACATCATCCGCACCCACGAGCCGAGGCTCGTGCTCATCCTGGCCGGGGATCACATCTACAAGATGGACTACGGCAGCTTCCTGGCGGCCCACGAAGAGTTCGGCGCGGACATGACCATCTGCTGCCTGGAGGTGCCCGTCGAGGAGGCCGCCGGCCAGTTCGGCGTGATGACGGTGGACGAGACGGGGCGCATCATCGCCTTCGACGAGAAGCCGGAGCAGCCAAACCCGATCCCCGGCAAACCCGGTTTCTGCCTCGCCTCGATGGGCAATTACGTCTTCAATACCAGTTTCCTCTACGAGCAGGTCATCAAGGATGCCGACACCGGATCGTCCGCGCACGACTTCGGCGGCAACATCATTCCCGCGGTCATCAAGGGTTACCGGGTCTACGCGTATGCTTTCCGCGACCCGGAGACCGGCGAGCAGGCCTACTGGCGCGACGTCGGCACCCTGCAGGCCTTCTGGGAGGCCAACATGGAGCTGGTCTCCGTCTCGCCCCAGCTGAACCTCTACGACGAGACCTGGCCGGTACTGACACACCAGGTCCAGTACCCGCCCGCCAAGTTCGTGTTCAACGATGCCGGCCGCCGGGGCGAAGCCATCGACTCCATGGTTTCGGGTGGCTGCATCATCTCGGGCGCCCACGTGGCCGATTCGCTGCTGTTCTCCGGCGTCAGGGTCCATTCCCACAGCCGGCTCACCGAGTCCGTGGTGCTGCCGCAGGTGGAGATCGGCGAGAACTGCCGTATTCACCGCGCCATCATCGACCGCGGCGCAAGGGTCCCGGAGGGCACCGTCATCGGGGAGGATCCCGAGGCGGACCGGGCGCGGGGATTCCGTGTAACCGAGACGGGTATCACACTGGTCACGCCGGACATGCTGGGACAATACCTGCACTTCACGCGCTAGCAGCAGACAGGGTCATCCGGCATAGGCACGAAGCATGTCATCTTTCTCGCGGCGGAGAACGGCGCACTGCCAGGCGGCAAGGTCGGCGGCGTGGGCGACGTCGTCCGCGACCTGCCGGCGGCGCTGGCGAGACTCCGCTGGCAGGCGACCGTCCTGACGCCGTCCTACGGGGTCTTCTCGACCCTGCCCGGATCGCGGCGCATCGGCTCGATGGACGTGGCCTTCGCCGGCCGCAGGGAGCCCGTCGAGGTCCACGAAGCCGCGCCGGCCGAGGGCGGCGTACGCCAGGTGGTGTTCGAGCATCCCCTGTTCGCGAACGGCGGCGTCGGCCGAATCTATGCGAGCCGCGAGGACGAGGGCCCCTTCGCGACAGACGCGACCCGGTTCGCGTTGCTCGGCGCTGCAGCGGCGCAGTGGATCCGCGCTCTCGAGCCACGGCCCGACGTGGTCCATCTGCACGACTGGCATGCGGCCTTCTACTGCCTGTTCCGCAGTTTCGCGCCCGGGCATGCGCGGCTCGCGGCCATCCGCACGGTTTTCACCATCCATAATCTGTCCTACCAGGGTACCCGCCCGCTCGACGGTCACGAGTCGTCCCTCGCGGCTTGGTTTCCGGATCTCGACGTCGACCCCGGTCTCGTGGGCGACCCGCACAGCCCGGACTGCATCAACCCGATGGCGCTCGCCATCAGGACCTGCGACCGTATCAGCACCGTATCACCGACCTATGCGCGCGAGATCCTGCGCCCCAGCGACCCGGCGCACGGCTTCGTCGGCGGCGAGGGGCTGGAGCACCAGCTCGGGATCGCAGCGCGGGCAGGACGGCTCGTCGGCATCCTGAACGGCTGCGACTACGGCGGCGAGTGGGAGGAACGGCCCGACTGGGAGCGGCTTACCGGGCTCGCGGCAAGGCAGGTGGAGCTCTGGCTGGAGAAGACTCCGGAGGATCCCGCGCACGCGAGCGCGCGGGATCGGCTGCGGGCGCTGCCGGACGCGCGACCCGGCCACGTGCTGGTCAGCATCGGCCGCCTGGTGCGCCAGAAGGTGAGCCTGTTCCTGCAGGAACTCGACGACGGCCGCACTGCGCTGGAGCATATCGTCGCCGCGCTCGGCGCGGAGGGTGTCCTGATCATGCTCGGGACCGGCGAGGCGGAATACGAACGCCGCGTCGGCGCGATTGCGGAGCGCTGCGACCGGTTGCTGTTCCTGCGCGGTTACTCCGAGCGTCTCGCCGAGGCCCTGTACCGTGGCGGCGACCTGTTCCTGATGCCGTCGAGCTTCGAGCCCTGCGGCATCAGCCAGATGCTCGCGATGCGTGCGGCCCAGCCGGTGGTTGCGCACGCCACCGGCGGGCTGTGCGACACGATCGACGACGGCCGCACCGGCTTCCTGTTCGGCGGCGAGACACCCCGTGACCAGGCCACCGCCTTCGTCGCCACGGTGGAAAGAGCGCTCGCCATGCGCACCCGGGACTACGGAGAATGGCAGAATGTCTGTATCCGCGCGGCCTGCGAGCGCTTCGACTGGGCCGCCTGCGCACGGGCAACCGTCGCCGAACTGTACGAGTCCGAACCGGATCAGACGGAGCCCTATGAATACGGCGACTGAGACAGGCAGATTGAGGGCCGCCATCTGGGCGCTGGTCGAGGGGCGCTCCCATGATCCCTTCGCGCTGCTCGGCGTGCATCGGGTGGGCAACCTGCGTGTCGTGCGGACACTGCAGCCCCATGCCCGGGACGTCGAGCTGGTCGACGGCTCGGGCAATTATCTCGCGACCATGGAACGCGTCCATCCGGCCGGCCTGTTCACGGCGCCGCTGCCGCCGCGTCGCCGCCGCTACCGGCTGCGCGTCACGACCCACGACGACGCGAGCCACGAGATCGAGGACCCCTACCGCTTCGCGACCACCCTGGGCGAGCTGGATCTCTACCTGCTGGGGGAGGGCTCCGACAGACAGATCTACCGGAAGCTGGGGGCGCAACTGCGCGATATCGACGGCGTTCCCGGCACGAGGTTCGCCGTCTGGGCGCCGAACGCCTCCCGGGTGAGCGTCATCGGCGACTTCAACGGCTGGGACGGCCGCGAGCACATGATGCGGCTGCATCCCGCCAACGGCATCTGGGAGATCTTCATTCCGGGCGTGGGCGAGGGTGCGCGCTACAAGTATGAACTGCTCGACCGCGATGGCCGGCTGCTGCCCTTCAAGACCGACCCCTTCGCGCGCTACCACGAGCCGCCGCCGGGCAACGCCGGCATCGTCTACCGGAGCGACTACGACTGGCAGGACGGCGACTGGACCGCCGCACGCTCCATGACGCCGGACCTGGCGAAGCCGCTCGCCATCTACGAGGTGCATGCGGGGTCGTGGCGCCGCAAGGCCGACCAGGACAACCGCTACCTCAGTTACCGGGAACTGGCCGACGAGCTTGTGGATTACGTCGCCGACATGGGCTACACGCACATCGAGTTCCTGCCGGTCACCGAACACCCTTTCGACGGCTCCTGGGGTTACCAGCCCATCGGCTTGTACGCGCCCACCCAGCGCTTCGGGGAGCCGGACGACTTCCGCTACCTGGTGGACCGCTGCCACGCCGCCGGCATCGGCGTCCTCGTCGACTGGGTACCGGCCCATTTCCCGAAGGATGAACACGGACTGCGCCGCTTCGACGGTACCGCACTGTACGAGCACGAAGACCCCCGCAAGGGCGAGCACGCCGACTGGGGCACCCTGATCTTCAACTTCGGCCGGCGCGAGGTGGTGAATTACCTCATCGGCAGTGCGCTGTACTGGATCGACGAGTTCCACATCGACGGCATCCGCGTGGATGCGGTGGCCTCGATGCTCTATCTGGACTACTCCCGGGAGGCCGGTGAGTGGGTACCGAACGAGCGCGGCGGCAACGAGAACCTGGAGGCCGTGGAGTTCCTGCGCCGGCTCAACACCGAGATCCACGCCCACGGCGCCGTGTCCTTCGCCGAGGAGTCGACGGCCTGGCCGGGAGTCTCGCGGCCCGTCGAGGCGGGCGGCCTGGGCTTCACGTACAAGTGGAACATGGGCTGGATGAACGACACGCTGGCCTACATGTCGGAGGACCCGGTACACCGCCGCCACCATCACGACAAGATGACCTTCGGGCTGGTCTACGCCTTCAACGAGAATTTCGTGCTGCCGCTCTCCCACGACGAGGTGGTGCACGGCAAGCGCTCCCTGCTCGGGCGCATGCCGGGCGACGAATGGCAGCGGTTCGCGAACCTGCGCGCCTACTACGCCACCATGTACGCGCATCCGGGCAAGAAGCTGCTGTTCATGGGCAGCGAGATCGCCCCCTACGCCGAGTGGAATCACGACCGCTCGCTGGACTGGCATCTGCTCGACTACCCCTTGCACCGGGGGGTGCAGACCCTGGCCCGGGACCTGAACGCGCTGTACCGGGCAACGCCCGCCCTGTACGAGATCGACTTCGACCCCGCCGGCTTCGAATGGATCGCCTGGGACGACCGCGACAACAGCACCTACTCCTGGATGCGGCGCGACCTCGCCGGCCGCTTCGTGATCTGCGTGGCCAACATGACGCCCGTCGTCCGGCAGAACTACCGCATCGGGGTCCCGGCCCCCGGCCGCTACGCGGAACTGCTCAATACCGACGCCGCATGCTACGGCGGCTCGGGCTTACATAATCCCGCGCAGGACAGCGCAGCGGTCGCCAGCCACGGCTGCGACCACAGCGTCTCGTTGACGCTGCCGGCGCTCGCAACGCTTATACTCGCGCCTTTTGACCGGGATTCCTGACGGAGATTCATGATGTCCGCACGTTCCGACGAATCGGTCGGCATCGGTGAAGTCGCGCTGTTGCAGACGCCCGAACTGGCGATGACGCCCGATGCGATCCTCAAAGACCTCACGCACTACTTCGGTCGCACGTTCGGCCGGCGCACGATACGCACGCGGGCGCCGTATCTCTACCAGGCCGTGGTCTATGCGACCCGCGACCGGCTGATGGAGCGCTGGGGCCGGACGCGAATGGCGATGGAGCGGGACCACGTACGGCGCTGCAGCTACCTGTCGCTGGAGTTCCTGATGGGCCGGCTATTGCGCAACGCGCTCCTGAACCTGGGCATCGAGAAGGAGACCGCCGAGGCGCTGAACCGCATCGGCCTCGACCTCGAGGACGTGTACGAGCGCGAGCTCGATGCGGGGCTCGGCAACGGCGGTCTGGGCCGGCTGGCGGCCTGTTTCATGGACAGCTGCGCCACGCTGGCACTGCCCGTCGTCGGTTACGGCATCCGCTACCAGTACGGGATGTTCCACCAGCACATCGAAAACGGTTTCCAGGTGGAGGAGCCGGACCCCTGGCTCAGGCCGGGGTTCCCCTGGGAGGTCGAGCGCTTCGAGTTCGCGCAGACCGTGAAGTTCGGCGGCCGCACCGAGGCCTGGACCGATGCCGGCGGCCGGACACGCTACCGCTGGGTGGACACACACGACGTGCTCGCGATCCCCTTCGACGTGCCGGTGCCCGGTTACCGCAACGAGATCGTCAATACGCTGCGGCTCTGGTCCGCGGCGGCCACCGACGAGTTCGACCTGGAGGAATTCAACGCAGGCAGCTACACCAGCGCCGTCGCCACCAAGAACGAGGCCGAGAACATCACGATGGTGCTCTATCCGAACGCGGAATCGGAGAACGGCCAGGAACTGAGGCTGCGTCAGCAGTACCTGCTGGCCTCGGCGAGCCTGCAGGACATGCTGCGCTATCACACCTACCATCACGGCAACGACGTGAGCGAGTTCGCGGCGAAGAACTGCGTGCAGCTGAACGACACACATCCTGCCATCGCCGTGGCCGAGATGATGCGCCTCCTGCTCGACGAGTTCGACCTGGACTGGGACGAGGCCTGGGCCATCACGCGGCGCACGATGGCCTACACCAACCACACGCTGCTGCCGGAGGCCCTGGAGATGTGGCCGGTGTCGATGTTCCGCCGACTGCTGCCCCGGCTGCTCGACATCATCTACGAGATCAACGCGCGCTTCATCGGCGAAGTCAGCCGCCGCTGGCCCGGCGACAATAACCGCATCGCCCGCATGTCGCTCATCCAGGAAGGCGCCGAGCCCATGGTGCGCATGGCCTATCTCGCCATCGTCGGCAGCTACTCCGTGAACGGGGTGGCGGAACTGCATTCACGGCTGCTGAAGAACGGCCTGTTCCGCGACTTCGCCGAACTCTGGCCGACCCGTTTCAACAACAAGACCAACGGCGTGACCCAGCGGCGCTGGCTCGCCGCCTGCAACCCGGACCTGGCTACCCTCATCAGCGAGCGTATCGGCGCCGGCTGGGTGACGGACCTCGCCCAGCTCTCGAAGCTCGCGGAGGTCGCCGACGATGCGGACTTCCAGTCCGACTGGCGCCGGGTGAAGCTCGGCAACAAGGTCCGCCTTGCCAACGACATCGCGGCGAAGACCGGGCTCTCGATCGGCACGGAGATGCTGTTCGACGTGCAGGTCAAGCGCATCCACGAGTACAAGCGCCAGCTGCTGAACGTGCTGCACGCCGTGCACCTGTACGACCGTATCCGCCGGGGCGACGGCGACCACCTGCTGCCCCGGGCCATTATCATCGGCGGCAAGGCGGCGCCGGGCTATGTGATGGCCAAGAACATCATCAAGTGCATCAATAACGTCGCGCAGGTCATCAACAGCGATCCGGCAATGGAGGGCCGCCTGCGCCTGGTGTTCTACCCGGACTACAACGTCTCGGCGATGGAGCTGATCTGCCCGGCGGCCGAACTCTCGGAGCAGATATCGACCGCGGGCAAAGAGGCCTCGGGCACGGGCAACATGAAATTCATGATGAACGGCGCGATCACCATCGGCACGCTCGACGGAGCGAACGTCGAGATCCGCGAGGCGGTGGGCGCGGACAACTTCTTCCTGTTCGGGCACACCGTCGAGGAGATCCGCGAGCTGCGTCCGCACTACGACCCACAGGCCACGATCGCCGCCGACGAGGACTTCCGCCGGATCATGCATCTGTTCAACAGCGGACACTTCAGCCGCTTCGAGCCGGGCGTGCTCGACGCCGTGGTCCAGTCGATCCGCGAACCCTCGGACCCCTGGTTCACTGCGGCCGATTTCCGCGGCTTCGTCGATACCCACGCGGCAGCGGAAGCCGCCTACCGGGATGCGCCCCGATGGACCCGGATGTCCATCCTGAATACCGCGAGCTCCGGGCGCTTCTCCACGGACCGAACCATGCGCGACTACAACGACGAGATCTGGAAGCTCGACCCGATCCGCCTCGATTCGCAATGATACGGCCCGGTACCGCCGACCCGCTCGGCGCCACCGCCGATGCGGACGGCGTCAACTTCGCACTGTTCAGCTCGGTAGCCTCCGCCGTCGAACTCTGCCTGCTGGATGCGAACGGGCGGACGACGGCCTCATGGCATCTGCCGGAACGCGAGGGAGACATCTGGCACGGTTATCTGCCGGGTGCACGTGCGGGCCAGCGTTACGGCTACCGGGTGCACGGCGCCTGGGAACCGGATCACGGCCTGCGCTGCAACCCGCACAAGCTGCTGCTGGACCCCTATGCCCGCCAGATAAGCGGATCCATGCAGTGGCACGCTGCCGTCTTCGGCCACGTCCCCGGCCATCCGGAGCGGCCGAGCGAAGCGGACAGCGCGGGCTTCGTTCCCGTCAGTATCGTGCGTGACGATACGCAACCGCCGGCCGCGGGGCCGGCCATCCCCTGGGCGGAAACCGTCTTCTACGAACTCAACGTGCGCGGCTATACCATGCGCCATCCGGCGCTGGACGAGAGCGTGCGCGGCCGGTTCGCCGGCCTGCGCCATGCCGAGATACTGGCCTACCTCAGGGCCCTCGGTGTCACCTCCGTCGAACTCATGCCGGTGCATGCCTTCATCGACGAGGGGCACCTGGTGAAGCGCGGGCGCAGGAACTTCTGGGGATACAACCCGGTAGGCTTCTTCGCACCCGAGAGCCGCTACGCCCGCGAGGACCCGATCACCGAATTCCGGGACATGGTGGGTGCCCTGCACGACGCGGGCTTCGAAGTCATCCTCGACGTGGTCTACAACCACACCGGCGAGGGCGATGCGCTGGGGCCCACGCTGGGCTTCCGCGGCATCGACAACCTCGCCTACTACCGCACCGAGCCGGACGACCCCTCCGCCTACATCAACGACACCGGCTGCGGCAACACGCTCAACGCGGACCACCCCGCGGTGCACCGGCTCGTGCTCGACAGCCTGCGTTACTGGCACCGGCGCATGGGGGTAGACGGCTTCCGCTTCGATCTGGCGCCGGTGCTCGGACGGCACGGCCACGGCTTCTCCGGCGGCCATCCCCTGCTGACGGCGATCGGCGAGCACCCCGAACTGGAGGGCGCCAAGCTGATCGCCGAACCCTGGGATCCGGGACCGGGCGGCTACCAGCTCGGGGCGTTCCCGCCGCGCTGGGCGGAATGGAACGACCAGTACCGCGACGCGGTCCGTCGCTACTGGCGGGGCGACCACGGCGCCAGCGCGGATCTCGCCCGCAGCCTCCGCGGCTCCGCCGAGATCTTCGAGGCCTCGGGGCGCAGACCCGTGGCCAGCGTCAACCTGGTGACCAGCCACGACGGGTTTACCCTGGCTGACCTCGTCTCCTACGACCGGCGCCACAACGAGCCCAACGGCGAGGACAACCGGGATGGCCACGCGCACAACTTCAGCCACAACCACGGCGTCGAGGGCCCGACGGACGACCCTGCCATCGCCGCGGTCCGCCGCCGCCAGCGCCTGAACCTGCTGGCGACGCTGCTGTTCTCCCAGGGCACGCCGTTACTGCTGGCCGGCGACGAGTTCGGCAACTCGCAGCACGGCAACAACAACGCCTATGCCCAGGACAACCCGACCGGCTGGCTCGACTGGTCCGGTCTGGAGGCGGACCCGGAGTTCCAGGCCGCCGTCCGGCGGCTGATCCGGCTCAGGAAGGCGAGCCCCCTGCTGCACCTGCCGGAGTACGTCCACGGCCATCTCGCCATCGACGGCAGCGACGTGCGCATCGAATGGCGCCGGGCCTCGGGCGAACCGATGACCAGCGACGACTGGCATCGTCTGTCTGCCTTCTCCCTGCTGATCCTGGAGGAGCGCGAAGGAAGCCGCAGCGGCGCAGCGGCCCTGCTGCTGAACGGCGGGGACACCGCAATCCGGTTCGGCGTGCCGCGGGCTGCCGGCGCGCTGGAGGTCGCGTTCGCCAGCGCCGGCGACCTGCCTCCGAGCGGACAGGGGCTGACACTGCCGGCACACAGCTGCGCCTGGCTGCAGCCGCGCGCCGCTGACTGACCGGGGCCGGACACCGGCCCACCTGGCAATGCAACACGGAGACACCATGACGGACCCATTCCGGCCCCTCACCTTCAGGAGCGGCGCACGCATGAAGAACCGCCTCGCCCTGGCGCCGCTCACGAACATGCAGAGCCATGAGGACGGGCGCCTGTCCGACGACGAATACCGCTGGCTGACGATGCGTGCCGAAGGCGGCTTCGGCCTGACCATGACCTGCGCCGCTCACGTGCAGGCAGCCGGCAAGGGCTTCTCCGGTCAGCTCGGCTGTTTCTCGGACGAGCAGCTGCCGGGCCTGACCCGGCTTGCGGCCGGTATCCGGGCGCACGACAGCCTGGCGGTGGTGCAGCTGCATCATGCGGGCATGCGTTCGCCCGCCGATCTCATCGGCCAGCGGCCGCTGTGCCCCTCGGCGAACGAGGAGACCGGTGCCCGGGCGCTGACCACGGCCGAGGTCGAACGGCTGGCGGAAGACTTCGTGGCCGCCGCCGAGCGCGCCGAACGGGCCGGCTTCGACGGGGTGGAACTCCACGGGGCCCACGGCTATATCCTGTGCCAGTTCCTCTCCCCGGTCATCAACCGGCGCGCGGACCGCTACGGCGGCTCGCCGGAGAACCGGGCGCGCATCGTCCTCGAGATCATCCGCGGCATACGCGAGCGCTGCCGGCCGGACTTTCTGCTCGGCATCCGGCTCTCGCCCGAGCGCTTCGACGTCCGTCTGCCCGAAATCCGCGATCTCGCGGCACGGCTGATGGGCGACGGCGCGGTGGATTTCATCGACCTGTCGCTGTGGGACGCATTCAAGGAACCGGAGGACCCGGAGTTCGGGGGCCGGACCCTGCTGTCGCTGTTCACCGGGCTCGACCGGGGCGAGGTGCGGCTGGGCGCCGCCGGCAGGCTGCGCACGCCCGCCGACGTGCAGGCCTGCCTGGATGCGGGCACCGACTTCGTGCTGCTCGGACGGGCGGCGATAGTGCACCACGATTTCCCCGCGCGCATGCGCAACGATGCCGGTTTCGCGCCGATGCGCCCGCCGTTCAGCGCCGATTATCTCCGCGCCGAGGGCCTCGGCGAGGCATTCGTCGCCTATATGTCCCGCTGGAAGGGATTCGTCGAATGACGTCCGTCGCCGAATCCCGGTCAGGCAGACGGCATCTCGCCGATCGTCTGGTAGAACATCAGCGCGTTGTC
>CAYRZI010000059.1:0-16999 GCA_964428605.1 uncultured Woeseiaceae bacterium
GACTTCAGCCTCTACCTGCACCGGCCGACGGCAACCGACCCCTCGCTGGCGCCCGCGGGCGGGGACGCGTTCTACGTGCTCTCGCCGGTACCCCATCTGGACAGCGGCATCGACTGGTCGGAGACAGCCGAGCGCTACCGGGCGGCCATCGCGCGGAGCCTGTCCGAGACCGTACTGCCAGACCTGGAGCAGCACGTTGTCACGTCACGGATGATGACGCCCGCGGACTTCCGCGACCGTCTGTGGTCGGTGAAGGGAGCGGCCTTCGGCCTGCAGCCGATCCTGCTGCAGACGGCCTGGTTCCGCCCGCACAACCGCAGCGAGGAAGTGGAGGGGCTCTACCTGGTGGGCGCCGGCACCCATCCGGGGGCCGGCCTGCCGGGGGTGATCTCGTCGGCGAAGGTGCTCGACGAGGTGGTGCCCGACCCGACCCCCTGACGCGCACGAGCTTCCTGTGGGAGGGGCTTCAGCCCCGATCTTCGCCCGCGCGCTGGCCGTACGCTGATCGGGGCTGAAGCCCCTCCTGCGTTCTAGTTGGGCGAGCCGCCGCCCTGCTGCGAGCCCATACCCATGCCGCCGCCGTGCTGCTGCATGGCCTGCTGGGCGAGCTGCTGGTATTCCTGCTGGGCCGTCTGCAGCTGCGAGATCAACTCGTCGGTCTTCGGGTTCTGCTCCTGCATGGCCGCGACGAGGTTTTCGTTCAGCGCCTGGCGCTTCGCCTGGAACTCCTCGTCCTGCATGACCTGACCCTGGGCCTGCTGCATGGAGGTCATCTCCTGGCGGAGCTGCTGGCGGTGCTGCTGCTCCTGCTCGGCGGACAGGTCGCCGCTCTGCATCTCGCCCTGCAGCTTCTCGATACGGCCACGGGCAGCCTCGGCGTCGTAGCCGGTCTCGGCCATCTTCTCGTCCACGAAGGAGATCAGCTCGTCACGCTGCGTCGCCAGTTCCGGATTGGCCTCGATGGTGTTCTCCTGGATCTGCATCAGCTGCTGGTTGAGCTGCTCGATCTCGGCGCGCTTCTGCTGCACCTGCTGCATGAGTCCGCTCTGGCTACCCTGGCTACCCTGGGACTTCGGCGCCGTCATGCCGCCCGGATGCCCTTCCGGCATCTGCTGGGCGTTCACGCTCACCGCGCCGAGCGCCAGCACGGCGGCGGCGCCGGCAGCGCGGCAGAAGGTCAGCGGACGTAGAAAATTCTCGGATTTCATATACATGGCGTTGGTACGCTCCTTGGTTTACCGGGGAGGGGTGGCATTGCCGATGCCGCCGCAATAGACGCGCAGGGTAACAGCCGCACTCGGGGCCCTGTCAAAAGATGGCGGCGCCCGGAGTGCCGGCGTCAGCCCCGGGAGAGGCCGAGATCCACCCGCACGCTGGCGGCCGCGAGGCGCCCGGAGAGCGCCGCCATGGGCACGCCGGGTCCGGGATGTACGCTGCCGCCGGCCAGATAGAGTCCGGGCAGGCGGGAACGGGAACCGGGGCGCAGGAAAGAGGACCGCCACCCGTGGGTGGGCTGGCCGTAGAGTGCGCCGCCGGTGGCCGGGAACAGCGCGCCGAAATCCGGCGGGGCGGTGGTCACCGGCGCCTCGTCGACGGGTTCCAGCCCGAGACCGTTGCGCTCCAGGGTGGCAAAGACGCGGTCGCGATAGCGGGCAACGGTCGCCTCGTCCATCTCGCCTGGCGCCGCGTTGGCCAGGCAGAAGATGCGTTCGCCGCCGGCGTCCGGGCGGGCGCCCGGCGCGCGGTCCTGGGCGCAGACGTAGATGGTGGGAGTCGCCGTCATCGACCGCCGCACGAAGATGCTGCGGAACTCGTCCGCGTAGTCGTCGCCGAAGAACACCGTGTGATAGGCGAGCGGGAAGCCGTCCGTGCGGGCGCGCAGCGAGAGCGTCAGCGCAGAGAGCGAGGCCGGCGGCGCCGCCCGCGCCGGGACGGCACTTCGGGCCCGGGCGCCCAGCAGGCCGTCGGCAAGCGCCGCGGCGTCGCCGTTGAAGACGACGGCGTCCGCCTCGATGCGCTCACCGCCGTCCAGTTCCACGCCGGCGGCCCGGCCATCGGTGCCCGTCAGCACGCGCGCGACGTGACAGCCGTAGCGCAGCTCGGCGCCTGCAGCCCCCGCCGCCCCGGCGACGGCCTCCGCCAGCCGCTGCATGCCGCCGCGCACGATCCACACCCCCGCCTGCTCCGCATGGGCGATCAGCATCAGCGTGGCCGGCGCCCGGAACGGCGACGAGCCGCAGTAGGTGGAGTAGCGCCCGAACAGCTGGCGCAGGCGCGGATCGGTGAAGTGGCGGCCCAGTTCGCTCCAGAGCGAGCGGAATGCGTTGATGGCCAGCAGATCCGGCAGCCTGCGCAGGCCGAGGCCGCGGACGAGCCCGAACACGCCCGGCCGCTCGGCCCGCATGAACGGCCGGTCCAGGGTGTCGAACACCCGCCGGGATCGGTGAGCGAAACGGCGGTACGCATCGGCCTCCCGGCGTCCGGCGAACGCCTCGATGGCCGCGGCCGAGCGCTCCACGTCTGCAAACAGGTCGAGCCGGCTGCCGTCCAGCCAGGCATGGCGGGCCAGCAGATCGGCCGCCTGCAGATCGAGATGGTCGCCGAACTCGAGCCCGGCGGCGGCGAACAGTTCCTCGAACACCCAGCGCATCGTGAACACCGTGGGGCCCGAGTCGATCCCGGCCTCGCCGATGCGGACCTCGCGCATCTTGCCGCCAGGTGCCCCATGACGCTCCAGCACGGTGACTTCCGCGCCCGCGGAGGCCAGTTCCAGGGCCGCCGCGAGACCGCCCATGCCGGCACCGATCACGGCCACCCGCGGGCTCATGTCCTCATTCCGGCTGTCGCGTTACCACTCATGGCGCGCATCTGCACCTCTACCGCCCGCTTCGACCGACGGCCATTATGGACCATCGAGCCCGTTCGTCCGCCGGCCCGATGGTGCTAAGCTCGACGGCGGGAGGGGAGACAGTTGAACACTACTACGGCAGACAGCGTGCCCGCGGATGTCGGCACACTGACGCCGGCGCTGCGGCGGCTGGTGACCGAGCTGGTCGCAACGGCAGCGCAGACCGGCGGGGCGGACGGCGGGATCCGCCGCATACCCGCCGACGTCTACCTGGACCCGGACCGTTTCGAGGACGAGCGCTCCGCGCTGTTCCGCCGGTTGCCGGTGCCGCTGGCGCCCTCGGCCCTGCTGCCCCGCCCGGGCCAGGCGGTGACCCACGACGGCCACGGCCTGCCGCTGCTGCTCACCCGGGACCGCGCCGGCAAGGCTCACGTCTTCCTGAACGTCTGCCGCCACCGGGGCACCCGCCTGGTCGAGTCCGGCGAACCCCGCAGCACCGGCACCCTGGTGTGCCCTTATCACGCCTGGACCTACGACCTGGACGGCAGCCTGCGCGGCCTGCCCCGGCCGGACACGTTTCCCGGCCTGGACAAGGCGGACTTCGGCCTCGCCGCCCTGCCCTGCCACGAGGCGGGCGGTCTCGTCTGGACGGTGCCGGCCGGCGGCGAGCCTGACATCGCCGGCTTCCTCGGCGAAGTGCCCGCCGACCTCGACGCCCTGGACCTCGGCGAGATGCATCTGTACCGGCGCCGCACCCACGACGTGGCGGGCAACTGGAAACTGATCATGGACGCCTTCCTCGAGTCCTACCACGTCCAGCGGCTGCACAAGGACACCATCGCGCCCTTCTTCGCGGACTCCGTCACCGCCGGCGACCGGGTGGGGCCCCATTTCCGCAGCGTGGTCGGCCGGGAGGAGTTCCTGAGCGCGGCCGATCTGGACTCCCTTGCCGACCTGCGCCGGGTGGTGACCTTCTCCTACAGCCTGTTCCCCGGTGCGGTGATCATCGTCAGTCCGGATTACGTCAACGTCATGGCGCTGTACCCGCGGGCCGTGGACCAAACGCTGGTGGAGGACTTCATGCTGATCCCGGAACCGCCGGCCGACGAGAAGGCAGAAGCGCACTGGGCACGCAGCTTCGAGCTGCTGGACGGCGGCGTCTTTGCCGCCGAGGACTTCCGCGCCGCCCGCCTCGGCCAGGAAGGGCTGGCCACCGGTGCCCTCGCCGAACTCACCCTCGGCACGGCAGAGGCCGCAGTGGCGGATTTCCACGACGAGGTGAGCCGCCGCCTGAGCCGCTGACCCACTGCCCGCCGCTCTGGCGGGTTTTTCGTTCCTTTTCCGATCTCTCTCCACAGGGAAGTAATGAGCGGCGCCCGCCGATGCGGGGCGCCGCGGGAGACCGGAGGAGAACGAATAATGAATCTGTACTTCCGCCTGCTGCGGGCCTACCTCTACGGCCTGCTCGGCGCAGGGATACACCCCGAGGAGCCGGCCGAGAGCCGCTTCCGCGTCTGGTTCAACGACCTGGACGCCTTCGGCCACATGAACAATGGCCGTTACCTGCAGATCATGGACGTGGCGCGGACCGAGTGGATGACCCGCATGGGCGTCATTGCCGCCATGCGCCAGTACGGCTGGGCGGCGCTGCTGGGCGGCAGCGTCGTCAGATTCCGCCATTCGCTGCGGGTATTCCAGCTCTACCGGGTGCGCACGCGCCTGCTGTACTGGGACCATCGCTGGTTCTTCCTGGAACACGCCTTCATCGATGCCTCGGACCGGTGCGTGGCCGTCGGCACGACGAGGGCCGCGATGCGCTGCCACGGCGAATGGGTACCGGCCGCCGAGGTGGTCACCGCCGTGCGTCCGGGAGCCGAGCGGCCCACGCCGCCGGATTACCTGCATGACTGGCTGGCCCTCGAGCAACGCGTCTTCGAGGCGGCGGCGGTCCACGCCGCGGAGGCCCGGCACGTGGCGCCCAGTCTGGCGGGAGCGGAATGATGTTCCTCGACCGCGAGTTCACCGAGCGCTTCTTCCGGCGCGTCGTCGCCCGGCCGGCCGTCACGCTGGCGGCGGGACTGCTGATCATCGCCCTGTGCGTCGCCGGCCTCACGAGGCTGGTCAAGGACACCTCGGTGGAGGCGTTCATCCCGGCCGATCACCCCTCGGTGCTCGCGAACGACCGCGCCGAGGAACTCTTCGGCATCTCCAAGCCGATGGCCATCGCCGTCATGACCACCGACGGCGGCTCGGTGTTCCGCCCGAAGGTACTGGAGCTGGTGCGGGAGGTCACGGAGCGCGTGGCAGGTATCCCCAACATCCGTCCCGACCGGGTGGCGAGCATCGCCACCGAATCCTCGATCCGCGGCGAGGACGGCGCCGTGTACGTGGAGCGCTACGTGGACCGCAGCGGCCTGCCTGCCGCGACGGCCGCCGCCGAGGCCGCTGAGCGCTGGCGGTCCATGCCGCCGCACGTCGACGCGCTGGTGAGCGGCGACGAGACCGGTGCCGTTATCATGGCGGAGCTCATCGACGACGATCTCGCTGCCGAGACCTACGAGGCGGTGCGGCAGCTCGTGCGCGAGTACGACGGCGGGCCGGCGGAACTCCTGGTGGCCGGCCCGGCCGCCGTCAGCGGCTATCTCGGCGCCTACATCGACCGGGACGCGCGCAAGCTGCAGCCGCTGGTCTTCCTGCTGGTGCTCGGCTTCATCTATCTCGCCTTCCGCCGGACCACGGCGCTGCTGGGGCCCGTGTTCGTGATACTCGGCTCCGCCGGCGGCGCCCTGGGGATCATGGCCTGGGCCGGCACGCCGTATTTCGCCATCACCAATGCACTGCCGGTGATCCTCGTGGCGATCTCCGTGGCGGACGCCATCCACATACTCACGGCCTACTACGTGCTCCGCGCCCGGCATCCGGACGGCAACGTGCGCGAACAGGTCGTGCACGCCATGGTCGAGATGGCGCGGCCGATTACACTCACCACGCTGACCACCATGGCCGGTTTCGCCGGCATCGGCATCGCCTCCATCATGCCGCCCATCACGGCGTTCGCCTGGTATGCCATGCTCGGCGTGGGCCTCGCCTGGGCCTTCTCGGTACTCGTCCTGCCCAACGCGCTGGTGTTGCTGAAGCTCGCACCCAGTCCCGCTTTCGCCGACTGGCGCATGCGCCGGCCCGACCCGATCGGCCGTTTCTTCGCCCGCATCGGGCACTGGAGCGCCGCGCGGCCGGCGCTGGTACTCGGCACTTTCGCCCTGCTCGTCGTCGTGGCCGGAGCCGGTGCTCTGCAGCTGCGCATCGACCGCTCCCAGGTGGAGAACTTCGCCGCGGACGAGCCCCTGCGCATCGCCGACGAACGCATCAACGAGCATTTCGCCGGCACCGCGTTCCTGGACGTGATCGTGGAGGCGGACGAAGCCGAGGGGCTGCTGACCGGCGACGCGATGGAGCGCATCCTCGCGCTGCAGGACCACTTCGAGTCGCTGCCCCACGTGCAGAAGACGGTCTCGATAGCCGACTACATCGGCCTGCTGCACGGGGCCATCGAGGCGACCGGCACGGCCCGGGTGCTGCCGGCCGGCGACGACGCCGTCGGCCAGTATCTCTTCCTCTACGAGGTGACCGGAGACCCGGGGGACCTCGCCGAAGAGATCGATGGCGACTACCGCACGGCGCTCGTGCGCGGCGTGCTCGATGCCCACTACTACTCGCAGACGGCGCCCACCGTCGAGGCTCTGCAGAACTACGTGAAGGAGGAGTTCGACGGCGGCGGGCTGACGGCCACGCTGGCCGGCGACGTCAACATCGGCTACCACTGGATGAGCCGGCTGCAGGATTCCCATTTTCTGAGTGTGGGCCTGTCGCTCGCGATGGTGCTCGCCATCTCCTGCCTCACCTTCGGCAGGATCTGGGCCGGCGTGATCGCACTCATCCCGGTGAGTTTCACGGTGCTGGTGCTCTACGGCGTCATGGGTTATCTCGGCGTGTTTCTCGAGCCCGCCACCTCCATGTTCGCGGCCATATCGGTGGGTGTGGGAGTGGACTTCGCCATTCACCTCATCGACCGCATCCGGCACGCGCTGCGGGTCTTCGACGAGGACCTCGGCGAGGCGATTGCAACGGCGATGCCGGGCACGGCCCGCGCCTGCTTCTTCAACGCCGCCGCCCTCGGGCTCGGCTTCGCGGTGCTGCTCACCAGCGAGCTGCCCACGCTGCAGCGCTTCGGCGGCCTGGTGACGGTGGCTGCCTTCGCCAGCTTCCTCGCGGCGCTGTTCATCGTGCCCGCGCTGTTCGCCGTGAGGCAGCGGCTGCGCGGCCGGCTGCTGCGGACCGCGTCGGCATCCACCGGCGCGGCGGCAGCGAGCCTCGGGCTCGCACTCGCAGTTTCAATCAGCGCGGTGCCGGCGGAGTCTCTCGCCGACACGCCCACCGGCCGGGAGATTGCCGAGCGGGTCGCCGCACGGCCGGAGGGCACCGCGACAGAACGGCTGGTGCAGATCACCGTCGAGCCGGGACGCGGCCGGAAGGTCGAGCGCACCGCGGTGATCATGAAGCTCAACGGTGAGGAAATGCGGCGCACCCGCATCACCTACACGGCGCCGAAGAGAGGAAGCGGGACCGCGTTCCTCGTCCACGACCGGCACGCCGAGGGCGCCGAGGATCCGCGCTGGCTCCATATGCCCGCCACGCGCAAGACCCGTCGGATCCCCGCCGGCGAGCGTTGGAAGGCGTTCCAGGGCACGGACTTCAGCTACGCCGACATGCAATCGGAGCTCAAGTTCGACCTCGCCGACTACGAGTTCCGTTACGAAGGCCGCGAGGAGACGGCCGCAGGCGTGCGTCACCGCCTTTCCGGCGAGCCGCGCACCGAGAACATCGCGCGGGAGCTCGGCTACGGCGGCTTCCAGGCCGTCATCGATGCGGATACCTGGCTGCCGCTGTCGATCGACTTCACCGACGTCGACGGCCGGCGGCTGAAGACCGTCACCGTCGCAGCGGTGGAGAACATCGAGGGCTACTGGACGGCCACCCGCATCGAGGCAGTCAACCACCAGACGGAGTCACGGACCGTCTTCGACTTCGAGAGGGTCGAATACCTGGACGACCTCCCGGAGCACCTGTTCCGGCAAGGCAGCCTGCAGCGCGGACTCCCGGGTTACTAGGGAGATGGCAATGGACACAGCCATACGATGCCTGCCCCTGCTCGCGCTGCTCGCCCTGACCGGCACGGCCCACGGCGCCGGCAACACGGAACTGCGCACGGCGCTGCACTACGGCCATGCCACGAGCACGCACGACACCCTGACCACCCGCCTGGAGCTGGAGCCGGCCGTCGAGACCGCGCTCGGCGAAGGCGCCCGGCTGGTCGCCTCCGCCCGCCTCCTCTGGGACGGCCGCGACCGCCTGGTACCGGGCGAACCGGATACCGACACCTATGCGCCCATGTCGCGCCCGGGAGGAATCGGCGACGACGTCATTGCAGAGCTCCGCGACGCCTACGTCGAGTTCTTCCTGCCCGGCGGACTGCTGCGCTTCGGCAAGCAGCAGATCGTCTGGGGCGTCCTCGACGGCCTGAAGGTGATGGACTCCCTCAACCCCCAGCACTTCCGGGAGTTCATCCTGGCGGACTTCGCGGATTCCCGCATCGGCCTGTGGAGCGCCTACGCCGATCTCTATATCGGCCCGTGGCGCACGGAATTTGCCTGGATCCCGGATGCCACCGGCCATGAGATCCCGACGGACGGCGCCTGGTTCGAACTCACCGCGCCGCGCTTCCGTTACGGTGCGCCGCCCGGCGCGCCGCGCCTGCCCGTGCGCACGGAGGAACCGGACCACCGCCTGGAAGACTCCGCGGTCGGGCTCCGCCTGTCGCGCATGCTGGGCGGATGGGATCTGTCACTGGTGGCGGTCTCCGGTTCCGACTTCGAGCCCCTGGGAAGGGTGAGGGTCTCTCCGGCCGGGCCGGTACTCGAGCGCTACTACGAGCGCCGCGAGCTTTACGGACTCAGCGCCGCCTACTCCCTCGGGCGGTTCGTGCTGAGGACGGAACTCGCGTTGCGGCCCGGCCGGGAGTTCAACCTGAGTCGCGACGGCGTGCTTGCCGCCGAACCCCTGGACCAGCACACGGCCGGACTCGGCGTCGACTTCAGCGGGCCATTCGATACCTTCGTCAGCCTGCAGTACCTGGTGGACCACGTGCAATCCGCGCCCGCCGGGCTGGTGCGGCCGGCCACGGACCGACTCGCCACGCTGTTCCTCAGGCGCAACTTCGCCCACGATCGCCTGTCGGCGGAGCTGCGCTGGTACGGCGACGTCGGGCAGGGTGACGGCATGCTGCGGGGCGCGCTCACCTGGCTGGTCGGCGACGAGACCAGTCTCCGTATCGGCGTCGACGCGTTCCATGGAGACGCCGACGGCCTGTTCGGCCAGTTCGCCGACCGGGACCGCATCACCCTCTCGCTGGAGCACTACTACTGATGCCGAAGCGCCCTCGGCAGACGGAGGAGCGCAGCGGCCCCGACCCGGACGTGCGCGAGCGGCTCGTACCCGGCGGCGGCAAGGCGTTGTTCCGGGAGTGCGCGGGCCCGCGGACGGATGCGGCCTCCGGCCGGCGCAGACAGCTCTACTCCCTCGTCTCCTCCATCAGCTCCGCGATGCGGGAACGCGCAGACGACCAGAGCCGCTCGACCGAGCGCTCGGACACACCGAGCGCCTCGGCGGTCTCGCCGGTCGTCAGGCCGGCGAAGTAGCGGCATTCGAACACCCGGGCCAGGCGTTCGTCCTCGGCTTCCACGATGCCCAGCATCTCGTCGACTTCCAGCAGGAACTCCGCCTTCTCCCGGGACTCCGCCGGCATGACGGACTCGGTCAGCGTCACCTCGCGGCCGTGGCGCTTGCCCGCCATGGAGTAGCGGACCTCGTCGACGATGACCTGGCGCATGATCGTCGCCGCCAGCGCGAAGAACTGCCGCCGGTCCTCCGGCTGGAGCTCGCCGCCGGAGAGCAGCTTCAGGAAGGTCTCCTGCACCAGCGTGGTGGCGCCCAGACCCGGTTTGCCGGCGGTGCGGCGGCGGGCCATGGCCTTGAGCTCCGGATAGAGGACGGCGGCGAGGCGATTCAGTGCATCCGCATCGCCCGCGCGATGGGACTCGAGGAGCAGCGTAATCTGGGAGGTCATCGAGATAGCTTGCGCCATGCCCCGGGCCGCTGGCAATCAGGCGAGTGCCGCCCGGCGCTAAAGACTGCCCGCGCGCAGCGATTCAATGCGGGCCTCGAGCCGGCGTACGTCCTCTTCACGCCCTGCCCTGCCGAGCACGGCGGCGAGCGATTCCATGTGCCGGACGACTTCCGGATCCGCCTCGCCGACGGCCGCGGCGAGGATCGCGATACCACGCCGGTAGCTCTCCGCAGCGCCCTCGAGATCACCGGTCTGCGCCTGCAGGGCCGCAGTCTCGATGATCGGCCCGGCTATGTGAGGGCTGTCCGGGCCGAACACCTCGGCACGGATGTCGGCCGCCAGCCGATACTGGTCGATGGCGGCCTGCGGGCGATCGGTCTGCCTGTACAGTCGCGCGGTCACCAGCGCGAGCGTGGCGCGGCCCGAGAGCATCGAAGGGGGCATGTCGCCGTAGACGGGACGGATTCGCGCGATCAGCGCTTCGGCCTCGTCGTACCGGCCGAGTCGCAGGGAGTAGTTGGCGAGGCGGAGACGATTGAAAGCGGTCTGCGGATGATCGTCACCAAGTGCCTGGGACAGGATACGCACGACCTCCTCGATCACTCCGGCCGCCGCCTCGTGATCGCCACTGCGACCGTGCAGTATCGCCAGCCCCGACATTGCGTAGGCCACTTCCGGATGCTCCGGCCCGTGCAGCGTACGAGCCAGCTCCACCGACCGCCGCGTGACCGCCAGCGCCTCCTCGGTACGACCGGTATTCCGGTAGCCGCTCGCCAGCCCGTCGAGAAGAGGTGGGAGATTGGGATGATCGGGCCCCAGCACCTTCTCCGCGGTGGCGACGGCTTGCTCGTACAGCGGCAGCGCCTCCTCGTATCGGTCCTGCGCCGCGTAGGTGCCGCCGAGATTCGCAAGTGTAATCAGTGTATCGATGTGGCCGGGACCGAGAACCTCGCTGCGAAGCTCCAGCGCTTCGCCGTAGAAGCTCCGCGCCTCGTCGAGTCGGTCGAGTTCCGCCGCCACCACCCCGAGCGTAGCGAGAATACTGCCGCGTCTCTGCTTCCATTCCCGGCTGCCGTTGCGCCCGGCATGGGCCAGCGCCTCTTGCAGCGTGGCCGACGCGTTCTCCAAATCGCCGGAGAGGCGCAGGATGCGCCCCTTCTCTTCCAGAGCTTCGGCCAACCACAGCGGGTCCCCGGCGTCGCTGCCCTCCCGCAGGCGCAGGGCATCGTCGATCAGCTTCGCCGCGTCGCCGTATTCGCCGAGAGATTTGTAGGACCTGGCCATGGTCAGGAGCAGATTCGAGCGTACTCCGGCGTCCATCTCGATTACGGATTCCAGCTTCTCGACACCCCGATCGAGTACCTCTCTGGCGGTAATCACCTCGCCACGCGCATTCTCGGGTGCCGGGGCCGCCAGCAGATCGACGAGAAACTCCGAGACCCGACCGGCCCTGTCGGCCTGCCGGGCTGCGGCCTCTGCCTGCATCTGGGCGCTTGTTCTCGCCTCGCGCAACTGCCAGGTGTACCAGGCCGTGCCACCGACGATCGCCACGGCTGCGAGTGCCGCGGTAAGCGCCGTCGCCCGATTGCGTCCCAGCAACTTGCGGAAGCGGTAACCGGAGCCCTGGCCGGCGGCGCTGACCGGGAAGCCCTGCAGCCACGCTTCGAGGTCCCGCTTCAGCGCGTTGGCATCGCTGTAGCGCTCCGACGGCGCCACCCTGAGACACTGCTCGAGGATCAGCACGAGTTCCCGGGGCAGACGCTGGCGGATCGGCGCGGGTATCGACACGGCGTGCCTGCCCGCCGCCCGCTGGATGGCGTCCGACAGCGTCTGGTCCGGGTTCAGCGCCTCGCCGGTGAGCATCTCGCAGAACAGGAGTCCGAGCTGGTAGATGTCGGAGCCGATGGTCACCTCGTCGCCGAGGAGCTGCTCCGGGCTCGCGTAGCGCGGTGTCATCGGCGACACCCGGGTCAGCACCGTGACGTCCGGCGTGAGCAGCTTGGCGATGCCGAAATCGAGCAGCTTCGGACGGCCCTCCGCGTTGACCAGCACATTGGAGGGCTTGATGTCGCGATGAACGATCAGCCGGGCGTGGGCATAGGCGAGGGCCCCGGCGATGCCGATCATCAGCCGGACGACGGCTTCCCGGTCCTCCGCCCGCTCGCGGCACCACTCGTCGACGGGCACACCTTCCACGAGTTCCATGACGATGTACGGCCAGCCCTCGTCGGTCACCCGGGCGTCGTAGAGCTGACAGATATTGGGATGATTGAGGCCGCCCAGCATGCCCTGCTCGCGCAGGAAGCGCTCGCGGAACTCCCGGCTGAGACCGCTGGCCGGCGAGATCTTGATGGCGACGTCCCGCTCGAAGCTGCCGTCGATACGCTCGGCCCGGTACACGCGGCTCATACCCCCTCGGCAATGAGCTCGGTGATGCGGTAATCGCCCAGCTCGCGGCCGAGGAGCGCCTCGCCGCCGCCCGGGGCGACGCGCGAGAGGGCTTCCAGCCCCGCCCCGGTCGAAAAGGGGTCCTTGTCCCCGCCGTCGGTCATTGTTCTTGTCCCCGAACCGACTTTTTCCAGGTCCATTTTGCACATCGGGGTGCGCCACGCAATTTCCCGGCCGGCCGACGGCCATTACGTATGGATCACAGCTGGCCGCTCTGGCATAGATGGCAGAGCTGTGCCCGCAAGCGGCACCCAGCCGGCCCGGAGTCACGTCATGGCAGCCATCAGCACGGAAGCCGTCCAGTTCGTCCCCTGCCCGCGGGAGCGGCCCACCTGCCTGGTCACCTCCGGCGTGCTGGACTCCATCGGCTGCACACCGCTGATGCTGCTGCGCGCGGCCAGCGAGGAGACGGGCTGCCAGGTGTACGCAAAGGCCGAGTACCTGAATCCCGGCGGCAGCATCAAGGACCGCATCGCCCGGCACATGATCCTGGAGGCCGAGCGGCGCGGGGACCTGGGGCCGGACTCGCGCATCCTGGAGGTCACTTCCGGCAACACCGGCATCGCGCTGGCGATGATCGGCGCCATCCGCGGCTACCCCGTCACCATCGTCATGCCGAAGACCGTGAGCGAGGAGCGCCGCCGCATGATCGAGCTGCTGGGCGGCGAACTCCGGCTGCTGGAAGAGATCAACGACATCCAGGCGGCCGTGCGCGAGAGCGAGGAGGAGGCGGCAAACGACCCGCGGGTCTTCCTGCCCCGCCAGTTCAAGAACGTGGACAACCCCGCGGCCCACGAGATGACCACCGGCCCCGAGATCCTGCGCCAGACCGGCGGCCGCCTCGACGCCTTCGTCATGGGCGTCGGTACGGGCGGCACGCTGATGGGCGTCGCCCGCGCACTGCGGAGCGCCGACGTGGCGGCCCGCATCGTGGCGGTGGAGCCGAACGAGTCCGCGGTGATGTCCGGCGACGTGCCCGGCAGGCACGGCATCCAGGGGCTGGCGGACGGCTTCATCCCCGACCTGGTCAACCTCGGCGAGATCGACGAGGTGGTGCGTATCGGCACCGAGGACGCCAAGGCCGCCGCGCGCCGGCTGGCCGCCGAGGAAGGACTGCTGGTGGGCATCTCCTCCGGCGCCAACGTGCTGGCGGCCACGCAGGTGGCGCGGGAGCTGGGCCCCGGTCACACCGTCGTCACCGTGCTGTGCGACCGTGGCGAGCGCTACCTGAGCGTGCCGGCCGCGGGCTGAGGGCCCGGATCGCGCGCCGCCCGATTTTCCGCCCGGCGCCCGCCATGACGTAGAATGGCGGCCTTACCCTGCAAACCATCACACGACGAGGCCTACCGTGAGCAACTTCGATCAACAACTCGAGAAATTCAGGAACGAAGACGGTTTCATCGCGGCGCTGGACCAGAGCGGCGGCAGCACGCCGAAGGCACTGCGCCTCTACGGCATCGACGAGAATGCCTGGTCGAACGAGGACCAGATGTTCGACCTCGTCCACCAGATGCGCAGCCGCATCATCACCAGTCCGGCGTTCGACGGCGACCGCATCCTGGCCGCCATCCTGTTCGAGAACACCATGGACCGGGAGATCGAGGGCCGACCAACCGCCGACTACCTCTGGGAAGAGAAGCGGGTCGTGCCTATCCTGAAGGTGGACAAGGGCCTCGCCGAGGAGAAAGACGGCGTCCAGCTCATGAAACCCATCCCCGGCCTCGACGGGCTGCTGAAGAAGGCGAAGGACAAGGGCATCTTCGGCACCAAAATGCGCTCGGTGATCAAGCAGGCCAACGAGGACGGCATCAAGGCGATCGTGGAGCAGCAGTTCGAAGTGGCGAAGCAGATCATCGACGCCGGCCTCGTGCCCATCATCGAGCCGGAAGTCGATATCCACTGCCCGGAGAAGACGGAGGCGGAGGCCATCCTGCACCGCCACATCATGGAACACCTCGACAAGCTCGAGGACGGCCGACTGGTGATGCTGAAGCTGACCCTGCCGGAAGTCGACAATCTCTATTCCGACTGCATCGACCACCCGAACGTGCTGAAGGTGGTGGCGCTGTCCGGCGGTTACAGCCGCAAGGAGGCCGACGAACGGCTCAAGAAACAGCATCGCATGGTGGCCAGTTTCTCCCGCGCGCTCACCGAGGGACTGTCGGTGAAGCAGAGCGACGAGGAGTTCAACAAGATGCTGGACGAGTCCATCCAGAGCATCTTCGAGGCCTCGAAGACCTGACAATCAGGTAGGAGGGCCTTTTCAGCCCCGATCGAACAATAGATCGGGGCTGAAGCCCCTCCTACATGCCCATTGACGTATCGGGCCTGAAGGCCCTCCTACGTGCCCATCGAGGTATCGGGCCTGAAGGCCCTCCCACCGGGGAGATGCATGGCCAAACGCAGCTGGTCCATCGATTCGCTGGTACTGATTTTTTCGATCATCGTGCTGGCTCAGCTGCTGGTCTATGCCGTCCCCCAGGGCGAGTTCGAGCGCCAGCCCTACCCGGAGAACCCCGGCCGCTCCATGGTGGTGGAAGGCACCTACGAGCGCGTCGCCGCCGACGAGCGGGCCGAGATCCCGCCCTGGCACTTCCTCATGGCCATCCCGAAGGGCATGGCCGCCGCCCAGGACATCATCTTCCTCATCTTCATCGTCGGCGGGGTGATCGCCGTGCTCAGGCGCACCGGCGCCATCGACGCGGTGCTGCACAAGTCGGTGGCGCATCTGGGCGCGAGCCCGTGGATACTCATCGGCGGCTGCCTGGTGATGTTCAGCCTGGGCGCGTTCACCATCGGCATGGGCGAGGAGTACGTGCCGCTGGTACCCATCATCGTGACCATGAGCCTGGCCATGCGCATGGATGCCATCGTCGCCATGGGCATGGTGTGGATCCCCTACGGCATCGGCTGGGCCTGCGCCGGGACCAACCCGTTCGGCGTCATCATCGCCCAGAACATCGCGGGACTTCCCATCACCTCCGGCTGGCAGTTTCGCCTCGTGATGATGTTCGCCTTCCTGGCCGTCGCCTTCCACCATCTCTACCGCTACGCGCGCCGGGTGCAGCGCGACCCCTCCACCAGCCTGGTGGCGCACGTGGACTACTCCACCGGCTTCGAGCCGCCGCACGACGTGGCGCTGACGCCGAGCCGCATCGCGGTGCTGCTCGTCTTCGTGGGCGGCATCGTGGGCTTCGTCTGGGGCGTGCAGGCGCACGGCTGGTACATCCCCGAGCTGAACGCGGTGTTCCTGGGGATCGGGCTGCTCGCGGCGATCATCGGCCGCATCCCGGCCGGCGAGACCAGCCGCACCTTCATCGCCGGTGCCGCCGACATGACCGCGGCGGCGCTCATGGTGGGTTTCGCCCGTTCCATCGAGGTAGTGCTCTCGGACGGGCAGGTGATCGACACGGTGATCCATGCCATCGCCGGCGTGCTCACGGAACTCGGGCCGGAGGCCTCGGCCGTGGGCATGCTGGCCGTGCAGACCATCTGCAACTTCTTCATCCCGTCCGGCAGCGGCCAGGCCTTCGTGACCATGCCCATCATGTCGCCGCTGGCCACCCTGACCGACGTGCCCCAGCAGACCGCCGTACTCGCCTACCAGTTCGGCGACGGTTTCACCAACATGGTCGTGCCCACCAGCGCGCTGGTGATGGGCGCACTCGCCCTCGGCCGCATCCCCTACGGCGCCTGGGTGCGCTTCATCGTGCCGCTGCTGGTCAAATTGTTCGCGCTGGCGATTGTCTTCCTGGTGCTGACGATCCACGTCGGCGATGCCGTCGGCTTCAACCCGTGAGCGCCGCCGGCTGATGCACAGGCGAACTCTCTGGACGGTAATATCGCTGGCCGCCTGCGCAGCATTGGTGGTCTTCCAGCTGCAGGGCCTCGCCATCGCGGCAGCGCTAGCCAAGCTGACGGCCTCCACCGCCTTCATTGTGGTAGCCGTGTCGGCCGGCGCGCCGGACAGCGGCTGGGGCCGGGCGCTGCTCGCCGGTCTCGGCCTGTCCTGGTTCGGCGACGCCTTCCTGCTCGGCACCACCGACACCTGGTTCCTGCTGGGGCTCACCGCCTTCCTGCTGGCGCACCTCGCCTACCTCACCGCCTTCCTGCTGCGCGGGGTGAATCTCGGCTGGGTGGCGGGCGCCACTGTGGCGGTGCTGCTGTTCTCCGGCGGGGTGGCGCTGTGGCTCATGCCCCATGTCGGCGCCGGCCTGCGCATCCCGGTGCTCGCCTACCTCGTTGTTATCAACCTCATGGTCATCGGCGCGCTCGGCGCCCGCGGCGCCGGCGCCACCTGGCTGCTGCCGGCCGGCGCGATGGCCTTCTACTTCTCGGACCTGGGCGTGGCCGCGCGGCAGTTCATGCAGCCGGAATTCCCCCCTTACGTCTGGAGCCTGCCGCTCTACTACGCCGGCCAGCTCATGCTGGCGTGGAGCCCGGCGGGGCGCGGACCGGTCAGCCGCCCACGATCCCCGCCCCGATGATCTCGCCGAGCCGGCGGGTGAGTTCCCGGTTCT
>CAYRZI010000060.1:0-16961 GCA_964428605.1 uncultured Woeseiaceae bacterium
ACCTGTTCGTGCTCGCCGGCGGCGCCTGCCACTTCCTGGCAGTCGCGCTGTACGTGCTGCCGGAAGCGGCTACGGCCTGACCCCCGATCAGCCGGACTCGTCCTCGCCGCCGCCGAGGCGGTTCATCAGTCCTTCCTTGAACTGATCCAGCTTCTCCTGCGCCTGGTCCTTCAGCGAGTCGGTGGCCGCCGACTGCAGCACCCGCTCGATCACCGGCTCCAGTACCTGTCGTGCGACCTCCGCGCCGGTGGCGCCGCCCGCGGCGCGGCCGATATCGGTAAGCTCTATGCGCGGGATGTCGACCGAGCGCTGCTCCTGGACATCCGGCAGCGACACCGAGGCGCTGGCGTCCTCCAGCACGAACCGCTCGATGACCAGTTTGCGTCCGGCACCCCCGTCCGCGGGCTGCTGCTCGCCCCCGCCGGCCGACTCCAGGTTCTTCATCAACTCGCGCAGGTTGTTGCGGGTCGCCTGCTGGATCAGGTTCACGGAGGCTCCCGAGACCGTGACCTCCCGCAGCACGATGGTATCCTCGGTGACGGTGCCGGGGTCGATGCGGATGACGAATCGGCCCAGCTCCATGGCGGTGCCGTCGAAACCCTCCGGATTGCCGACCGCGAGGCCGGCGATCTCAGCGCGGGCCTCGCCCAGCTCGATGGAAACGCCGCTGACCCGTACCGGTGTTCCCGTCGCCGCCGAGCCCTGCTCCTCGATGAGGCCGGCGACGATACTGTCCAGCTGGCTGTAGACGTAGACCAGACCCGCGGCGATCACCACGATGAGTGCGACGATGGCGATCAGTGTCTTCCGTGCTCCGCTGCTCATATCCGTTCCCTTCCCTGCTGCTCGTCAGCGCAGGCTACTCGGGAATGGCGTCCCCGCTCAAGCGGGTGTGGAGATCGTGGCATCTACGGATCGGGCCGGAACGCCGCGGGTGCGATCATGGCGCCTCACGGAGTGGAGAGCAATGACGCAGCAGGCGCGTACACCGCTCCTCGGCCGCCTCGGCCGGGAGCACAAGACGATGGGCCGTATGGTGGCCATCTACTGCCGGGACCATCATCAGCCGGAGCACGGAGCGCCCTGTGCCGGCTGTGCCGGCTTTCTCGCCTACGCGGGCCGGCGCCTGGAGAAGTGCCCCTACGGCCAGGACAAGCCGACCTGCGCCAACTGTCCCATCCACTGCTACAAGCGCGACCCCCGCGAGTTCGCCCGGACGGTGATGCGCTATGCCGGGCCGCGCATGATGTGGCGCCATCCCTGGCTGGCGCTGATGCACCTGGTGGACGGACGGCGCCGGGTCGTGCACCCCCTCGAACTCCGCCGCAGGCGCTCCGCCGGCCGCTGAGCGGCGCGGCGTTTATAATTCCGCCTTCCCGTCGTGTCGCCGGTGCCGGCGGCCGTAACCCATGCACGCGAAGGAGTGACAGCCCGATGCATCTCCCGTTCTCACCCTCACGCCCACGGACCACCGCGTTCGCCGTCATCCTCGCCGCCGCGTTCGCCCTGCCGCAGGACGCGCCGGGGCAGGACGAGGAAGCGGTCCATCCGCTGGCCTCGATCCCGCTGAGAACCATCGGCCCTGCCATCAGCTCGGGCCGCATCTCCGACCTGTCCTTCCACCCGGAGAAGCCCCAGGAGTTCCTGGCGGCGGTGGCCTCGGGCAACCTCTGGAAGACCACCG
Organism: uncultured Woeseiaceae bacterium; assembly: GCA_964428605.1. GTDB lineage: Bacteria > Pseudomonadota > Gammaproteobacteria > Steroidobacterales > Woeseiaceae > Lentisalinibacter. Next base: position 1,685 of record CAYRZI010000060.1, read on the forward strand.
ACGACACGATTACCTGGACGCCGGTCTTCGACGACCAGGGCGCCTACGCCATCGGCGTGGTGACCCGGGATCCGCAGGACCCGGACACCCTCTGGGTGGGCACCGGCGAGAACAAGGCCCAGCGCAGCGTCGGCTACGGCGACGGCGTCTACAAGTCCATCGACGGCGGTGGTTCCTGGACCCACATGGGCCTGAAGGACTCGGGCCACATCGGCCACATCTGGATCCACCCGGAGGACAGCGACTTCGTGCTGGTGGCCGCCCACGGTCCGCTGTGGAGCGACGGCGGCGACCGGGGCCTTTACCGCAGCACGGACGGCGGCGAGAGCTGGACCCGCATCCTCGACATCGACGAGCACACCGGCGTGAACGAGTTCGTCGTCGACCCGGCGGACACCGATACCATCGTGGCCGCGACCTACCAGCGCCGCCGCCACGTCTGGACGCTGATCAACGGCGGGCCCGGCAGCGGTATCCACAAGACCACGGACGGCGGCGAGACCTGGACGGAGATCACCGCCGGCCTGCCCGAGGACAACATGGGCAAGATCGGCATCTCCATGGCGCCGTCCGCACCGGACACCCTCTACGCCATCATCGAGGCCAACGACGAGGAGAAGGGCGTCTACCGCTCCACCGACTTCGGCAACAGCTGGGAGAAGCGCTCGGATCACATGACTACCAGCCCCCAGTACTACAACGAACTGGTGATCGACCCCCTGGACGCCGACAAGGTGTATGCGCTGGACACCGTCACCCACGTCTCCGAGGACGGCGGCAGCACCTGGCGCCAGCTCGGCATGGAGTTCCGCCACGTGGACGACCACGCGCTGTGGATCGACCCGGACAACACCGACCATCTCTATATCGGCGGCGACGGCGGCATCTACGAGACCTGGGACGGCGGCACCACCTGGCGCCACGTGCGCAACCTGCCGGTGACCCAGTTCTACCGCATCCACCCGGACAACGCCGAACCCTTCTACAACGTCTGCGGTGGCACCCAGGACAACAACTCGCTGTGCGCGCCGTCGCGCACCACGGTGATACACGGCATCACCAACGCCGACTGGACCTACGTGCTGGGCGGCGACGGCTACAAACCCCAGTTCGACCCGAACGACCCCAACATCATCTATGCCCAGTATCAGTACGGCGGCCTGGTGCGCTACGACCGCCGCACCCGGGAGCGGATCGCCATCACGCCCCTGCCGGAGAGCGGCGAGAAGAACTACAAGTGGAACTGGAACACGCCGCTGCTGGTGAGCCCCCACGACCCGCACCGGCTGTACTACGCCGCCGAGTACCTGTTCCGCTCCGACGACCGCGGCGACAGCTGGGAGAAGGTGAGCCCGGATCTGACCCGCCGGCTCGACCGCAACCGGCTGGAGGTGATGGGCCGGGTCTGGAGCGTGGACACCATCGCCAAGAACGACTCCACCTCCATCTACGGCGCGGCCATCGGCCTCAGCGAGAGCCCGCTGGCCGAAGGCCTGATCTACGTGGGCACGGACGACGGGGTGATGAACGTCACCGAGGACGGCGGCGAGAACTGGCGCCGTACCACCCGCTTCTCGGGCGTGCCCGACATGTCGCTCATCGAGGACGTGGTGGCCTCGGTGCACGACCCGGACGTGGCCTACGCCGTCTTCGACAACCACAAGCGCGGGGACTACCGGCCCTACGTGCTGAAGACCACCGACCGGGGCCGCAGCTGGCGGCCGATTACCGGCGACCTGCCGGCCCGGGGCTCCGCCCACACCATCGCCGAGGATCACGTGAATCCGGATCTGCTGTTCGTCGGCACCGAGTTCGGCCTGTACTTCACCCGGGACGGCGGCGAGAGCTGGCACGAACTGACCGGCGGCGGCTTCCCCACCATCGCCGTAAGGGATCTCGAGATCCAGCGCCGGGAGAACGACCTGGTGGTGGGCACCTTCGGCCGCGGCATCTGGATCCTCGACGACTACACCCCGCTGCGGACCCCGGCCGACGAACTCGGCGATGCCGAGCTGTTCGCCGTGCGCGACCCCTGGCTCTACATCGAGGGCTACATCTGGGACGACCGGGAGAAGGGCTCCATGGGCAGCGGCTTCTACGCCGCGCCGAACCCGCCCTATGGCGCGGTATTCAGCTACTACCTGGACGAGCCGCTGCTGCCCGCGCGCAAGGAGCGCCGGCGCCAGGAGATCGAGGTGGAGATCGAGGGCGGCGACACGCCCTACCCGGACTGGGAGGTGCTGCGCGCCGAAGACCGGGAGGAGGAGCCGCAGCTGCTCCTGCTGGTGCGCGACGCCGAGGGCCGGCTGGTGCGCCAGGTCACCGGCGAGACGGCGGCCGGCTTCCACCGCACGGCCTGGGACCTGCGCCTGCCGCCGCCGGACCCCATCCTGCTCGGCGAGCCCGAGCAGCGCATGTACTGGGAATCGGAGCCGGTGGGACCGCTCGCGCTGCCCGGCGAATACCGGGTGCAGCTCGCCCGGCTCGTCAACGGCGAACTCGCGCCGGTTGGCGATGCTCGCAGCTTCACGCTGAAACCCCTCGAGAACAGCCCGGAGATCACCGACGACCGCCGCGCCCTGCAGGCCTTCCAGCTGAAGGCGGCCGAGCTGCAGCGGGCCGTGCAGGGTGCGGTGCAGGCGGTGGAGGAATACCGCTCGCGCATCGACCACCTGCAGGCCGCACTGCTCGAGACGCCGGCGCGCGCGCCGGCAGACTTCCGTGCGCTCGTGGGGCTGTCGAACCGTCTTGCCGACGTGGCCGTCGCCCTCACCGGCGACACCACGGTGGCGTCGCGCAACGAACCGGTGGCCATGCCGGTGGCGAGCCGGGTGAACCGGATCTACACATCCCAGGTGCAGACCCGGTTCCCGGTACCGGCGCAGTACGAGACCTCCTACGACATCGCAGCCGAGGAGTTCTCCGCCGCGCTGACCGAGCTGCGGGCGGTCCGGGAAGAACTGCGGGCCGTCGAAGGCCGGCTCGAGGACATCGGCGCGCCGTGGACGCCGGGACGCCTGCCCGACTGGCCGGCACGGTAAGGGTTTTCCCTAGCCCAGCCGTTTCTCCAGATCGGCGGGACCGAGTGCACCGATGCCGAGTGTCTCGGGCGTACGCCGGCCTTCGGCCGCGTAGTCGTGGGCCATCAGTACGGAGGCCAGCCGGATCACGGCGTCCATGATCGGCGTCTCGACCCCCACCTGGTCGCCGAGCCGGGACATGAACACCAGCCCGTAGCCCACGTCCTCGTTCAGGTAGCGGTGATCCAGCGCCGGCTGGGCGCCGATGCCACGGAAGCCCGGCGCCTGGCGGTAGCCCGAGCCGTAGTTCGCCTCCCGCATGTAGCCCTGGCGCACGCCCATCTCCGGGTCCGGCAGTATCTCCAGCCCCAGCGCGCGGCCGACGGCGATGCGCTCGGCGTCCAGCGCCTCGATCAGCCGGCCGACGGCGTCGGTGACGCCCTCCTCGTAGAACAGGAAGTCGCCGCCGGTGCCCTCGATGCGGGCCGCGTTGGCCAGCGTCACCGCCGGGTGGATGATCGGGTTGGCGTTCTGCAGGCTGGTCTGCAGCACGTTGCCGGCGGGCTCCATGCCCGGGTAGACGTCGGCGATCTGCTCCAGCACAGCCGCCGTCTCCGCGCCCGGCAGCGCGGCCAGCAGGTTGCCGGCCCGCAGTTTCAGAAACACCCGGATGCTGCCCGGGGCGACGAGACGCACCGCGTAGTGCAGTGTGGAGGTCTCGGCGAGGCGGATCGAGCGGTCGTCAGGGTCCAGCCCTGCGGCCCGCCGGAAGGCCAGCGCGCCGCCGCAGGAGCTGGGTGAGACGATCACGGTCTGGCCGGCCGTGAGCCGGCCCCTGACGGCCTCGCCGAAGGGCTCGGTGGCGTAGGCCGGGCCGACCACGTAGACCAGCTCCGCACCCTCCAGCGCCTCGTCGACGTCGTGGCCGGCCGAGGCCACCGGGGCGGTACCCTCGATGTCGCCGTCGGCGCTGATGCTGCCGGTCCGCGCGATGGCCGCGACGTTCTCCGCGAAGCGGGGGAAGTCGAACAGCCGCACCTCGTGGCCGTGGGAGGCGCAGTCGAAGGCGACGGCCGTGCCGCCGGCCCCCGATCCGAGTACTGCTATTCTCATGCCTGTCTCCCTGTCTGTACGGCGCCCATTCTGCCGCCCCTGCGCAGCCGCCGGTATCCGCAGATGACACGGCCCGGCCTGTCGGGGGCGTCCCTATGCTGCGATACTCCTTCGCCAGGCATGAACGCTTCCCGCCGGACAATGAGAAAGCCTTACCTTCCGCCGATACTTACGCCGGTTCTTACGCCGATTCTTACGCCGATACTGGCGCCGTTGCTCGCGCTGGCGGCGGTACTCACAGTCGTGCCGGCAGCGGCGGACGACGCGGCGGCGCCGGACCGGCCCCGGGTCGGCCTCGTGCTGGGCGGCGGGGGCGCGAAGGGCGCCGCCCACATCGGTGTGCTGCGCGTGCTCGACGAGCTGCGTGTTCCCGTGGACTGCATCGTCGGCACCAGCATGGGGGCGCTGGTGGGGGCGCCGCTGGCCGCCGGCATGCCGCCGGAGCGCATCGAGAGCATCGTGCGCGGCACGGACTGGTCGCAGACCGTGGGCGGCAAGGGCCAGCGCCGACGTACGCCCATCCAGGAGAAGCTTGCCGTGCGCAGCTACACGAACTTCCTGGAACTCGGCGTCAGCCGCCGCGGCCTGACGGCGCCAGGCGGCCTGCTGCGCACCCAGAATATCGAGGACATGATCCGGGAGCTGATCTCCTCGGGCAGCGTAGGCACGGACTTCGACGGACTCTCCATCCCGTTCCGGGCCGTCGCCACCGACATGGTGGCCGGCGAGATGGTGGTGCTGGGCAGCGGTGATCTGTCGCTCGCGCTGCGGGCCAGCATGGCCGTACCCGGCGTGTTCGCACCGGTCACCCGCGACGGCCAGGTGCTGGCCGACGGCGGCATGATGCGCAACCTGCCGGTGGACATCGCGCGGGAATTCTGCGCCGACGTCGTGATTGCGGTCTGGCTGTCCACCCCGCAACCCGAGCCGGACGAGCTCGTCTCGGCGGTATCGCTGCTGGGACGGGCCGTGGACGTGGCCGTCATCGCCAACCAGAACGAACAGATTGCCAGCCTGACGCCGCAGGACGTCGGCATCGAGGTGACGATGGAGGAGATCGGAGCCGGCGACTTCCACCGGGTACCCGAGGCGATCGACCTGGGCCGGGCTGCCGCCGGGCGTATGCGGGAGTCCCTGCGGCGCTACTCGGTACCCGCGCCGGACTACGCGCTCTGGCGCGAGTCCATCACCCGCGAGGGCGAGCCGGGGCTCACCCTCGCGGAGGTCCGCGTCGAGGGCCTGGAACGCGTGAACGAAGGCTACGTCCGCGCCCAGCTCCGGCACGTAGCCGCCGGGGCGGAGGTCACGCCCGACCAGATAGTGGAAGACACGGACAGGATATTCGCCCTGGACGACTTCGAGCGCGTCAGCTACGAGGTGAGCGGCCCGGCCGGCGCCCGTGTGCTCACCATCCTGCCGGTGGAGAAATCCTGGGGCCCGGACTACCTCCGGTTCGACCTCGGGCTGACCGCCAACGAGCCGGACGAACTCCAGGGCCTGCTGCGGGCCGACTACACCCGCACCTGGCTGAACCGGCACGGCGGAGAATGGCATGCGGCGCTGCAGGTGGGGCAGCAGAGCCTCCTGGAGACGGGCTTCTACCAGCCGCTGGATATCCGCCAGCGCTTCTTCGTCCAGCCCGTCGCCCGGATCGAGAGCGACCTGCAGGACGTCTTTCTGGGCGAGGACCGCATCGCCACGTACCGCTTGACGGAAACGCTGGCTCAGCTCGACTTCGGTATGAACCTGGGCACCCGCGCCCAGCTCCGTGCCGGCCTGCGCTACGGCCAGCTCGACGTGGACATCGACACGGGCCTGTCGTTCCTGCCGGAGATCGACGATCTCGACGAGACTGCCATCATCCTCGGCGGCGTCTACGACACCCGGGATGCCGTGGCGCTGCCCACCCGTGGCACCTACATGAACCTGCGCTATCTGAGGTCCCGGGACTGGCTCGGCGGCGAGCAGGACTACGAGCTGGTGGAGGGCGTCTACAGCCGGGCCTTCGACTGGCGGGGCGATTCCCTCAGCCTGACCCTCGGCGGCGGCGCCGAGCTGTCCGGCGAGCTGCCGCCGAACAGGCAGTTCCGGCTGGGAGGTATCCGCACGTTCCCCGGACTTCGTCGCGGCGAACTCCGGGGTACCGGCTACTGGTTCGCCGGTACCACCTATTACTGGCGCGTGGCCGATATCGCCCCGCTGTTCGGCCAGGCCTTGTACGCCGGCCTGCGCCTGCACGCCGGCCGTGCGGAAGGCCGCCTCGACGGCATCGACGAGGAGACCGTCTACGGCCTCGCCGGATCGCTGGCCGGACGAACGCCCATCGGGCCGGTTCTGTTCTCTCTCGGCTATACGGACGACGGCCGCTGGGAACTTCAGTTCAGCCTGGGCAGGCCGGTCTCCGAGGGGTCGCTGCTCGACGAGACCTACTGACCGCGCGGCTGCACATTCTGCAGCCTGGCGCTGCAGCATTTTCCCGCCGGGGCACGGAGCCAACCAGCGCGAGCCGGATGGCGGGCCGCGCCCGCCGCCGGCACGTTTCTTGCTCCATCCTCCTCGAGACGGATCCACGGCAAGACAGGGAGGACCCATGAGACACGTGACCGCCATCATTCTCGTCGCCGGCCTGACCGCGGGCCTCATCGCGGGCCTGGGAGCCGCACCGGCGCTGGCGCAGGAGGGGGCGGAGAAGCTCGAGTCCGTCCTCGAGTACCGGGCATGGGCGTATTCGGAACCCGACGAGTACTACCTCTTCGAGGAAAACAGCAAGCAGGTCGTGGACTACAAGAACGAGCGCATCGTGCGAATCTGCGCGGGTGACAGCCGTCATCTCGTGCCGCTGAAGGTCATCTACGACGGCAGCACCGCCATGATCGAGAGCGGCGACTGCATGCGGGTGGAAGCCAAGGAAATCTCCCTCGAACCCGCCGAGACCCTGGATACCAACGCGGTAATCCGCGCCGAAGTGCAGACGATGAACTGAAGCGGAAGCCGGGCGGGGAGCCCGTCGTCCCGCCCGAGCCCGCGGCCGCACTTTCTCCGGCTACCTCGCGCCCTCTCCCGAACCCTTGCGGTAAACCGCGCTATCCGGCCGGTTGACGCAACGATAGACTTTTCCAGGGGATCCGAGGGAGGCACCATGGTCGACTATGCGAATCCCGCAGAGCCCGATCCGGCGGAAAGCCCCTGGCTGCGCGGGGTCAGGCGTGCGGCGCTGTTCTCCCTGCTGTGGCTCCTGCTGAGCGGCGGCGGCGTCGGCAGCTGGGTCATCGGTGCGCCCGTGGTGGTCGCCTCCACCGCCCTCAGCCTCCTTCTCTGGCCCGGACCGTCGCTCTCCGTGCGCGGGCTGTTGCTCTTTCTGCCCTGGTTCGCCCGCCAGTCGGTGGCCGGCGCCGTCGACGTGGCCATACGGGCGCTGCGCCCCGATATGCCCCTCTATCCGGGTATAATCCGGCAGGAACTCCGGCTGCCGGCGGGCGCCTCCCGGGTGGCGCTCGCCAACGTAATCAGCATGCTGCCCGGCACGCTCAGCGCCGACCTGGACGAAGACGGCGTGGTGGTCCACGCCCTGGATGCGCGGCAGGACCTGCATGCCATGGTCCGGGATCTGGAGCCCCGTATCGCCGCCGTCTTCAGCGTGACGCTGAAGGGCAGCACGGAGGCCGGCGCATGAATCTGCCGCTCGCGATTACCGCCTTCCTGCTGCTGAACCTGGCCGCCGGGCTGTGGCGGGTCATGCGCGGGCCCACTGCAGCCGACCGCATGCTCGCCGCGCAACTGTTCGGCACCACGGCGGTGGCCGCACTGCTGCTGCTCGCCGAAGGCATGGCACGCCCCGCGCTGCGGGACGTGGCACTGGTGTTCGCCTTGCTCGCCGCCGTGGCCGCGGTGGCGTTCGTGCAGCGCGTCTGGAGCAGGAGTGACGATGTCTCCGATTGATTCCGCCATTGACATGGCGATGGAGACCGCGAGCGTGCTGCTGTTGCTGGGCGGGGCCGCGTTCTTTTTCGCAGGCACCGTCGGTATGCTGCGTTTCCCGGATTTCTACAGCCGTCTGCACGCGCTGACAAAGGCAGACAACGTCGGTCTCGGCCTGACGGTTCTAGGCCTCGCGCTGCGTGCCGAATCGCCGGGCTCGGTCGGCAAGCTCGTCCTCATCTGGGCCCTGGTACTGCTTGCGGGGGCGACCGCCTCGCACCTGATCGCGCGCTCGGGTCTGCGCCGGGGTATCAGGCCGTGGACCCGCAGCTGAACGCCGGCCTGCTGCTGGACGGCGTGCTCGTCGCCGTACTCGTCTGGGTGGCGTGGGCCGCGCTGTGGGGGCGGGGACTGTTCCGCAGCATCGTCCTGTTCATCGCCTTCGGGATGATTCTCTCCATCGCCTGGATACGCCTCGGCGCACCGGACGTGGGGCTCGCCGAGGCGGCCATAGGCGCCGGGCTGACCGGGGCGCTGCTGCTCGCAACCTGGGGAGCGCTGCCGGAGCGGGTCGGCGAGGAAGAGGCGGCCGACGAGGAGGCGGAGGAGCCGGCGGATGAGCAGGCCTAGCGCGCAGCGGCAGGTGCTGCGGGCCGTGCTCGGCCTCGCACTGCTCGCCGTGGCCGCGGGACTGGCGAGTGCTCTGATGGCACCCGGCGGCTTCCCGAACCTGACCGCTGCCGTCGACGGCTCGCTGGACGCAAGCGGCGTCGACAATCCCGTTACGGCCGTGCTGCTGAACTTCCGCGGCTACGACACCCTGCTCGAGATGGCGGTGCTCACCGCCGCGCTGGCCGGCGTCTGGTCCCTCGGCCGCGCCACACCCACCCTGGCGCTGCGGCCGAGCCCGGTGCTGGTCGGTCTGCTGCGCGTGCTCGGCCCCCTGTTTCCGCTGATCTGCGGCTACCTGCTGTGGGCAGGCGCATCACAACCGGGAGGCGCGTTCCAGGCCGGTGCGGTGCTTGCGACCTCGGCCGTGCTCTACGTCCTGCTCGCCCGCAAGGCCGGGCCGCGGCTGCCGGAGATGCCCATGCGTGTGGCGGCGGTGGCCGGCGTCGGCTTCTTCCTGGCCGTAGGGCTCGCCGCCATGGCCGCCGGCGGCGGCTTTCTGGAGTATCCCCCGGCGCTGAGCAAAACGCTGATCCTCGCCATCGAAACCGCGGCCATGATCTCCATCGCCGTCATCCTCGCGGGACTCTTCCTCGGCGGCCGGCCCCGGAGCGAGCCGTGAGCGGAGGCCTGCTCTTCGCCCTCGGCGGCATCGCCCTGTTCGCCATCGGCATCTCCGCGCTCGTGCTGCGGCCCCACCTCCTGCGCAAGATCCTCGCACTCAACATCATGGCGAGCGGCGTGTTCCTGATACTGGTGGGCGGCGGCAGCGGCACCCAGGGCGTCGATCCGGTGCCCCAGGCCATGGTCATCACCGGCATCGTGGTCAGCATATCCGCCACGGCACTCGGGCTCGCGCTGGTGCTGCGCATCGCCAGGATGACCGGCCACGCGGCATTGCCCGAGGACCGGGACCGGGCCGCCGCCAAAGCAAAGGCGGAATAGTCCGGTGACCGCGCTCGTCACCGAAACCCCGTGGATCGTGTGGACGATCGCGCTGCCCCTGGCCGGTGCGCTCGCGTCTTTCATGCTGCCCCGCCGCAGCGTGGCGATCGGCCTCGCCGCCGCCTTCGCCACCACCGCCGCCGCCGCGGGACTGGTGGCACAGGTGGTGGCGCGTGGCGCCGTGGAGCACCGCATCGGGGGCTGGGACGCACCGCTCGGCATCACCCTCGGCGCCGACGGCCTGAGCGCGCTGATGCTGGCGATGACCGGGGTGGTCGGTCTGGGCGTCAGCATCTATGCCCGGAGCTACCTGACGCAGACGCCGGAGAAGGCGCGTGCCTTCTGGCCGCTGCTGCTGCTGCTGTGGACGGCGCTCAACGGCCTGTTCCAGAGCCAGGATATCTTCAACCTCTACGTCACACTGGAACTGCTCGGGCTCTCCGCGGTGGCCCTGGTGGCACTGGCCGGCACCGGACCGGCGCTCGTCGGCGCCATGCGCTACCTGCTGGTGAGCCTGTTCGGCTCGCTGTCTTTCCTGGCGGGCGTCGCGCTGCTCTACCACGCCTACGGCACCCTGGATCTGGCCCTGCTCGCCGAGCGCAGCGCCGACGGGCTGCCGGTGGCCGTGCCGCTGTCCGCGATGATCGCCGGCATGCTGCTGAAGACCGGCCTGTTCCCCTTCCACGTCTGGCTGCCGCCCGCCCACGGCAGCGCGCGGGCGCCGGTGAGCGCACTGCTCTCGGCACTGGTGGTAAAGGCCTCGTTCTACGTCCTGCTGCGCCTCTGGTTCACGTTCCAGCCGGAGGCGCCCGGCGTGGCCGTCCTGCTGGGCGTGCTCGGGACGATAGCGGTCTTCTGGGGCTCGCTGCAGGCATTGCGGCAGCGCCGGCTGAAACTCCTCGTGGCCTACTCCACGGTGGCCCAGCTCGGCTACCTGTTCCTCGCCTTCCCGCTGGCCGGCGGTGACCCGGCACTCAACTGGGGCGGCTCGGTCTACCTGGCGCTCTCCCACGCCCTCGCCAAGGGCGCCATGTTCCTCGCGGCCGGCGGCATCATGATGGAGGAGGGCCACGACGATATCGACGGCCTGGACCGGGTCGTCGACCGGATGCCGCTGACGCTGGCGGCCTTCGCACTGGCCGGCATCAGTCTGGCCGGCCTGCCGCCCAGCGGCGGGTTCGTGGGCAAGTGGATGCTGCTGCAGTCGGCCATGGAGCAGGGCCTGTGGTACTGGGCGCTGGTACTCATCGTCGGTGGCGTGCTGACCGCCGCCTACGTCTTCCGCGTGCTGGGCTCCGCCTTCACCGAGTCCGCACAGGAACATGAGGAGCATGCCGTTCCCAAGGTGATGGAACTGACGGCACTGACGCTCGCCCTGGCGGCCGTGGCCCTCGGGTTCCTTGCGCCCTGGGCACTGCCTCTGCTCGACGGTGTCCTGCCATGAACGCCTGGCTCCCCGTAGCCATCGTCGCGAGTTCGCTCATACCCGGACTCATCATCTTCGCGCTGCCGGAGCGTGCCGTGGCGCTGCGCACGGCGCTGAACCTGGGCGGCGCCATCGTCAAGATCCTCCTGCTGGTGCTGATGATGGTCGGTGTCGCCCACGGCGTGGAGTTCGAGTTCCGGCTGCCGCTGGTGCCGGGCCTCGACTTCGTTCTGCAGGCCGATGCCCTGTCGCTGCTGTTCGTAAACCTCTCCGCGGTGCTGTGGCTGGCGACCACGATCTATGCGATCGGCTACCTGGAAGGCTCGCCCCACCGCAGCCGTTTCTTCGGCTACTTCAGCCTCTGCGTCACGGCCACCGTGGGCCTGGCGATGGCGGGCAACCTGCTCACGTTCCTGGTCTTCTACGAGGCGCTGACCCTCACCACCTATCCCCTGGTGGTGCACCGGGAGACCGAGGTCGCCCGCCGGGCCGGACGGCTGTATCTCTCCTACACGCTGTTCGGCGGCGTGCTCGTGCTGGCCGGTACGGTATGGCTGTACTCCCTGACCGGCACCCTGGAATTCGTGGACCGCGGATTCGTGGCGGGCCTGGGGATCGACCCGAACGTGCTGCGGGCCGTATTCGCCCTGCTGGTTCTCGGCGTGGGGGTGAAGGCGGCGCTGGTCCCGCTGCACGCCTGGCTGCCCAGGGCCATGGTGGCGCCCGCGCCCGTCAGCGCGCTGCTGCACGCGGTGGCCGTCGTCAAGGCGGGGGCGTTCGGCGTGGTACGCATCGTCTACGACGTGTTCGGCATCGAGTTCGCCGCCGGCCTCGGCGTAACCCTGCCGCTCGCCGTCCTCGCCGCCGTGACCATCCTCTACGGTTCCCTGCGTGCCCTGTTCCAGGACAACCTGAAACGGCGCCTGGCGTTCTCCACCGTGAGCCAGGTCTCCTACATCACCCTCGGTGTGGCAATCGCGGGACCGCTGGCCACCATCGGCGGGCTGGTCCACCTGGTCCACCAGGGCTTCATGAAGATCACGCTGTTCTTCTGCGCCGGCAACTACGCGGAGACCCTGGGCGTGCACGACGTGAGCGAGATGCGGGGCATCGGCCGGCGCATGCCCTGGACCACCGGCGCATTCACCGTCGCCGCCTTCGGCATGATCGGCATGCCGCCGGTGGCCGGCTTCATCAGCAAGTGGTACCTCGGCCTGGGCGGCATCGAAGTGGGCCAGGACTGGGTGCTGGCGGTGCTCGCGCTCAGCAGCATCCTGAATGCCGCCTATTTCCTGCCGATCCTGCGTACCGCCTGGTTCGACGAGCCCCCGGACGAGTGGCCCCACGAGGTCCGGGAGTCGCGCTTCGAGACGTCGCTGGCACTGCTGCTGCCGCCAATTGCCACCGCCGCCGCCGCACTGGTGTGGGGCCTGTTCGCCTCGCTGCCGGGCACCCCGCTCGACTGGGTGCAGCTCATAGCGACGAGGAAATACCTCCAGTGAGTGTCCTCGTCGCACTGCCGCTCGTGCCGCTGCTGGCGGCGCTCTGGTTCGCACTGGCGGGCACCGACGGCCGCCAGCGCCGTGCGGAAGGCTGGGTCTGCGCGCTCGTGGCGCTGTTCCCGGTGTCCGCCGCGGTCTTCGTCGCACCCGAGCAATTCGACATCCGCTACCTCCTGACCACCGACCAGTCCAGCCTGCGCATCGACGAGGCGGCCAGGGCATCGCTGCTGCTGTTCGGCAGCCTGTGGCTGATCGCCGGCCTGCTCGGCCGCAGCCGGGACACCGGCGCATCGGCCGTCCCGCTGCTCGCCGCCCTTGCGGGGGCGATCACGGTCGCGGTCGCCGAGTCGGGTCCGGCCGTTTTCACCGGCATGCTGGTGACGGGCTACGGGCTGTACGCGGTGATGGCCAGCGAGACGGGGGATTCCTGGCGCCTGGCCTCGCGGACGCTGGTCCTGCTGCTGGTAGCGAGCGACCTGGTGATCTTCGAGATTCTGCTGCATGCGGCGGCCCACCCGCTCGAGGGTATCGGCGCGGGTTCCGCCATGCTCATCATCCTCGCCATCGTGCTCCGGGGCGCCATCGCGCCGGCCCACGTGTGGCTGCCGCCGGCGTTGCCCGGCGTGAGCGTGCCGACGGCACTGCTGCTCGCCGGCGTGCCGGCGGGCGCCGCACTGATCGGCGGCCAGAAACTCCTGGCCGGTGCGGGCACCGAGACCGGCGACTTCGCCCTCGTCATCGCCCTTGCCGCCGCGCTCTGGTCGGCGGTCGCCGGTTCGGCGCAGCGTAGCGCTCTGCCCACTCTCGCCTATGCCACGGCCGCCAGCGCCGCACTGCTGCTGGTCGCGCTCCCACTCGGCAGCACCGCGGGATCGTCGCCGTGGCTCGTGCTGTCCCTGCTGGCCTGCTGCGCGGCGACGGTCATTGTCGGCATCCTCCATGCGGGTCCGGCGCGCAGCAGCGCCGTCGTGGCCATCCTGGCCATACACGGACTTGCCGCGGGCCAGGCGGCCCTGCTCGCCGGAGAGCGCCTGACGAATGCCGGTGCGTTCCTGGCCTCGCTGGTCGCGGTCCTCGCGACCCTGCTGCTGACACTGGCCGTACGCCGAACCCCTGAACACCGGCGGGAGGGCGACTCCGGCGAGGCCGCGATTCACGCGCTGGCACTCGCCGCGCTGGCCGCATTCGGACTCGGCTTCGCCTGGGCGACGGACGGGATGGCATTCGCTTCGCTGTGGCCCGCACCGGTTGCCATCAGCCTGGGTCTGGTCCTGTTCCGGGTGCTGCCGGAGCGGGAGAAGCCCCGGATCCCGCCCGGCGACATCCTCGTGCCCGCCGCCGCGGCCGGCGGCCGCGCCGTGCGGCTGGTCGCACGTCTCTGCACCAGCAGCCTGCCGCGATACCGGGACCGGGCGCAGCGGGCGCTGATCGCACTCTGGAACGGCGAACGCTGGGCGGACCGCATAGCCCGGCTCGAATCCCGGCTGGGCGCCTGGTCCGCCACCAGCCTGCTGATGCTGCTGGTGGCGATCGTCGGAGCCCTGTTGCTGGCCTACTGATGGGCGGGCTGCTCATAGTCGCCGTGTGCTGGCCGCTGCTGACGGCGCTGGCCCTGCTGCCGCCCGTGCTGCGGCCTCTGGCCCGACGCCTGGCCCCCTGGGCCGCACTGCCGGCGTTGCTCGTATCCGCGGCCACCGTGACGGACATCGGGGCGGGCTGGCTGATGTTCGGCGGCGGTTTCGGCATCGACGGGACGGCAGCGGTACTGCTGCCGGTGACCTCGGCCCTGTGGCTGGCGGCCGGCCTGTTCACCCGCCACCACCTGCCGGCCGGAAACCGCCGGGACGTCTTCTTCGGCTGGTTCCTCCCGGCCATGGCCGGCAATCTGTTGCTGCTGACCGCCCTGGACGCGGTCATCTTCTACCTGTGCTACACGCTGATGAGCGTCACCGCCTACGGCCTGATCGTGCATACGGGCGAGGACCGGGCGCGTCACGCGGGCCGCTACTACTTTGCGATGGCGGTGGTCGGCGAGGTCTGCATCGTCAATGCGCTGATGCTCCTCGCCGGACAGGGGCCCACGAACTTCGCGGCGCTCAGTTCGGCCTTGGCGGCAGACGGCGGTAATGTCGCCATGGCCCTGCTGGTCATCGGTTTCGGCATCAAGGCCGGCGTCTTCGGCCTGCACTTCTGGCTGCCCCTCGCGCACCCGGTGGCCCCGGCGCCCGCGAGCGCCGTACTCTCCGGCGCCATGATCAAGGCCGGACTCGTGGGCTGGCTGCGGCTGTTCCCGCTGGGCGAGAGCGCACTGCCGGAATGGGGCGCGCTGCTGGCGGCGCTCGGCCTCCTGACCACCGTCTACGGGGTGGCGGCCGGCCTGCCCCAGACCCGGCCGAAGACCGTCCTGGCCTATTCGAGCATCAGCCAGATCGGCCTCATGACGATCACCATTGCACTCGGCCTGATCGCGCCGGCCGCCTGGCCATTGCTGCATGCTGCCGTGCTCCTGTTCATCGTGCATCACTGCTTTACCAAGGGCACGCTGTTCCTCGGCGCCGGACTGCTGCAGGCGCCCATGCGCCCGGCCCTCGCGAGAGTCGTCACCGCGGTGTTCGCGGTGTGCTCCCTGGCACTGGCGGCCGGCATGTATACCGGCGGCCTGCTCGCGAAGCTGGCGCTGAAGG
>CAYRZI010000061.1:0-1343 GCA_964428605.1 uncultured Woeseiaceae bacterium
ACGGCCACCTCCCGCATTCCCTCCCGGTCCCGGTCGGCGCCGGCGGGCAGTTTCGACGCCCTGGTTTCCGCCGCGCGGAGATAGCGCGGCAGGCATTCCAGGGCCTCAGCAGGCGTCGCGGTCAGAAAGCCGGGGTAGACGAGGCCCTGCACCTGGGCCTCGATATCCACCCGGATGTCGTCCAGGCGTCCGGGCAGCGCCGCGGCGGCGGCGGCCGCGAGGCGCCGTGCCTCGAGGATCTCGCCCAGCAGGGTCTCGAGCCGTTCTCCCGCCGCCACCAGGTCGCCGCGGCCGGCGACGAGCAGCGTCTCGTAGTCCTCGCGGGTTCGCACCGCGACGCGCCGTTGCCGGGGGAATGCGCGGGCGAAGGCGGCGACGACGAAGTCGACGGCCAGCTCGCCGGCGCCGCCCACGCCTGTCCAGGCAAGCTGCAGCCGGCGATCGCCCGTCACCCGGCCCCGCAGCAGTTTCTCCTGCTGGGGCAGCGCGAGCCGCAACAGCCGCAATACCCCCGCGGCATGCACCACCTCGGCCTCGGCGGCATCGCTGACCCGCTCCACCGCCACCCCGGTCTGCCGATCGGCCAGTACCGGCCGGCGCTCCAGACTGAGGCCCGCGCAGGTCTCCGTCTCGACGGCCGGCAGCTCCCCGAAATCCCAGTCCCGGTGCAGCGTCTCCGCCGGCGGCGCGCTGCGAGCCGCCGGCGCCGCCGCGTCTTCGCCGACAGCGGCACGCAGTGCCTCCAGGTCCCGGCCGGCTGCGATCACCTTGCCGGCCCCGTCGGTGACCTCCAGGCGGAGCCTCAGATGCTCGGGTTCCCGGGCCGGGGCCTCCGGCAGCTGCTCCGGTGTGATGCCGTATTCGCCGGCCAGGAAGTCCGCCAGCGCCTGCTCGAAGCCGCCGCTGCCCGGCATTACCAGATAACGCGCCGCGAACTCCGCGGCCGCGTCGGCGATGGGCTGCAGGCGCCGGCGAAGGGACTTCGGCAGCGAGCGCATGCGCAGTTCCGCCCGTTCCGCGACCAGCGGCGGCAGGGCGCGGTCGAGCTGTCCGGGATCGAGCTGCGCAAGCGCCGCGGCCGGTACCCGCACGGTGGCGCCGTCCTCGGCCTCGCCCGGCCTGAACCGGTAGGCGACGGTCAACGCCTGCCCCAGCAGCTCCACGGTGGCAGGCATCTCCGCGCCCGCCGTGCTCACGTCCTGCGCGAAGTCCTGCTCGGAGAAGCAGAGCACCTCCGGGTCCCGCTTCACGGCCTTGCGCAGCCAGCGGCGGAAGCTCCGCAGGTCCACCACCTGCTCCGGGATCTGGCGCTCGTACAGCGCCGCCATCTCGCCCTCGAGCTG
>CAYRZI010000061.1:1353-16804 GCA_964428605.1 uncultured Woeseiaceae bacterium
CCTCCGGAATCAGCAGCGCGCGCCGGGCCTCGCCCTCGCGCTCCCGGATGCGGGCGATGGCGGCCTGGTTGCGGCGCCAGAAGCGGTCGCGATGGCCGGCCCTGCCCCGCACCAGTGCCTCGCGGATGAAGATCCGGCGCGACTCTGCCGGGTCCACCGGTCCGTAGTTCACCCGGCGGCCCGCCGCGAGTACCAGGCCGAACAGCGTCACGGTCTCCGCGGCCTCGACACGGCCGCGGCGCGGATTCCAGCCCGGCTCCTCGTAGCTGCGCTGGACGAGGTGGGCCGCCACCTCGAGGATCGTATCCGGTGCCGTGGCGGCCGCCGTGCGGCCGAACAGCCGGCTGGTGCGCACCAGCTCCATGACGAAGACCCAGGCCGGCGGTTTGGCGTGCAGGGCGGACGAGGGATGCAGGTGAAAGCGCGTGCCCCGGGGCCCGTCGTAGCGGGTGGCCTCGTCGCGGCGGCCGATGTGGCCGAGCAGTCCGGCCAGCAGGGCCCTGTGCAGGGCGGCGTGGTCGCCCGCGCCGTGGGCCACCGGCATGCCGGCATCCCGGCACAGCCCGGCGAGCTGGGAGTGGATCTCGCCCCACTCGCGCAGCCGCCGCGGCGACAGGTAGCGCGCCTCGGCCCAGCGCTCCGCCCGGCGCCGGCTGGTACCCCGCCGGGCCGCCCGCCAGGCCCGCCACAGGTTCAGCAGGGAGACGAAGTCCGATGCCGGGTCCGCAAACTCCTCCTGGGCCGCCCTGGCCTTCGCCCCCTCTTCCGGCGGGAACAGGCGCGGGTCCTGCCCTGCCAGCCCGGCGACGATCACCAGCGCATCGCGCAGCTCGCCCCGTTCCTCGGCGGCCAGCAGCATGCGGGCGAGCCGCGGGTCCACGGGCAGCCGCGCCATGCGCCGGCCGGCAGCAGTGATGTCGCGCGCGGCATCCACCGCCTCGAGTTCGGCGAGCAGGCGGTAGCCGTCCTGGACGTAGCGCGCATCGGGCGGATCGATGAAAGGAAAGTCCTCCATCTCGCCGAGCCGGGCGGCGGCCATCTGCAGGATGACGCTGGCGAGGTTGGTGCGCCGGATCTCCGGGTCGGTAAAAGCGGGGCGGGCGTCGTAGTCCTCCTCGTCGTAGAGGCGTACGCAGATGCCCGGCGCGACGCGTCCGCAGCGCCCCGCCCGCTGGCTGGCGCTGGCCTGGCTGACCGGCTCCACCTGGAGGCGCTGTATCTTGCTGCGGTAGGAATAGCGGCTGATCCGCGCGAGGCCGGAGTCGATCACCGCCATGATCCGCGGGACGGTGAGCGAGGTCTCCGCCACGTTGGTAGCCAGCACGATCCGGCGCCGGGGGCCGGGTCGGAAGACCCGGCCCTGGGACGTCTCGGACAGCCGGCCGTAGAGGGGCAGTATCTCCCAGCCCGCATCGCCCCGGCGGGAGCCCAGCCGTGCCCGTTCCAGCGCCTCGGCAGCCTCGCGTATCTCGCGCTCGCCGGGCAGGAACGCAAGGATGTCGCCCTCCGTCAGCTCGCTCATCAGCCGCCGGGCCGCCTCGGTGACCGCGTCCGCCAGTTCGGTGTCGCCGGCAGGCGCCTCGTGGCGCACCTCCACGGGGTAGCCGCGGCCGGAGACCTCGATGACCGGGGCATCACCGAAGTGACGCGCGAAGCGCTCCGGGTCGATGGTGGCCGAGGTGATGATCACCCTGAGATCCGGGCGCCGCGGCAACAGGCGCTTCAGGTATCCCAGGATGAAGTCGATGTTGAGGCTGCGCTCGTGGGCCTCGTCGATGATCAGCGTGTCGTAGCGCCTGAGGTCGTGGTCGAAGCCGAGTTCGTTCAGGAGGATGCCGTCGGTCATCAGCTTCACCCGGGTGCCGGGCACGCTGCGGTCGTCGAAGCGCACCTGATAGCCGATACCGCCGCCGAGCGGCAGGCGGGTCTCCTCGGCGATGCGCGCGGCCACCGAACGGGCCGCGAGCCGCCGCGGCTGGGTGTGGCCGATCATGCCGTCGATGCCCCGGCCGAGCTGCAGGCAGATCTTCGGCAGCTGGGTGGTCTTGCCGCTGCCGGTCTCGCCGCAGACCACGACGACCGGATGATCGCGCACGGCGGCGGCGATCTCCTCCGCCCGCGCCGAGATCGGCAGTGCCGCGGGAAAATCCAGCTGCGGCGCGTGCGCCCGCCGTGCCGCCGCCTCCCGCTGCCGACGGCCGCCCCTGCGCGCCGGCCCGCTCATCCCGGCGGCAGGCGCACCGTTACCCGGGCGCCACCCAGGTCCGACCGACCCACCTCGACACCGCCGCCGTAGGCTTCGGCGAGTTCCACCACCACGCTGAGCCCGATCCCCTGGCCGGGCTTGCTCTCGTCCAGCCGCCGGCCCCGCTCGAGCAGCGAGTTCTCACCGCCGTCGGGGATGCCGGGACCGTCGTCCTCCACCGTCAGCACCAGGCCACGGCGGGGCGAGGCCCCGTCCGCCGCCCGGGTGGCTATGACCCGCACCCGGCCCGCGCCCCACTTCCAGGCGTTCTCCATGAGGTTGCCGGCGAGTTCCAGCAGATCGCCCCGGTCGCCGTGGAAGCGCAGCCCCGGCTCCACGTCCAGGTCGCAGCGCATGTCCCGGGCCCGATAGACCTTGTGCAGACCGTCGGCGAGTCCGGCCAGCTCCGGTTCCACCGGCACCGGCTCCGCGCCCAGGGTGACACCGGTGCCGGCGAGGGGCTTGGACAGCTGGTAGCGGACGATCTCCTCCATGCGGCCCACCTGGTCGCCGAGCGCGTCCCGCCGGCCGTCGCCCTCCAGCAGGGAGCGCATGGCCGCCAGCGGCGTCTTCAGGCTGTGAGCCAGATCCTGCAGCGTGCGCCGGTGGCGCTCGGCACGGGCCCGCTCCCGCTCGATCAGCTGGTTGAGGTTGCGGGCCACGCCGGCCAGCTCGGCCGGGTATCCCGCGGAGAGCGCCGGGCGGTCGCCGGCCTCGATCTCGGTGATCTCGCTCTCGATCTGCGCCAGCGGCCGCAGCAGCCAGCGCAGCAGCAGCGCCAGCGAAGCCAGCAGCAGCGCCGCCACCAGGCCGAACCAGACCAGCAGCTGGCCCCGGAAGCTCGCCACCTGGGCATTCAGTGAGTCGAGTCCCGAGGCCACGTGCACGACATAGGCCTGCACGGTGCCGTCCGGGAACTCCCAGTCGATGCCCATGCTCAGCGCGAGCAGCGGCGTGCCGCCGGCGAGTTCGAGGCGCCGGAAACTGCGTTCGCCCGTGGCCGGTGCCGCCCCCCAGGGGATCTCGATACCGATGGCCGAGTCCGAGCGCCATACTACCCCGTCCCCGCGCCGCACGATGGCGCCGTACAAACCCGAGCCCGGCGCGCCGAACAGCGGCTCGGGCAGGTCGACGGGCAGGACCAGCCGGTTGCCGTCGGCGGGCTCGGCGGCCGCCAGCAGCATGATCATGCGGCTGTCGAGCAGGTCGCGCTCGGCCTCCAGGGCGGCGCTGCGGAAGGCCGAGTCGAGCACCGCGACGATGAGGCCGAAGAAGACCAGCAGCAGCAGCGTGCCCGAGACGAGCACGCGCAGCCGCAGCGACTGCCCTGGTGATTGCCCGGGCGATTGCCCTGGTGATTGCCCGGGTGGCTGCCAGGCGGACTGACCGGCCGACGGTCCGGCCTGCCCCGGGACGGGTCCGGAGTCAGTCACCGGCGCCGGATGACGCCTCGCCGGCGCGCTCGAGAACGAAACGATAGCCCCGGCCCCGCAGCGTCTCGATCGGCTTCAGCCGGTTGTCCGGGTCGAGCTTGCGCCGCAGCCGACCGATGAAGACCTCGATCACGTTGCTGTCACGCTCGAAGTCCTGGTCGTAGAGGCGTTCGGTGAGCTCGGTCTTGGACACCACCTGTCCCGCCCGCAGCATAAGATGCTCCAGCAGCTTGTACTCGTGGCCGGTGAGCTCGACCGGACGGCCGTCCACCTTCAGTTCCTGGGCGCCGGTATCCAGGCTGATCGGCCCGGCCACCAGCTCCGACGATGCCCAGCCGCCGGCGCGGCGCAGCAGCGCGTTGACCCGCGCGATGATCTCCTCGACGTGGAACGGCTTGGCCACGTAGTCATCCGCGCCGGCGCCGAGGCCATCCACCTTGTCCTGCCAGCGGTCCCGCGCGGTCAGGATCAGGATGGGATAGGCGTGGCCCTCCTTTCGCAGGGTGGCGATGATGTCCAGCCCGCTCACCTTCGGCAGGCCGAGATCGATGACGGCCAGGTCGACGGGGTATTCCCGCGCGTAGTAGAGACCCTCCTCGCCGTCTTTCGCCGTCTCCACCCCGAACCCCGCCGAACGCAGGCGCGCGGCGAGCGACTCGCGGATGATCTCTTCGTCCTCGATGACCAGAAGTCGCATCAGGGATGTCCCCGCCGATCGGCTGCCGCCGGCGCTCAGCGTCTCCCGGCCGGGATCCGCACCGTGCGTACCCGCCCCTCGCGGGTGAGCACCTTGATCACGTGCACACGGCGGCCGTTCTGCTCCCGGGTCTCCGCCTCGAGGATGCGCCCGCCGTACTCCCGCTTCACCTGCGCCACCGCCTCGCTGAGGCTGACCTCGTCGCGTACGGCCGTGGCCGCGCCTGTCACGGGCGGCATCACCGAGCCGGCCCCTGCGGCCAGGGCCGGGCCAGCCGGGGCGGTGAGGCCCAGCGCGAGGGTGAGCAGCAGCGGCGCTGCAAGGCGGAGGGGATGCTTCATGCGGCGATTTTCGGCCCTGCCGGCCGGCTTTGCAACGCAACGGAGCGCATGGTCGGGCAACGGGAGCTGACGCCGCACCGGAAGCCGCCGCGCCGTCCCTGGCGCCGGCGGCGGTGGGCGGTCAGTGGCGCACCGGCGAGACGTCCACCCGCACCCGGATGCGGTCGCCCGGATCGTAGTCGGTGCGCGTCGTGTACGTCTGGCCGCGGTAGCGGTACGTGACCCGGTAGCCGTCGATGCGCTCCTCGCTCTCGGCCCGGTAGCGGGTCTCGCAGCGGGTGACGGGATAGGAGGCGCGCTCGTAGGCGTCGTAGCGGTCGTAGTCGTAGCGCCTGTCGTAGTCCCGCGCGCGGCTGGCGCGCTCGTTGCCGATGGCCGCACCCACCAGCGTGCCGACCAGCGTCATGGCATCGCGGCCGTCGCCGTCGCCGAACTGGCGGCCGATCACGCCGCCGATGATGCCGCCGGCGATGGTGGCACCGGCCTCGCTGCGGCGCGGACGTTCGTGGCGACGATGGCGGTCGTAGTCGTCGTAGCGGGTCTCCTCCCAGCATTCGCGCACCGGAGTGCGCACGCGCACGTGCCGCACGATGGGATCGACGTCGACGACCCGTGCGTAGTCGTAGCTGGCACCATGATCGCGGGCGGGGCGCCAGTCACGGCCGGGATCGGCAAGGGCCGGGCCGGCCGGGAGCAGCGCGCCGCCCACCAGCGCCATCGCCGTGACGGCCACGGCGGCCGCCGCGCTCCTGCGGCCGTTGTCGCGCATCCGGCGGAATCGATTTCGGTTGAACATGGCTGACTCCTTCTGCTTCCGTGGGCACCCGCGCAAGAACCGGCTGCGGGCCGTTTCTGCGGGGTGTGGGAAGGAGCATAGGGCCGCGGTGCTGAACGGGTCCTGAACGCGGTCAGTCGTCTTCCCGCGCGCGTTCGGCCGCCTTCACGGCCTGCCAGAGGACCTCCAGGCCGTCGGCGTCGACGTCCGCCACGGAGCTGCCGCGCGCGCCCGCCTCGGCCTCGAGCGCACGGAAGCGGCGCTCGAACTTGCGGTTTGCGCCCGCGGCCGCCGCCTCGGCATCCACCCCGGCATGGCGCGCCAGGTTGACGAGGGAGAAGAACAGATCGCCGATCTCCTCCTCGATGCGCGCGCGCTCGCCGGCAGCCAGTTCCCGGTCGAGCTCCGCCAGTTCCTCGTCGATCTTGCCCCGCACGCCGGCCGCATCCGGCCAGTCGAAACCGGCGCCCGCTGCGCGTCCTGCCAGCTTCTGCGCCTGCTTCAGCGCCGGCAGGGCCCGGGGGATGCCGTCCAGCAGGCTGGCCGAGCCGCCGTGGCGCTCCGCCCGCTCGGCGGCCTTGATGGCCTCCCAGTTACGGCGCACGCTCGCCTCGTCGCCCGCGCTACCGTCCCCGAAGATATGCGGGTGGCGCCGCTCCAGCTTGTCGCTGATGGCAGCGGCCACGTCCTCGAAGTCGAAGGCGCCCGCCTCCTCCGCCATGCGGGCGTGGAAAACCACCTGCAGAAGCAGATCGCCGAGTTCGTCCTTCAGCCCCTCGGTGTCGTGCCGGTGGATGGCGTCCGCCACCTCGTAGGCCTCCTCGATGGTATACGGCGCAATGCTGGCGAAGGTCTGGCGCCGGTCCCACTCACAGCCGCTCTCCGGGTCGCGCAGACGGGCCATGATATCCAGCAGTTTCGAGATGTTGTTCATTAATTACTGTTTTACCGAGATTTCGAGCCTGTCCCTGAGCGTAACCAGCATGGCGGCGGTGGCCCCCCAGATGCGCTGCCCGCCGTAGTGGTACTCGTACACCGGTATCTCGCTGCCCTCGAATTCCCGCCACGCGCGGCGCAGGTTGTGCCCGTCCATGAGGAAATCCAGCGGCACCTCGAAAGCCTCCTCCACCTCGCCCGGATCCACGCGGATCTCGAAGCCCTGGTGCACGAGCCCGACCACCGGCGTGACGGCGTAGCCGGTGATGGTGAGGTGAGGCTCGAGATAGCCGGCGATGCGGACGTGCCCCCGGGGCAGCCCGACTTCCTCCTCCGCCTCCCGCAGGGCGGCGTCGGTGACGTCCCGGTCCTCGGGCTCCATGCGCCCGCCCGGGAAGCTGACCTGCCCCGGATGATGGCGCAGGTCCGGTGAACGGCGTGTGAACAGCACGTGATAGTCGGCACCCCGGGCGAGCAGCGCGATGAGCACGCCGGCCGGCGTCTTGCGCCCGGCGAAACGCCGGCGCAGCCCCTCCGGCACGTCCCCGTATGCCGCGGGCGGCGCGGCCACCGCCGGATCCCGGGGTGCGGCACTGTCTGCCAGCGCCGTGAGGATGCGGTGCCGCAGCGCGCTGATGCTCATGGCCGGCCGCTGGCACGCCCCCGGTGCGGCGCGCATCTGCCCGTTCGCGCTGCGCCGTTCAATGCTTGATACCGCCCCGGGTGAGGTCCGCCGGGTCGAGCAGGCGGTCCAGCTCCTCGTCCGTCAGGTCCGTCATCTCCCGTGCCACCTCCTTCACCGGCCGGCCCTCCGCATAGGCCTTCTTGGCGACGGCGGCGCCCTTCTCGTAACCGATCACCGGGTTCAGGGCGGTCACCAGGATGGGGTTGCGGTCCAGCGCCTCGTCCAGACGCTCCCGGTTGACGGTGAAGCCCGCCACCGCCCGGTCCGCCAGCGCCCGCGCACCGGTGGCGAGCACCTCGATGCTCTGCAGGAGGTTGTAGGCCACCACCGGCAGCATGACGTTGAGCTGAAAATTACCCGACTGGCCGGCCACGGTGATGGTGGCGTCGTTACCGATGACCTGGGCGGACACCATGGCCACGGCCTCCGGGATCACCGGGTTCACCTTGCCCGGCATGATGCTGGAGCCCGGCTGCAGGGCCGGCAGCGCGATCTCGCCGAGGCCGGCCAGGGGCCCGGAGTTCATCCAGCGCAGGTCGTTGGCGATCTTCATGAGGCTCACCGCCACCACCTTCAGCTGGCCGGACAGCTCCACCGCGGTGTCCTGGCAGGACAGCGCCTCGAAACAGGAGTCCGCCGCGGTGAACGGCACGCCGGTGCGCTCGGCCAGCAGTGTGGCCACCTTCTCGCCGAACCTGGAGTGGGCATTGATGCCGCTGCCGACGGCGGTGCCGCCCTGGGCCAGGGCGCACAGGCGCGGCAGGACGGCCCGGATGCGGTCTGCGCCGTGCTCCACCTGGGTCTTCCAGCCCTCCAGCTCCTGCCCGAGGGTCACGGGCATCGCGTCCATGAGGTGGGTGCGTCCCGTCTTGACCACCTCCGCGTTCTCCTTCGCCTTCTCGCCGAGCACCTCGGCCAGATGCTCCAGCGCCGGCAGCAGCTGCTCCGAGACGTCCAGCGCCGCGCTCACGTGGATGGCGGTCGGGATGACGTCGTTGGAGCTCTGGCCCATGTTGACGTCGTCGTTGGGGTGGACGTCCTCGGCACCCGACTGGCGCGCCAGGCGTGCAATCACCTCGTTGGCATTCATGTTCGACGAGGTGCCCGAACCCGTCTGGAACACGTCGACGGGGAAATGGGCGTCGTGCTCGCCGTCGGCCACGGCCGCCGCCGCCCTCTGGATGGCCACCGCCCGCGGACCGGTGAGCAGGCCGAGTTCCGAGTTCGCGCCGGCCGCCGCCCACTTCACCAGGCCCAGCGCGCGGATGAAGCTGCGCGGCATCGTCAGCCCGCTGATCGGGAAGTTCTCCACGGCGCGCTGGGTCTGGGCGCCCCACAACGCTTCGGCCGGGACCTGGAGTTCGCCCATGCTGTCTTTCTCGGTGCGGAATTTGGTGTCGGTCATCGTCTGGCGCTCGCCTTTGTATGCAATGGTTTCACGGGTCCGGCGGGCGCCCGGGGCGGTCCCGGCCGGGTCCAGGGTGGTGTATGATTCGCGCTTTGCCGGGCCAAGTCCAGGCCGCTTCCCCGCTGACAGATCATGGAACTGACCACGCTGCGCGCCATCTCCCCCGTCGACGGACGTTACGCATCGAAGGCCGGCCCGCTGCGCGACGTGTTCAGCGAGTTCGGGCTGATCCGCTTCCGGGTACTGGTCGAGGTGCGCTGGCTGCAGTTCCTGGCCGACCAGCCGGCCGTCCCCGAGCTGGCGCCGTTGCCGGGTCACCTGAAGGACATGCTGAACGGCATCGTCGACGGCTTCACGGGGGAGGACGCTGCACGCATCAAGGCGATCGAGGCCACCACCAACCACGACGTGAAAGCGGTGGAGTACTACCTCGGCGAGCGCCTCGGCGAAGGCAGCGACGCCGCCGCGGTGCGCGGTTTCATCCATTTCGGCTGCACCTCCGAGGACATCAACAATCTCGCCTACGCGCTCATGCTGCGCCACGGCCGCGACGACGTCCTCGTACCCGCGATGCGCGAGCTGGGCGCGGCGCTGGATGCCATGGCGCGCCGGCACGCGGACCTTGCCATGCTCTCGCGCACCCACGGCCAGACGGCCAGCCCGACGACCCTCGGCAAGGAGATCGCGAATCTCGCCGAGCGCCTCAGCCTGCAGCGCGACGGGCTGCAGGCCGTGGCCGTGCGGGGCAAGTTCAACGGCGCCGTCGGCAATTTCAACGCCCACGTGGCGGCCTACTCGGAGGTCGACTGGCCGGCGCTCTCGGCCCGCTTCGTCGAGTCGCTGGGGCTCGACGCCAACACGATGACCACCCAGATCGAGCCTCACGACTGGATCGCCGGGTACTGCCACGCGCTCAGCCGCTACAACACCGTGCTCACGGATCTGTGCCGGGACGTCTGGGGCTACATCTCGCTCGGCTATTTCCGCCAGCGCCGTGTGGAGGGCGAGGTGGGCTCCTCCACCATGCCGCACAAGATCAATCCCATCGATTTCGAGAACGCCGAGGGCAACCTGGGTGTGGCCAACGCCCTGCTCGGGCATTTCGCCGCCAAGCTGCCGCTCTCCCGCTGGCAGCGCGACCTCACCGACTCCACCGTGCTGCGCAACGTGGGCGTGGCGCTCGCCCACAGCCTGATTGCGGTCGAGTCCTGCCGGCGCGGGCTGGACAAGCTGCAGCCGGACCCCGAGCGCATCGCCGCCGACCTGGAGGAGGCCTGGGAGGTGCTGGGAGAGGCCGTGCAGACGGTGATGCGCCGCTACGGCATCGACGAGCCGTACGAGAAGCTGAAGGCGCTGACCCGGGGCCGGCGCATCGACCGGGAGGCCCTTGCCGGGTTCATCCGCTCTCTGGACATCCCCGAGGCCGAGCGCGAGCGGCTGCTCGCACTGACGCCCGCCACCTACACCGGACTCGCCGCAGAACTCGCCCGTTCGCGCTGATGTCCGGCTGAACGCAGGGCGCACGGATGGACCCCGAGAGAGAGGACCGGCAGAGTCGCTCCGAGGGTGACCGCCGCGGCTCCCCGGGGGAGGATCGCGCCTCCTGCGGTCCGGAGGTCGGCAGCCTGGGGGAGCTGCTGGACTGCCTGGAGGGCATCGCGGACGCGGACGAACACGTCTCCGTCAGACGCGTGGCCGACGCACTGGGCCGGCGTTCCTTCTCGCCGCTGCTGCTCGTTGCCGGACTGGTGATGCTGGCACCGGTGATCGGCGACATCCCCGGGGTGCCCGTCGTCATGGGCCTGCTCACGATCGTGGTGGCCGTGCAGCTGATCCTGGCACGTGAGCATCTCTGGCTTCCCGACTGGCTCGAGCGACGCTCCGTGCGGCACGAGAAGGTGACGAAGGCCGTGCGGGGATCGCGCTGGATGGCCGAGCAGCTGGACCGCTGGACGGGACCGCGGCTGCAGTGGCTGATACGCGGGACCGGCCTGCGGCTCGTCAGCCTGGCCTGCCTGCTCGTCGCCGCGACCACGCCCGTGCTGGAGTTCATCCCCTTCAGCGCCAATGTTGCCGGCTTCGCGCTGACGTGTTTCGCCGTGGCGCTGCTCGCCCGCGACGGGCTGCTGGCCCTGCTGGCACTGCTCGGCTGCGGCGCCGTGGCAGCCCTGCTGGCCCAGCAGTTCCTGTGAGGCGGCTGCCGCGGCGTATTGCGGATTCTCAATGCGCCGAGCGCGACGTCGCCTAAGCTCGTCCTCAGAGTTGCATGCGCGAACGACGCCGCGAGCGAGAATCCATGTTCCACACCGAACGGCAGATTGCCGCCATCTATCCGGACCGCGAGACAGCCGAGGCAGCACGGGAGACCCTCGTGGAGGGCCGCCTCGTGCCCGGCGAGCGCTGCCGGCTCCTGCCGCCGAACGAGGCAGCGAAGCTGCCGCCGCTGAACCGGGAGAGCCCGCGTACCAGACGGGCGCTGATCGTCTGGCATCTGATCCTCGGCGCGGCGGGGCTGGTCATCGGAGTCGCCGCCGGCAGCGCGCTGGCGTGGTGGCAGCCGCAGCTTCTGAACGTGGGCGAGATCCTCTATTTCGCGGTATTCGCCGTTTTCGGGCTCGTCTTCGGCCTGCTGGCCGGTGGCGCCGTCTCGTTCCGGCCGGACGAGGGGCTGGTGTTCAGCGCGGTCAGCGACGAACTGAGTGAGGGTAACTGGGCGCTCGTGACCCGCGTGACCAGCCGCCGGGAATACCGGCGGGCCCGCCGCGCACTCGGCGAGAACGCCGAGGAACGCTTCTTGAGTCTCTAGCAGGACCTCCGCTGCCCGCCGGGAGTCGCTGCCCCGCGCGCAGCTCCGCCCGTATCGCGCCGGCGCGCTCACCGCGTTTCTGAGAACCGCTCGCATCCCCTCCTCCGAGGGCGAAAACGTGACGCAGTTGGCAACGAGGCCGGCGCCCGCGCCTTTAACATCATCCGTCCGGAGATTCACCCCGACAGCCAGCGGGTCCTTGCAGGATGGGCGACAAGAAGGCCACGGAAAATCAGCGGCGCGTCATCTCCACCCGGGAGGAAATGCGCCGGGCGGCCGTCGAGATCGCCAAGACCGCCAACCGCAGCCTGGCCATCTTCACCCACGATCTCGAGCCCGGCATCTACGACGATCTCGACTTCCTGGAGGTCGTCAAGCGGCTGATTCTCTCCCGCGCCTACGCCCGGGTGCGGGTGCTGATCGCCGACCCCTCGCGGGCCATCAAGAACGGCAATCGCTTCGTCCACCTCGGCCGGCGCCTGAACAGCTTCATCGAGTTCCGCCACGTCCGCGAGGACTACCGCACGCACAAGGAGGCGTACTGCATCGCCGACGGCGGCGGCATCGTCTATCGCCTCGACGCCGCGCGCTGGGAGGGCATCGTCGACCGCAACGTTCCGGCCGTGACCGACATGTATCTCACCACCTTCGACGAGATCTGGCACGCGAGCGAAGTGGAACACGAATTCCGCCGCCTCAATATCTGACGCCGACCGCCTCGCCGATGCTGCCGGCGCCGCGGTAGAATTCACGCCATGACGGAAACGGCACGCAAGGGCCGCCGGGTGGTCGTGGGACTCTCCGGCGGTGTGGACTCCTCGGTGGCCGCCCTGCTGCTCGGCCGGCAGGGCTACGAGGTGCACGCCCTGCACATGACCAACTGGGACGAGGACGAGGAGGGCTACTGCAGCGCTGCGGCCGAGCTTCAGGACGCCCGGCGGGTCTGCGAGCACCTGGGCATTCCCCTGCATCATGTCAACTTCGCGCCGGAGTACCGGGAACGGGTGTTCGAGGACTTCCTGGCCGATTACCGGGCGGGCTATACGCCGAACCCGGACGTGCTCTGCAACCGGGAGATCAAGTTCGGGGTGTTCCGCGAGTACGCCCGGCGCCTGGGCGCCGGGCTGATCGCCACGGGCCATTACGCCCGGGTGGAGCGCGGCGACCCGCCCCGGCTGCTGAAGGGCGCCGATGCGGGCAAGGACCAGAGCTACTTCCTGCACCAGGTGGCCGCCGACGCCCTCGCCGGGACACTGTTCCCGCTCGGGGCGCTGACCAAGGCCGAAGTGCGCCGTCTCGCCCGGGACCACGGGCTGCCCACCCACGACAAGCCCGACAGCACCGGCATCTGCTTCATCGGCGAACGGCCGTTCCGCGAGTTCCTGTCCCGCTACGTCGATGCCGAGCCGGGCCCCATCGTCGACGATACCGGCCGCGAGATCGGCCGCCACCACGGCCTGGCCTACTACACCCCCGGTCAGCGCCAGGGACTCGGTATCGGCGGCCGCCGGGAGGGCGGCGACGCGCCGTGGTATGTGGCCGACCGGCACTTCCACACGAACACGCTGGTGGCGGTCCAGGGAGCAGATCATCCGCTGCTCTACAGCGCCTCGCTGACGGCAGGCGCCGTGCACTGGATCGGCGGCGAGCCGGACGCCCTGACCGGCGGCGGCACCCTGGCCTGCGCCGCGAAGGTGCGTTACCGCCAGCCCGACCAGCCCTGCAGCGTGCAGCACGGTGCCGGCGGCGAACTCGAGGTGCACTTCGAGACGCCCCAGCGGGCCGTGGCACCGGGGCAGTTCGTGGTGTTCTACCGCGGCGACGTGTGCCTCGGGGGGGGCCGCATCCGGACCGCCCGCCGGGCGCCGTCCGCGCGCCGCGAGGAGCCTGCCCGCGGACGACGCATCGCCTCCTGATCCGTTATAATTCAGGGCTACCTGACACCAATCAGCCCGTCACACGGCCCTGTTGCCATTCACCGGAGGATTTATGAAGGACAGCTTCGGCGCTCGTTCGACGCTCGAGGTCGGCGGCAAGCAATACGAGATCTTCAGGCTCGACGCCGTCAGCGAGGGTCATGTCGCGAGACTGCCCTACTCGCTGAAGATCCTGCTCGAGAACCTGCTGCGCCACGAGGACGGCCGTGACGTCACCCGCGAAGACATCCTGGCGCTGGCCAACTGGGACCCGAAGGCCGAGCCCAGCCAGGAAATCTCCTTCACCCCCAGCCGGGTGATCCTGCAGGACTTCACCGGCGTGCCCGCGGTTGTGGACCTCGCCGCCATGCGCGACGCAGTGGTGGATCTGGGCGGCAAGGCCTCCGACATCAATCCGCTCTCCCCCGCCGAGCTGGTCATCGACCACTCCGTGCAGGTGGACCGCTACGGCACCGCCAACGCGCTCGATCTGAACAACAAGATCGAATTCCAGCGCAACAAGGAGCGCTACTCGTTCCTGCGCTGGGGCCAGAGCGCCTTCGCCAACTTCAAGGTGGTGCCGCCGAACACGGGCATCGTCCACCAGGTGAACCTGGAGTACCTGGCCCGGGTGATCTTCGACAACGAGACCGACGGTACGCTGTCCGCGTACCCGGATACCCTGGTGGGCACCGACTCCCACACCACGATGATCAACGGCCTCGGCGTGCTCGGCTGGGGCGTGGGCGGCATCGAGGCCGAGGCCGCCATGCTCGGCCAGCCGATCTCCATGCTCATTCCCGAGGTCATCGGTTTCAAGCTGAGCGGCCGCCTCTCCGAGGGCACCACCGCCACCGACTTGGTGCTGACCGTCACCGAGATGCTGCGCGAGAAGGGCGTGGTCGGCAAGTTCGTCGAGTTCTTCGGCGACGGGCTCGCCCACCTGCCGCTGGCCGACCGGGCCACCATCGGCAACATGTCGCCGGAGTTCGGCTCCACCTGCGCCATCTTCCCCATCGACGGGGAGACCGTGCGCTACCTGGAGCTGTCCGGCCGCGAGCCGGCCCACATCGAGATGATCGAGGCCTATGCGAAAGCACAGGGCCTGTGGCGCGAGGAAGGCGAACCGGACGGCTACTACACCGACGTGCTCGAACTCGACCTGGGCGACGTCGAGCCGAGCCTGGCGGGCCCGAAACGGCCCCAGGACCGCATCCCGCTGAAGAACGCGAAGACCCGCTACCGGGAAGCCCTCGGCCCCATGGTCGAGGAGCGCGGCGACAAGGGCAGCGGCGAGGCGAAGGTGAGCATGGACGGCCGGGAGTTCGAGATGAGCGACGGCGCCGTGCTGATCGCCGCCATCACGAGCTGCACCAACACCTCCAACCCGGCTGTGATGGTCGGCGCCGGCCTGCTGGCACGCAATGCCCGCGAGCGCGGCCTGACGGTCAAGCCCTGGGTGAAGACCAGCCTCGCGCCCGGCTCCAAGGTGGTCACCGATTACCTGGAGAAGTGCGAGCTGATGGACGACCTGGATGCGCTGGGCTTCTACCTGGTGGGCTACGGCTGCACCACCTGCATCGGCAACTCCGGCCCGCTGAAGGACGAGATCCACGAGGCCGTCGAGTCCTCGGGCCTGGTGGGCTGCAGCGTGCTCTCCGGCAACCGCAACTTCGAGGGCCGCATCCATCCGCTGGTGAAGATGAACTTCCTCGCCTCGCCGCCGCTGGTGGTCGCCTACGCCATCGCCGGCACCATGGACGTGGACATCTATGCGGACCCCATCGGCGAGGACGCCGACGGCAAGCCCGTCTACCTGAAGGAGATCTGGCCGTCGCAGAAGGAGATCCAGGAGATGATCATGCAGAACATCGACTCCGAGATGTTCCGCTCGAGCTACTCCGAGGTCTTCGCCGGCGACGAGAACTGGAACCGGCTGGAGGTGCCCGAGGGCGAGATCTATACCTGGGACGAGGAATCCACCTACGTGAAGAACCCGCCCTACTTCGAGGGCATGAGCGCCGAGCCCGCCGCTATCGCCGACATCGGCGGCGCCCGGGTCCTGGCGCTGCTGGGCGACTCGGTCACCACCGACCACATCTCCCCGGCCGGCAGCATCGCAAAGGACAGCCCGGCGGCCGAATACCTTCAGGCCCAGGGCGTGGAGCCCGGGGACTTCAACTCCTACGGCTCGCGGCGCGGCAACCAC
>CAYRZI010000062.1:0-16273 GCA_964428605.1 uncultured Woeseiaceae bacterium
GCGCCGGAGAAGGAACGCTCCTGGTTCAAGGTGCTGTTCAGCGAGCAGTGGGACATCGCCGGGCGCACCCGCAAGTTCCTGACCACCGTGCTCTACGGCCGCGCCACCCTGGTGCATTTCAGCGAGCCGCTGTCCGTGCGCCGCATCGCCACCGAGGGGGTCGGCGCCCGGCTCGCCGCGCGGAAGATCTCGCGCATCCTGCGCGTGCATTTCCGCCAGCGCCGCGTCGCCACGCTGGGGCCCGACCTCTCCCATCGCCGCACGCTGGTGAACGGCGTGGTGCGCAGCGCCAGCGTGCGTGCCGTTATCAGCCAGGAGTCCCGGGGCGACGGCCGCAAGCGCGAGCGGCTGCGCCGCAAGGCGCGGGACTATGCCCGCGAGATCGCCGCCGACATGTCCTATCCCATGGTGCGCTTTCTCGACAAGGTACTCACCTGGGCCTGGCATCAGCTCTACGACGGCATCCGGCTGAACGGCATCGAGCGGGTACAGTCCGTGGTCGAGGGGCGCGAACTCGTCTACGTGCCCTGCCACCGCAGCCACATGGACTACATCCTGCTCTCCTACGTGCTCTACCACCAGGGGCTGTCCCTGCCCCACGTGGCCGCCGGCGTGAATCTCAACCTGCCGGTGGTGGGCTCCATACTGCGCCGCGGCGGCGGCTTCTTCCTGCGCCGCAGTTTCCGCGGCAACCGCCTGTATGCCGCGGTGTTCTACGCCTATCTGCGGGCGCTGATCACCCGCGGTTTCAGCATCGAGTATTTCGTGGAGGGCGGCCGCAGCCGCACCGGGCGGCTGCTGAGGCCCAAGGGCGGCATGCTGGTGATGACGGTGGAGTCGTTCCTGCAGGACCCGCGGCGGCCGGTGGTGTTCGTGCCGGTCTACTTCGGCTACGAGAAGCTGGTGGAGGGCAAGGCATTCATCAGCGAGCTCTCCGGCGAGCAGAAGAAAAAGGAGACCGTCGTCGGCGCCATCCGCTCGCTGCGGACGCTGCGCGACTACTTCGGTGAGGTCTACGTCAATGTGGGCGAGCCGCTGGAACTCACCGCGCTGCTCGATCAGCATCGCCCCGGCTGGCGGGAAGAGGAACTCGCGGAGGGCGAGCGGCCGCCCTGGCTGTCCGAGGTGGTCGGCGATCTCGAGCGCCGCATCATGTGGCGTATCAACGCCGCCGCCGCCGTCACGCCGATCAGCCTGCTCGCCCTGACGCTGCTGGCCACCCCGCGCCAGACCATGGCGGAATCCACGCTGCATCGGCAGCTTACGCTGCTGCTCGACCTGCTGCGCCGCTTCCCCTACAGCGACAGCGTGACGGTCACCGAGCTCGGCCCCGGTCAGATCGTGGCCCACGGCGAGAAGATGGGCGTCATCCGGCGCGAGGAGCATCCCCTCGGCGATCTCATCCTGATGCGGGAGAGCGAAGCCGTACTGATGACGTACTTCCTGAACAACGTGCTGCACCTGCTGGCGATCCCCGGGCTGGTGGCCGCCTGTTTCATCCAGAGCCGCCGCCTCGCCCTGGCGGAGGTGGTGCGGCTGGTGGGTCTCACCTATCCGTACGTGCGCGCGGAGCTGTTCCTGCGCTGGCGGGGCGGCGAGGTGGAGGCGCTGGTGCGCGAGGTCATCGGCCAGCTGACGGAGCTCGGCCTGCTCAGGCTCTCCGAGGACGGCCAGACCCTGCGCCGGCCGCGGGCGGGCAGCGCCGCGGCCTTCCAGCTGGTGCAGCTCGGCCGGCTCATGCTGCCGATACTGCAGCGCTACTACATGACCATCGCCCTGCTGGAGCGCTACGGCTCGGGCCGCCTCACCCAGGCGCGGCTGGAGCGGATCTGCGAACTCTCCGCCCAGCGCCTGTCGATGGTGTCGGGACTGCGGTCGCCGGACTTCTTCGACCGCAAGCTGTTCCAGGAATTCATCCGTACCCTGCGCAAGGGCAAGGTGGTGTCCCTGGACGCCGAGGGCAGGCTGGTGTTCGGCGAGGACCTCGTGCGCGTGGAGGAAGACGCCCGCCAGGTGCTGGGCGAGCAGCTCTGTCATCACATCCTCAGCACCACCGTGAGCGAGCTGCCGCCGGAGGAGAGCGAGCGGGAGAGCGCCTGAGCCGCTGCTACAATCCGGCCATGGCCCACCCGAACACAAGTGCCGTCAGCGGCGCCTGCCACGTCGTCTCTTTCTATCGCTTCGCGGCGCTGCCGCAGTACCGCACGCTGCGCGAGCCGCTGCTCGAGGCCGCACGGGAGCGCGCTCTGCTCGGCACCGTGCTGCTGGCACCGGAAGGCATCAACGCAACGCTCGCCGGCGGGCGCGAGGAGCTGCAATCCCTGCTGGCGTGGCTCGGCGGGATCGAGGGTCTCGGTGAGCTGGACGGCCGCTGGTCCCGTGCGGACGAGGCGCCGTTCCGCCGGCTCAGGGTGCGGCTGCGCAGGGAGATCGTGAGCCTCGGCCGGCCGGATGTCGACGCCGCCGCGGACACCGGCGAGCGGGTGGCACCGGCCGAGTGGAACCGCCTGATCGCGGATCCGGACACGCTGGTGATCGATACGCGCAACGGCTACGAGATCGACGTGGGCCGTTTCCCCGGCGCCGTGGACCCGGGCACGGAGAGCTTCCGCGACTTCCCGGCCTTCGTCCGGGAACGCCTGGCCGGCGAGCGCGACCGGCCCATCGCCATGTACTGCACCGGCGGCATCCGCTGCGAGAAGGCGACGGCCATGATGCGCACCATGGGGTTCGAGCGGGTGTATCAGCTCGAAGGCGGCATCCTCGCGTATCTTGACGAGATGTCGGATTCGCCGGACAACCGCTGGCAGGGCGAGTGTTTCGTCTTCGACGGCCGGGTGGCGGTGGACCGGCGCCTCGCACCCGGCCACTACGTGCAGTGCCACGCCTGCCGGCGGCCGCTCTCGGAGACGGACGTGGCCTCGCCGTTCTACCGCGAAGGCGTGAGCTGTCCCCACTGCCACGGCGGCATCGAACCGGGGCGGGCGGAGCGGCTGGCCGAGCGGCGCCGGCAGGTGGAGCTGGCCGAGGCCCGGGGCGAGCGGCACATCGGTGCCGTCTACCCGGCAGGCGAGGAGGACTAGCTCAGGCGTTCAGGTCGGGGATCAGCTCGCTCTCCAGGCGGGCGATCATGTCCTTCAGCTGGAGCTTGCGCTTCTTCAGCC
This sequence comes from uncultured Woeseiaceae bacterium, assembly GCA_964428605.1. Classification (GTDB taxonomy): domain Bacteria; phylum Pseudomonadota; class Gammaproteobacteria; order Steroidobacterales; family Woeseiaceae; genus Lentisalinibacter. Next base: position 3,165 of record CAYRZI010000062.1, read on the forward strand.
GCCGCAGGCGCAACTGGTCCACCAGCGGGTCCTCCGACAGACGGTCGATGAGGTCGTCCATATCCCGGTGGCTCATGCGCAGTTCGCGCAGGCGCTCCAGCTTGCTGAACGCGCCGCTCTCGACGTTGCTGTTCTCGTTCTCGCCGTCCACGCCTTCTTAGTATGTCGAAATCCGGCGCTTGTCCAGTACTTGCCGGCGGGTTCCCTCAGCCGATGGGCGGCCACTGCCGGTCCTGGGGGCCCGTCACCAGGAAGTGGGGGTTCAGTATATCCGCCTTGGCGTTGTAGGCCAGCGGCGAACCGCCGGCCACGGTGACGCGCCCGCCCGCGGCCTCGACCACCGCCTGTGCCGCCGCCGTGTCCCATTCCGACGTGGGACCGAGCCGGGGGTAGACATCGGCCCCGCCCTCGGCGACCACGCAGAACTTCAGCGAAGAGCCCATGGGTACCAGTTCGTAGTCGCCCAGTTCGTCGAGCCATGCGTCCAGGCTCGCGCCGCGATGGGAGCGGCTGCCGACCACCCGGACGGGGGATGCGGATTCCTCCGCCACACGGATGGCCTCGCTGTCGTCGCCTTCCACGATGCGGCGTGCGCCGTAACCGTGGAGGCCCGTGTAGGTCTTGCCCTGCACGGGGACGTGGACGACGCCCAGTACCGCCTGGTGGCCCTCCACCAGGGCGATATTCACCGTGAACTCGCCGTTGCGGCTGACGAACTCCTTCGTGCCGTCGAGAGGGTCCACCAGCCAGTAACGCTGCCAGGCGCTGCGCTCGCCATACCCCGGCACCCCGTCCTCCTCGCTCAGCACGGGCAGGTCGGGGGTCAGTCCCTTCAGCCCGGCGACGATGATGTCATGGGCTGCGCGGTCGGCCGCCGTGATGGGCGAGTCGTCCTGTTTGTTCTCAACGTCGAAGTCGGTCTCGTAGACCTCCAGGATGGCCCGGCCGGCCTCCCGGGTAATGGCCACGATGTTCTTCAACAGCTGCTGTCGGTTCTGCACTTGTCCTCCCTGTTACTGACCGGCATCACCGGTTTTCCTCGGCCGCCGGCGCCGACGCTTCTTCTTGGCCTTGTCGCCGCCGTCGCCGGACTTCGTCTTGCCGCCGCCGTCGTCGGACCCCGCCTGCCTGCCGCCGTCGCCGCCGCGTCGGCTGCCGCGCCCGCCGCCCCGGGGAGGCTTGCCGCCTCCGCCGGGACGGCCGCCGATCCGCTTGCGCGGACGGCGGGGCGGACGCTCGATCTCGGGCAGTGATTCGTGATCGAAGCTCGCCACCGGGATCTTGTTGCCGATGTAGTCCTCGATGTCCGGCAGCGATACCACGTACTGCTCGCAGCCGAAGCTGATGGCGTCGCCCGATGCTCCCGCCCGTGCCGTGCGCCCGATGCGGTGCACGTAGTCTTCGCGATCCTGGGGCAGGTCGTAGTTGAATACGTGGCTCACGTCGGGCACGTGCAGGCCGCGTGAGGCCACGTCGGTGCCGATCAGCACCGCCAGTTCGCCGCTCTGGAAATCGCTCAGCATGCGCTCGCGCTTGCGCTGGGGCACGTCGCCGGAGATGGCCTGGGCGTTGATGGAGTTCGCGCGCAGTGTGTCCTCGAGCCGCTCCGCCTCCCGTTTGGTGTTCACGAACACCATCGTGCGCTTGGCATCCCTCTCGCGCAGCAGCTTGATCAGCAGCGGCAGCTTCTCCTCGTTCGAGGGGTAATAGATGACCTGACGCACGCGGTCGGCAGTGACCTTTTCCGGTTCGATGCGGATCAGTTCCGGGTCGTTCATGTGCTCGTAGGCGAGCTCCATCACACGATGGGAGAGGGTGGCCGAGAACAGCATGTTCAGCCGCTCCGTTGGCGGTGGCAGGCGCCGCAGCACGTAGCGGATGTCCTTGATGAAGCCGAGGTCGAACATGCGGTCGGCCTCGTCCAGCACCATTACTTCCACGTGCTTGAGGTTGAACACCCCCTGCTTGAAGTAGTCGATGAGGCGCCCCGGCGTGCCGATCAATATGTCGATGCCGGCGGTGATATTGTCGCGTTGCTTGTCGTAGTCCTTGCCCCCGTAGGCCAGCGCGAGCTCGAGACCCGTGTGGCTGCCCAGGGTCTCGGCGTCCGCGGCGATCTGCACCGCGAGCTCCCGGGTAGGCGCGAGGATGACGGCACGCGGTGCCGACTGCTTGCTGTCCGGCCGCTCGCTCGCGAGCAGTCGATTGAACAGGGCGATCAGGAACGCGGCGGTCTTGCCGGTTCCCGTCTGTGCCTGGCCGGCGACGTCCCGGCCCGCGAGGGCGATGGGCAGCGTCCGGCTCTGGATCGGCGTGCAGTATTCGAAACCGGCATCGTCGATGCCTTTGCGTATGGCGTCGGGCAGCTCCAGATTCCTGAAGGCCAGTTCGCTCAGATGATTTTCAGACATGGGTTCCCGTGGGGAAAAAGTGAATGTAAGGCTTGCAAATTCGGCCGCGAAGGGTTCAAATTAACCCCAGTTCGCTGCGACAGCCGTCGCACCTGCCAGAATTAGCTACCACCAAATCTCAAGAGAAGCCGCACAAGACCGGCGAGAAAGCTGCGACATATTGCCTGATCGGGAAGGCGCCGTCACCTGCCCGGTCCGGTGCCGAAAGAAATATGCGCCGTCGGGGTAGCTCCGACTCTGGACACTGAATCATTCGATACTGCGGGGAGGTTAACAGCAGTGACTGACCAGATCGTTCATACGAGTGATGCGACGTTCGAGCAGGACGTGCTCCAGTCCGACCGCCCGGTGCTGCTGGACTTCTGGGCCGAGTGGTGCGGCCCGTGCAAGATGATCGCGCCATTGCTCGACGACGTGTCCGGCGAGTATGGCGACCGGTTGAAGGTGGCGAAGATAAACATCGACGAGAATCCTAACACGCCGCCGAAATTCGGGATCCGCAGTATCCCGACCCTGATGCTGTTCCGCGACGGAGCAGTGCAGGCACAGAAAATGGGTGCGATGTCGAAATCGCAGCTTGTCGAGTTCTTGGATGCCAACTTGTGAGAGGCTACTTGGGTAATCAAGCAAGAGGACGGTCGAAGCAGTCTTCCCGTCCGAAAAATCAGAATGGGCCGCCGCGCAAACCGCGCCGGCGGAAAAGCGGCAATACGCAGCACGGCTACGAGGATCTCCCCGCCGACGAGGAGAATCTCGAGGTCATAACGCCGGAGCAGCTCGCCGACAGCAAGAACGTGATGAACCTCACCGAGCTGAAGACGCGTCCCGCGTCCGAGCTGGTGGAGCTTGCCGAGGAGATGGGGCTGGAAGGCCTCGCACGCTCGCGCAAGCAGGACATCATCTTCGCGATGCTGAAGGCGCATGCCAAGCAGGGCGAGGACATCTACGGCGACGGCGTGCTGGAGATACTGCAGGACGGCTTCGGCTTCCTGCGCTCCTCCGACAGCTCCTACCTGGCCGGGCCGGACGACATCTACGTCTCGCCCAGCCAGATCCGGCGCTTCAACCTGCGCACCGGCGACACCGTCTCCGGCCTGATCCGGCCGCCCAAGGACGGCGAGCGCTATTTCGCGCTGCTGAAAGTGGGGCAGATCAACTTCGACGCGCCGGAGAACGCCAAGAGCAAGGTGCTGTTCGAGAACCTGACGCCGCTGTTCCCGAAGGAGCGGCTGCAGCTCGAGCAGGGCAACGGCAGCACCGAGGACCTGACGGCGCGCATCATCGACATGGTGGCGCCCATCGGCAAGGGCCAGCGCGGCCTGATCGTCTCGCCGCCGAAGGCGGGCAAGACGATGCTGCTGCAGAATATCGCCTCCGCCATCGCCGCGAACTACCCGGAGTGCGACCTCATCGTACTGCTCATCGACGAGCGGCCGGAGGAGGTCACCGAGATGGAGCGCACGGTGCGCGGCGAGGTCGTGTCTTCGACCTTCGACGAGCCGGCCAGCCGGCACGTGCAGGTGGCCGAGATGGTGATCGAGAAGGCCAAGCGGCTGACCGAGCACAAGCGCGACGTGGTCATCCTGCTCGACTCCATCACGCGTCTGGCGCGCGCCTACAACACCGTGGTGCCGTCGTCGGGCAAAGTGCTGACCGGCGGTGTGGACGCCAACGCCCTGCACCGTCCCAAGCGCTTCTTCGGCGCTGCGCGCAACATCGAGGAGGGCGGCTCGCTCACCATCCTCGCCACGGCGCTGATCGACACCGGCTCGAAGATGGACGACGTCATCTACGAGGAGTTCAAGGGCACCGGCAATATGGAGATCCACCTGGATCGCCGCATCGCCGAGAAGCGCGTGTTCCCGGCCATCAACATCAATCGCTCGGGCACCCGCAAGGAAGAGTATCTGACCCAGCCGGACGAGCTGCAGAAGATGTGGGTGCTGCGCAAGGTGCTGCATCCGATGGACGAACTCGCCGCCGTCGAATTCCTGCTCTCCAAGCTGCAGGACACGAAGACGAACGCTCAGTTCTTCGAGGCGATGAAACGCTGAGTCATCGTCGGGGCGCGGCCGTAATGGCCACATGGCTATATGGCCGCATCGGGCCTGCCCGCCTCAGTACAGCCGCCAGCGGTACAGCGGCACGGCCGTTCCTGCCGTGTGCCGGTCGCGCTCGAGTTCCAGTTCCACGAAGCCCGCCGTTCCGGCCAGCGCCGTGAAATCGCCGGAAGTATTGGTGGGCGCCGGCATGGCCAACGGGGAGCCGTCCGCGGCGCGGCCCGTACGTACCGGCAGGAAGCAGGTCAGCGGGGGACGGAAGGCGTAGTCGGCGCCGAGCACCGCGGTCTCCTCCGCCGCCCCCGACTCCCCCGACGCCCATCCCACGCCCTTCAGCAGGGCCGGCAGCACGTAGCGGCGGAAGCACACCAGCGCGGAGACCGGGTTGCCGGGCAGCGCGAACACCAGCGTCTCGCCGCGGGTACCGAACCACATCGGCTTGCCCGGCCTCTGGCTGACCTGGTGGAATGCCACCTCGACACCGAGTTCGTCCATGATGCCGGGCACGTAGTCCGCCTTGCCCTTCGATACGCCGCCCGACAGCAGCAGCACCGGGAACTCTTCCAGCAGCCCGCCCAGACGCTCCCGCATGACCGCCGGCTCGTCGCGCAGATGCAGATGACGGGAGCCCGCGTGGCCGTGCTGCAGCAGGGAGGCCAGGATGGCCGGTCCGTTGGACTGGCGGATCTGGTGGGCAGCCACGGCCTCGCCGGCGGGTACCAGTTCGTTACCCGTGGAGACGACCGCCACCGGCGGCCGCCGGCCGACTTCCACGCTCGCGAGTCCCTGGCCGGCAAGCACCGCGACTTCCGGTGCGCCCAGCAGGGTGCCGGTGTCGAGCAGACGGCTGCCGGCGCCGTGATCGGAACCGCGGGGATGGATGAACCGGCCGGGCTCGGGTTCCCAGCCTTGCTCCAGTTCGGCATAGCCGTCGCTCACGCGAATGCGCTCGACCGGCACCACCGTGTCGGCGCCGCGGGGCAGCACGGCGCCGGTCATGATCTCAACGCACTCGCCGTCAGCGACCGCCAGGGGCGGGTCTCCGGCGTGCTGTGTGCCCCCGATGCGCAGGCGCCGGACGCCCGTGTGGCGCAGCGCGATGCCGTCCATCATGACCCGGTCGAAGGGCGGCTGATCCCGTTCGGCGCCGACGGTCCGGCGCAGCACCCGGCCCGCCGCCTGCTCCACGGCCACGCTCTCGCTGCCGTAGTCGGGCACTGCATCCGCGATGCGCCGCCAGGCTTCGCCGACCGTGATCATTGCGCTGCCCGGCCCCCGCCTAGCCGTTGTCCCGCGACTCCCGGGCGACGGCGCGGTGGCCGATATCCCGGCGGAAATACACGTCGTCCCAGCGGATGCATTCGACGCCCCGGTAGGCGGCGTCGCGCGCCGCCGTGACGCTCCCGCCGAGGCCGACGACGCAGAGAACGCGGCCGCCGGCGGTGACGACGCGGCCGTCGTCCATGGCCGTGCCGGCGTGGAAGACCTTCACGTCGTCCACCCCGGCGGCGCGCTCCAGGCCCTCGATCGCATCGCCCTTGCGGTAGGCCGCCGGATAGCCGCCGGCCGCCATTACCACGCCCAGGGAGGCGCGGGGATCCCATTCCGCCTCTGTGCCGGCCAGGCGGCCATCGAGCGCGGCCTCGCAGAGTTCCACCAGGTCGCTCTGCAGGCGCGCCATGATCGGCTGGGTCTCCGGGTCGCCGAACCGGCAGTTGAATTCCAGCACCTTCGGTGCGCCGGCAGCGTCGATCATGAGCCCGGCGTACAGGAAGCCGAGGTAGTCGATGCCGTCCGCCGCCAGCCCCTCGACGGTGGGTCGGATCACCTCGTCCATGACGCGGCGCTCCACGTCGGGAGTCACCACGGGGGCGGGCGAGTACGCGCCCATCCCGCCGGTGTTCGGGCCGGTGTCGCCCTCGTCCCGGGCCTTGTGGTCCTGGGAGGTCGCCAGCGGCAGTATGTGGCGGCCGTCGGTGATGACGATGAAGCTCGCCTCCTCGCCCTGCAGGAACTCCTCCACGACGATGCGCCGGCCGGCGCCGCCGAAGGCGCCCGCCTGCAGCATCTCGCGGGCGGCCTTCTCCGCGGCTTCGGCCGTGTGCGCCACCACGACGCCCTTGCCGGCCGCCAGGCCGTCGGCCTTCACCACCAACGGCGCCCCCTGCGCCCGTATGTAGTCGCGGGCCGGCTCGAGTTCGGTGAAGCTGGCATAGGCCGCCGTGGGGATACGATGGCGGGCCAGGAAGTCTTTCGTGAATGCCTTGGACCCCTCCAGTCTCGCCGCATCGGCGCGGGGCCCGAAGCAGCGCAGACCGGCGGCCGCGAAGCGGTCGACGACGCCGGCGACGAGCGGCACCTCCGGGCCGATGATGGTGAGGTCGATCCCCTCGCGCCGGGCGAGGGCGACCAGGCCGTCCACGTCTTCCGCCGCCACGGCGGCGTTGCGCACGCCGGGTTCCAGTGCCGTGCCGGCGTTGCCGGGTGCGACCACCACTTCGGTGACCCTGGGTGAGGCGGCGCATTTCCAGGCCAGCGCATGCTCGCGCCCGCCGCCGCCCACGATGAGTATCTTCACGGCGTGGCCTCCGGCTCAGTGACGGAAGTGCCGCATGCCCGTGAATACCATCGCCATGCCGTGCTCGTCGGCAGCGGCGATGACCTCCTCGTCACGCACGGAGCCGCCCGGCTGGATCACGGCCCGTCCGCCGTGTTCGGCGGCCGAGTCGATGCCGTCGCGGAAGGGGAAGAAGGCGTCGGATGCCACCACCGCGTCCTTCGTCGACAGGCCGGCGTCGGCCGCCTTGATGGCGGCGATGCGGGTGGAGTAGACCCGGCTCATCTGCCCGGCGCCGACGCCGACGGTGGCGCGGCCCCGGGCGAAGACAATCGCGTTGGACTTGACGTACTTCGCCACCCGCCAGGCGAACAGCAGGTCGGCGATCTCCTCGTCGGACGGCTCGCGCCGGCTCACCACCCTGAGACCGGCGGCGGCGATGCGGCCGTCGTCGCGGTCCTGGACGAGCAGGCCGCCGGAGACCTTCTTCAGTTCGACGGCCGGGCGTTCCGGGCGGGTCTCGCCGGTGAGGAGCACGCGCACGTTCTTCTTTCCGGCCAGCGCCGCGGCGGCGCCGTCCGCCAGGGCGGGCGCGACGATGACCTCGACGAACTGGCGCTCCACGATCTCACGGGCCACCCGCTCCTCCAGCGGCGCGTTGAAGGCGATGATGCCGCCGAAGGCGGACACCGGGTCCGTGGCGTAGGCGCGTTCGTAGGCATCGATCTGTGCGCCGGCCACGGCCACGCCACAGGGATTGGCATGCTTGACGATCACGCAGGCCGTGCCGTCGAACCGGCGCACGCATTCCAGCGCCGCGTCGGCATCGGCGATATTGTTGTAGGAGAGTTCCTTGCCCTGCAGTTGCTCCGCACCGGCCAGCGTGCCGCGGAGGTCACCGGCGTCGGCATAGAAGGCCGCCCGCTGGTGCGGGTTCTCCCCGTAGCGCAGGCTGGTGATGCGGCGGCCGCCGCAGGCGAAGCGCTCGCCGAGCCGGCTCTCGCCCGCGGTTTCGGTGAGCCAGGCGGAGATGGCCGCATCGTAGCTGGCCGTATGGGTATAGGCCTTGGCCGCCAGGCGCAGGCGCAGCGCCTCGTCCGCGGTGTCCTGGCGCAGCGCCTCGAGGCCCGCCCCGTAGTCGGCCGGGTCCACCAGCACCAGCACGTCACCGTGGTTCTTCGCCGCGGCCCGGATCATGGCGGGTCCGCCGATGTCGATGTTCTCGATGGCGTCGCCCAGGCTCGCGTCGGCGGCGCCCACGGTCTGCTCGAAGGGATAGAGGTTGACGGCCAGGACGTCGATGGCATCGATGCCCTGCTCGGCCATGACTGCGGCATCCGTCTGCCGGCGGCCCAGCAGACCGCCGTGCACCTTCGGATGCAGGGTCTTCACCCGGCCGCCCATGATCTCGGGGAAGCCGGTATAGGCCGCGACGTCGGTCACCTGCAGCCCGGCCTCACGCAGGGCGCGCGCCGTGCCGCCGGTGGAGAGCAGATCGAAGCCGCATTCGGCCAGGCCCTGCGCCAGTTCCGTCACGCCGGTCTTGTCGGAGACGCTGATCAGCGCGCGGCGGGGTCGCGTCATCGGCTGTGCTCCCGGGGCATGTCCTGGCGCCGGCGGCCGCTCAGTGCAGCAGCGCGTACGCCTTGAGCTTCTTGCGCAGGGTACCCCGGTTGATGCCGAGGATGGAGGCGGCCTCACTCTGGTTGCCGCCGGTGTACTCGAGCACCGTCCGGAGCAGCGGTTTCTCAACCTCGCTCAACACCAGGTCGTAGAGATCACCCGGCCGGTGGCCGTTCAGGCTCTCGAAGTAGAGGCTGAGTGCTTCTTCGGTGTGGTCGCTCAGGGATTTGTCGTTACCCAGTCTGGGTTTTCTCTTCTTCTTTTTCGTTGATTGAGCCACGTCGATCCGTTCCCCGCGTATCGCCGCCGCGAGCACACGTCGCGGCGTATCGGTTGTCTTTTCTCCTCTCTACCAGGGCAGCGGGATTCAGGCGGCGAGGGCACCGGCCCGGTCTGCGCTGCCGAGAAAGCGCTCGGTGACGAGCAGCTGCTCACTCGCGCTCTCCACGCGCACCACCTGGCGTCGGTATTCATCGCCATCCGGCAGATGGCGGCTGTACCAGGACAGGTGTTTGCGTGCCACCCGGACACCGCGCTCCTCCCCGTAGAAGCGGTGCAGGTCTTGCAGGTGGGCGATGATGATAGCACGGAGCCCGGCAGCGTCCAGTGGCGCCGGCCGGCTGCCATGCAGGAGGTAGTGCAGCACCTCCCGGAATATCCAGGGCCGGCCCTCGGCGGCGCGTCCGATCATCACCGCGGCGGCGCCGGTTAGGCGCAGAACTTCGAGTGCCTTTTCAGGACCATCGATGTCGCCGTTGGCGATCACGGGGATGGAGACGGCGTCCACGATCTGCGCAATCGTGGCGTATTCCGCGCTGCCGGCGAACCGACAGGCGCGGGTACGGCCGTGTATGGCGAGTGCCTGCACGCCGCAGTCCTCGGCGAGCCGCGCCACCCGGACGCCGTTACGGTGCTCCGGGTCCCAGCCCGTGCGGGTCTTGAGCGTGACCGGCACGTCAACGGCGGCCACCACCGCCGAGAGGATCCCGGCCACCCGGCGCTCGTCCTTCAGCAGGGCCGAGCCTGCCAGCTTGCGGCAGACCTTCTTGGCCGGGCAGCCCATGTTGATGTCCACGATGTCGGCACCGGCGTCGGCGACGGCCCGTGCGGCCTCCGCCATGGGACCCGGGTCGCTGCCGGCGATCTGTACCACACGCGGCCAGGGGTCGCCCTCCAGACGCAGGCGATGGCGCGACTTCTCGGAGCGCCAGAGCGCGGTATCCGCCGTGGTCATTTCCGTGGCGGCCAGGCCCGCCCCGAACCGCCGCGCGAGTCGGCGGAAGGGCAGATCCGTGGTGCCCGCCATGGGGGCGAGCAGCACGGGCGAGGCGATGTCGATGGAGCCTATGCGCATGCGCGGAGACTCTACCGGCAGGCGCCGGAGCAGCGCAGGTCGCCGTCGGGGTCACGGTAGCAGACGTGCAGTTCGTAACCGGCCGCCTCGCTGCCCGGATCGGCCAGGCGGGCCCTGGCCCGCACCCGGTCACCGGGATACAGGCGGCCTTCGCGCAGGCCGTCGGCCGGCAGATAGTCGTCCGCCTCGATCGAGCGGCTGCCGATCACGCTCTGCCAGCGGTCCGTCAGCGCCACCTGCAACAGCGGATAGGGCTGGGGCCGGTCGCCCTGGTGGGCGATGACGCTGGTGATCTCCAGCGTGTTCGCGCCCGCATCGCCGCTGGAGGACTCCACGCACAGCGCGCCGATGTCCCAGCGCGGTTGCACCTCCATGCCGAGGGCGCCGTAGACCTGCTGCAGCCGCGGGCCGAAGTCCGGATGGGTCGCCAGCTGCGCGCGCTGGCCGTGGATGACCTGCAGGCCGAGCACGGCCACCAGCAGCGCCGCCGCCACGGACCAGAGCAGGGTCCGCGAGTGTCGGCGCCGGCGCGGCAGCAGTGCCTCGTCGACGAGTTCTTCCTCCTCCCCGGCCGGGGCATGCTCGTCCACTGCCGCCTCCGGCGTCGAGCCGGTGTATTCGGCGGCGGTCGCGGGCTGCGTCTCGTCCCGGTCGCGGCTGCCGCGCGCGGCGGCCGCCGCGGTGTCCGCGTCGGGACCGAGGATTGCGGCGAACTCGCCACTCTGGACGATCTCGTCGAACAGCGCCGCCGACGCCGCGAGTCCGTCTCTGTCTTCGGCGCCGGCCTCCTGTTTGTCCCGGTCCTCCTCTTGCGGCGCCGGCGTCGTGGCCGTCGCGGCTGCGGGCACGGCCGGCTCTTCCTCCGGGGTGGTATCCGGCTCCGCGGCCCGCGGGCCGTACCGTCGCTCCGCCTCGTGTGTCGGCGGCTGCTCGGGCTCCGGCTCCGCTGGCCCGGGCTCCGGCTCGGCGGCGAGGGTGAGCTCCGCCGGCTCCGGCGGCGACTCTCCCGGCAGCTGCGTCGCAGCCTCCGGCGGCATCTCCCCGGTTGTCTCCCCGGTTGTCTCCCCGGGTGTTTCCGCGGTTGTTTCCGCGGGCGTCCCGGCGGTCTTCCCGCCCGGGGGACCGGCACCGGGGTCCGGTGCGTACCCGCGCTCCCGCGCGACGCCGTCACCGAGGGTCGTCGCGTCCAGCTCGAGTTCGGCGAGCAGCGCCCGCCACTCGTCCTCGTCGTCGAGGTTGTCGCCCTCTGCTGCACCGGCCGGGTGTTCGCTTTCCTCCGCCGCGGCCTTCCCGGCCGGTTCGGCCCGGGAGGCCGCATGTTCGTCCCGAGTGCCGGTCTCCCCCTCGCCACCGTCCTCGTCGATGAGGTCTCCGCCGAAGGAGGCCAGGATCTCCTCCAGAGGTGTGTCGTCGTCGAACCGCTGAGGCTCCGGCTCGGGTTCCGGTTCGGGCTCGGGTTCCGGTTCGGGCTCGGGTTCGAGCTCGGGCTCCGGTTCCGGTTCGGGTGCGGGTCCGGGCTCCGGCGCGGCGGCGCGCACCGGCTCGTCTTCGTGCGCCGCCTCCGGCTGCGCCTCGTCGGCGGCTTCCGGCGCGGCTTCCGGTTCCTGCGGTAGGGCTTCGTCGGCGACCGGTGACTCGACGGCTTCGGGCGACCCCGGCGGCGGACCCGTGTCGGTTGCGGCCGGCGGCTCGTGAGACAGGCTCGGCAGTGCGTCGAATACCGTGCCGCACGTCCCGCAACGCACCCGCCCGTGGGCGCGCCTCAGGTCGTCGGGCCCGATCTGGTAAGTCGTCCGGCATTCGGGGCATTGGGTGTACACGGTCTCAGTCTTCCCGGCGCCTGCCGCTGATCATGATCCAGTCCTCGCGTGCGACCGGCGGCGCGATGTCGAACCAGGGCTCGTAGGCGGCCCGGATCTCGTCCGCCTGACTCATGAGGATACCCGATAACACGATATCGCCGCCGCTCCGGGTGAGACGCGCCAGCCGCGGTGCGAGGGTTGCCAGCGGGGCGGCGAGGATGTTCGCCAGCACCACGTCGAAAGGCCCGTCACGGGGCTCGTCACGCAGTCGGTCGGATGCGAGCACCGTCAGGCGTCCTGCCACGCCGTTGCGTCGCGCATTCGCCCGGGTCGCCGTCAGGGCCTGGGCGTCGATGTCCGTGGCCGTGGCATGCCGGGCGCCGAGCAGCAGGGCCGCGATGGCCAGGATGCCCGAGCCGCAGCCGAAGTCGAGCACGCGGCATCCTTCCAGGCGGGCCCCATCGAGCCATTCCAGGCACAGCGCCGTCGTGGCGTGGGTGCCGGTGCCGAAGGCGAGCCCGGGATCCAGGCTCAGAACCACCGCGTCGGGCTGGCCGACGCTGCTGCCCGTGGGGCACACCCACAGGCGACGCCCGAAACGCATGGCGCGGAAGTCGCGCAGCCATTCGCGTTCCCAGGCCCGGTCGGCCAGTACCTGCACCTGCCAGGCCGGCAGTTCTTCCCTGCCGAGGGCGCTGCGCAGGGCGGCCGCCAGTTCCGCCTCGTCGGCGGTGTCGTCGAACAGCGCCGTGACACGGGTGTCGGCCCACAGGGGCGTTTCGCCGGGGGCGGGCTCGAGCATCGGGGTGTCGCCGGCGTCCGAGTAGGTAACGGCGCTGGCGCCGAGGCTCTCGAGAGCGTGTTCCACTCGCTCCGGGTCGAGATCGTCCAGGTCCATGGTGAACTGACGCCAAGACATCGCGCCGGCGCCGGTTCACAGACCGAGGCGCTTCTCCAGGTAATGGATGTTCGTGCCGCCGGTCTTGAAGGCCTGGTGGGTCATGATCTCCTGGTGCAGCGGCACGTTGGTCTTGATGCCCTCGATGACGATCTCCGACAGCGCGATCTGCATGCGGGCGATGGCCGAGTCCCGGCTCTCGCCGTAGGCGATCAGCTTGCCGACCATCGAGTCGTAGTAGGGCGGCACCCGGTAGCCGCTGTAGAGGTGGCTGTCCACGCGTATGCCCGGCCCGCCCGGTGCATGCCAGAGCTGCACCAGGCCCGGCGACGGCATGAACGTCTTCGGATCCTCGGCGTTGATGCGGCATTCGATGGCGTGGCCGGTCATGCGGACGTCGGATT
>CAYRZI010000063.1:0-16131 GCA_964428605.1 uncultured Woeseiaceae bacterium
GCAGCACCAGGAGCCCGATCAGGCCACCCGTACCGAGGGCGTAGGCCGCGTAGCGCAGGAGTAGGGTCATCGGGAGGAACCTGCCGGAGAGGGCCGATCACTATAGGAGACCCGGCCCGGCGGGGCCAGCCCCGGCCCCTGGCGGCGGCGGGCGCCGGCCTCAGCCGGCCCCGTCCCGCAGGACCGGCCGCGGCCGGCCGTCGGCGCCCACCAGTCCGGCGCGCACCAGCCAGTCCAGCGCGTCCGCGGCGTCCTCGCGGAACCAGGCAGCGGCGCTGCCGAGCCGGAAGCTGTAGCCCCAGTCGTCCATGTCGGAAAACAGCCGCTCGCGGGCGACGCCGGGCAGCGCAGCGGCGAGGAGCACCTGCAGATAGCACACCGCGCATTCCTCCAGGTCGTCGCCGCCGGCATCCGTATGCAGGGCCGCGCGGCGCGCCGGCGGCAGACACACGTAGTGTGCCCCCTCGTGCAGCAGCGAATGCACCGGCGTATCGTCCCGGAAATACAGGGTGTCCCCCAGCAGCCCAGCCTCGGGTTCGCCCCAGTAGGTGCCGGGGATCGGGCTCGCGTCCGGCAGACGCTCGGTACGGAGGCGGTAGGGGGCGAACAGGGCGTCGATCGCCCCGTCCGCCAGATCGGCACAGCGGAGCATGCTCAGTCGATGCTGGCGAGCTGGCGCACAACCTGGCGCACGAGATCGCGTACCAGTGCCTCGCGCAGCATCTCCTCCTCCCGGCGCTTGCCCAGCACCCGGGTCTCCTCCCAGGTGTAGTCCTGGGTCAGCGTGATGCGCTCGGGCGCGAGCACCGTGCCCTCCGTCGTGCGCACCGAGTACTCGACGGTGTAGTAGATCTCGAACTCCCGCGGCACGTTGCGGCCGGAGACCGACAGCACGCGCTGGCCCGTCTCGTCCCGGGCGATCTCCAGCACGGCGGAGGCGCGGGCGGGGTCTCCGGTCACCTCGACGCCGCGGGCCTCGAGGGCCGAGACCAGCTCGCGGTGGAAGGGGGTGTAGCGGTCCGGCGCACTGATGTAGCTGCGCGCGATCTCCGGCGGCAGGCTCTCGCTGCCCTGCAGGCGGAAGCCGCAGCCGCCGAGCACCAGCACGAGCGCCAGGAGGACGAGGCGCTCAGACCACCACATTGACCAGTTTACCCGGCACGTAGATGGTCTTGCGGATGGTCCTGCCCTCGGTGTGCCGGCGCACGTTCTCGTCGGCCAGGGCATGCTCGACCACCGTATCCTTGTCCGCCTCCGCGGGCACGCTGATCCGGGCGCGCAGGCGGCCGTTCACCTGCACCACCACCTCGATGGCGTCCTGGGCAAGGGCGAGCTCGTCGACGGCGGGCCAGGGTTCGTCCACCACGGCCGTCTCGTGGCCGAGGATCCGCCACAGCTCGTGGGTGACGTGGGGCACGATCGGCGAGAGCATCAGCACTATGGCCTCCAGCGCCTCCTGGCGCACGGCCCGCAGGCCCGGTGCGTCGCCTGCGGCGCGGTTGATCGCGTTCAGGAGCTCCATCACGGCCGCCACCGCGGTGTTGAACGTGTAGCGCCGGCCGATGTCGTCACTGACCTTGGCAATGGTCTCGTGCAGCTTGCGGCGCAGCGCCGCGGCCTCCTCGCCCGGTCGGCCGCCGGCACCGCCGGCACCGGACTCAACGTGTTCGCAGACCGTCTTCCACAGCCGCTTCAGGAAGCGGTTGGCCCCGGCCACGCCGGAATCCGACCACTCCAGCGCCTGATCGGGCGGCGCGGTGAACATCATGAACAGCCGCACGGTGTCGGCGCCGTAGCGCTCCAGCAGCTCCTGGGGGTCCACCGTGTTGCCCGCCGACTTCGACATCTTCACGCCGTCCTTCAGCACCATGCCCTGAGTCAGCAGGTTGGTGAACGGCTCGTCGGCGGCGGACAGACCGCAGTCGCGCATCAGTTTCTGGAAGAAACGCGCGTAGAGCAGGTGCAGGATGGCGTGCTCGATGCCGCCGGTGTACTGGTCCACCGGCATCCAGTAGGCCTCGCGCTCGTCCAGCATGGTGTCCGCGTCGGGGCAGGTGTAGCGGGAGAAATACCAGGAGGACTCCACGAAGGTGTCGAAGGTGTCCGTCTCCCGCCGCGCGGCAGCACCGCACTCCGGGCACTCGGTCTCGACGAACTCGGGCATGTCCTTCAGCGGCGAACCCGCGCCGGTGATGGTCACGTCCTCGGGCAGTACCACCGGCAGGTCGGCCTCCGGCACCGGCACTGCGCCGCACCGGCCGCAGTAGATCACAGGGATGGGCGTACCCCAGTAACGCTGGCGGGAGACGCCCCAGTCGCGCAGCCGGTAGTTGACCGTGCGCCGGCCGATGCCCTCGGCCTCGAGCCGGTCGGCGATGGCGTCGAAGGCCTCGCGGAAGTCCATGCCGTCGTAGTCGTCCGAGTTCACCACGATGCCGTAGTCGGTGAAGGCGCCCTCGTCCATGTCCGCCTCCGAGCCGTCCGCCGGCCGGATCACCTGCCGGACGGGCAGGCCGTGCCTGCGGGCGAAGTCCCAGTCACGCTGGTCGTGGCCCGGCACCGCCATCACGGCGCCCGTGCCGTAGCCCATCAGCACGAAGTTCGCCACCCACAACGGCACCTCCTCGCCGGTGAAAGGATGGAGGGCGGAGATGCCGAGCGGCATGCCCTTCTTCTCCATGGTCTCCATGGCCGCCTCGGCGGCGTGGCTGGAGCGGCATTCGGCCAGGAAGGCCTGCAGCTTCGCATCGCCCTCGGCCGCCTTCACCGCCAGCGGGTGCTCCGCCGCCACGGCCATGTAGGTGACACCCATCAGCGTATCCGGCCGGGTGGTGTAGACCGTGAGCGGCGCCTCCTCGCCGGGCACGCGGAAGGCGATCTCCACGCCCTCTGAGCGGCCGATCCAGTTGCGCTGCATCACCTTCACCGGCTCCGGCCAGCCGTCGAGGTCGTCCAGCGCCTCCAGCAGCTCGTCCGCGTAGGCGGTGATCTTCATGAACCACTGAGGGATCTCGCGGCGCTCCACCAGCGCGCCGGAGCGCCAGCCCCGCCCGTCGATGACCTGCTCGTTGGCCAGCACCGTCTGATCCACCGGATCCCAGTTCACCACCGAGTTCCTGCGGTATACGAGGCCTTTCCCGAACAGCTTCGTGAACAGCCACTGCTCCCAGCGGTAGTACTCGGGCCGGCAGGTGGTGACCTCGCGCCGCCAGTCGTAGGCATAGCCCAGCCGCTTCATCTGGCCGCGCATGTAGTCGATGTTCCGGTAGGTCCATTCCGCCGGCGGCACGTCGTTCTTGATGGCCGCGTTCTCGGCGGGCATACCGAAGGCGTCCCAGCCCATGGGCTGCAGCACGTGGCGGCCCTGCATGCGCTGGTAGCGGGCGATCACATCCGAGATGGTGAAGACGCGGACGTGGCCCATGTGCAGGCGCCCGCTCGGGTAGGGGAACATGGTCAGGCAGTAGAACTTCTCCCGGCCGGGATCCTCGTCCACCTCGAAACACCGGTGCTCTTCCCAGTAGCGCTGGGCGGCCGGTTCTATCGCCTCCGGCCTGTAACTGCTGTCCATCGTGTGCCGTCTTCAGCCAACCCGATCAGGACGGGCAAGGATACATTAGGCACCCGGCCGCCGGTACCGCCCTCAGCGGCGCCGCCGGGCCGCCAGCGCGCCTGCGGCGAGCAGTGCGAGGCACAGGCCCACCACCGGCCAGTTGCCCGCGGCGGCATAGGGCGTGAGCCCGGTGCGGGGCTGCACACGGGCGCGCAGCACCGCCGTCTCGAACTGGGGCGAGAGTGCGTGGATGCGCCCGCGCGGATCGATGAAGGCCGTGATGCCGGTGTTGGTGGCCCGCAGCTGCCAGCGGCCGGCCTCCAGGCTGCGCAGCCGGGCGATCTGCAGGTGCTGATGCGGCGCAATGGAATCGCCGAACCAGGCATCGTTGCTCACGTTCACCAGCAGGGTGGCCTCAGGGAAGGCGTAGAGCTGTTCGGCGCCGAAGGCGTCCTCGTAGCAGATGGTGAGCGCCACACGCTCGCCGGCGGCCTCGAGCAGTTCGGGCCGCTCGGGCCCGGCCACCGTATCGGTGTAGGGCAGGCTCATCAGCCGCATCCACTCACGGATGAAGTCGGGCACCGGGAAGTACTCCCCGAACGGCACCAGATGGCGCTTGCGGTAGATGCCCTCCCCCGGGCCGAGCAGCAGGATGCTGTTGCTGTAGCCACCCAGATCCTCGTCGTAGTCCATGATGCCGAGCAGCAGCGAGGCGTCGCGGGCCTCCATGATCCGGTCGATGCCGGCCAGATAGCCTGCCACCTGGCTGGTCTCGGCGGGCACCGCCACCTCCGGCCAGACGACGATGTCGGCATCGGCCTCGGCCAGCGTCAGCCGGCGGTACAGGGCCAGCGTCGGCGCGCGTTCCTCGGGCAGCCATTTGCGGTCCTGGGTGATGGCACCCTGCACCAGAGCGGCGCGCAGGGGCTCGCCGGCAGGCTCGGTCCACTCGATGCGGCCGAGCCCGGCACCGGCCGCCGGCACGGCCAGCACGATGACCGCGGCAGGCACCCGCCAGCGGGGCTCGCGCACCAGCACGATCAGGGCGGCCGCCAGCAGCGCGACCGCGAGGCTGGCGCCATAGACGCCGGCGACGGGCACGAGGCCGGCCAGGGGGCCGTCGGTCTGGCTGTAGCCGAGCGACAGCCACGGGAAGCCGCTCAGGAGCCAGCCCCGCAGCCATTCCATGGCCACCCAGGCCGCCGGCAGCGCCCACAGCAGGTGACGCGCGTCGCCGGCTGCGAGCCGCGCCACCAGCCACGCAGTGCCCGCGTAGTAGACCGCCATGATGAGTACCAGCCCCAGCATGAGGAAGATGGACAGCGCCGGCGGCGCGCCGCCGAAGATGGTGATGGAGATGTAGAGCCAGTAGGTACCGGTAAGGAAAGCACCGGCGCCGAATGCGAAGCCGGCGCCGGCCGCCTGGCGGGGGGTGAGAGCGGGCCACAGCGCCGCGCCGAGCGCGACGACCACGGGCGCGTACCACCACGCGCCGAACGGCGCGAACGCCAGCGGCAGGGTCAGCCCCGCCGCCAGACCCAGGAGCCGGGGATAGCCGGAAGCCGCTTGCAGGGTCCGACCCATGCCGGAGAGCGTGCCGGCCCGGTCCGGGCCGGTCTAGTCCGCCCCGGCCCCGGCCCCGGCGAGCGGCGAGACCTCCAGCAGGTCGATGCGCCGGCGGTCGGCCCGGGTCACCGTGAAACGGTAGCCGCCATAATCGATGGCCTCGGAGCGGCGCGGCAGATGGCCGAGTTCGTGCATGACCAGGCCGCCTACCGTGTCGTAGTCGTCGTCGCTGAAGTCCGTCTCGAAGTAGTCGTTGAAGTCCTCGATCCGGGTCAGCGCACGCACCGCGTACAAGGGTCGGCCGCCCTTGTCGCCCGCCTCCTGGATGTAGGGCATCTCCTCCGGGTCGTGCTCGTCGTCGATCTCGCCTACGATCTCCTCGAGCACGTCCTCGATGGTGGCGAGGCCCGATACGCCGCCGTACTCGTCCACCACGATGGCCATGTGATTGTGACTCGCGCGGAACTCCTTCAGCAGCGTATTCAGGCGCTTCGCCTCCGGGATGAACACGGCCGGGCGCAGCCAGCGCACGATGTCCTCGCCGGAGTATTCGGCCTGGCCGACGAAGCGCAGCAGGTCCTTGGCGAGCAGTATCCCCAGCACCTCGTCCCTGTCCTCGCCGATGACGGGGAAGCGGGAATGCCCGGAGTCGATGATGATCTTCAGCATCTCCTCGACGGGCTGGCCCTTCTCGAGGACCACCATCTGGGAGCGAGGGATCATCACGTCCCGGACCTGGGTGGCGGAGACTTCGAGGACGCCCTCCAGCATGGCCTGCTCCTCGGGGTCGAAGATGTCCCCTGCCTGGGCGTCCTTGATGATGTTGAGGATCTCTTCACGGCCCCTGGGCTCGCCCCGCAGCGCCTTCAGCAGGCGACTGAACAGACCGGGCGGCTCGGAGCCGTTGCTACTGGGAGGTTTGTCTTCCGTCATGTTTCCGATTAGGGCGGCGCCTATCGCGCCGAGCTGGATATTGTACCAGTGTCCGAGGATTTCAATCCTCTCCGTAAGGGTCCGGATAACCCAGTTCCGCGAGAATCTCCCGCTCCAGGCCTTCCATGCGCGCGGCCTCCTCCGCCGTCTGGTGGTCGTAACCGGCCAGGTGCAGCGTGCCGTGGACGATCATGTGGCACCAGTGAGCCGCCGCGCTCTTGCCCTGGTCCGCCGCCTCCCGCGCCACCACCGGGGCGCAGACCACCAGGTCTCCCAGGGGATACTCCTCCCCGCCGGGCAGGCCCGTCTCGCCGCCGGGGAAGGCCAGAACGTTGGTGGGGCGGTCCTTGCCGCGCCAGCCGGCATTCAGATCCCGGCTCTCGGCCTCGCCGACGATGCGCACCGTGAGCTCCCTGCAGCCCGCCTCCACCCCCGCGCGGCGCAGCGCGGTGCCGGCCCACAGCCCCAGCGTCTGCTCGTCCGGGATCTCGCCGGCCCCGGCACCCCGTAGCGCCACCTGTCTGACCAGAGCGAGGCCCAACGGCTGCTAGAGTTCGCCGTCGCCGTGCACGTCGTAGGCCTCCACGATGCGCTGCACCAGCGGATGCCGGACGACGTCGGCGGCGGTGAAATAACTGAAGCCGATCCCCTCCACGCCGCGCAGCACGTCGATGACGTGGCGCAGTCCCGACAGCTGCCCCCGGGGCAGATCGATCTGGGTGACGTCGCCGGTGACCACTGCCCGGGAGCCGAAGCCGATGCGGGTCAGGAACATCTTCATCTGGGCGGCGGAGGTATTCTGCGCCTCGTCCAGCAGGACGAAGGACTCGTTCAGCGAGCGGCCGCGCATGAACGCGAGCGGCGCCACCTCGATGACGTTGCGCTCCACCAGCCTTCCTACCCGCTCGAAACCCATCATCTCGTACAGGGCGTCGTACATGGGCCGCAGGTAGGGGTCCACCTTCTGGGACATGTCGCCGGGCAGGAAACCGAGCCGCTCGCCCGCCTCCACGGCCGGGCGCACCAGCACGATGCGGCGCACCTCGTCGCGCTCCAGGGCCTCGATGGCGGCGGCCACGGCGAGGTAGGTCTTGCCCGTGCCGGCGGGACCAATGCCGAAGGCGAGGTCGTTCTCGCGGATCTGCGCGAGATAGTGGCGCTGGTTCGGACCCCGCGCGCGGATGCGCTTGCGCGGCGTCTTGATCAGTGTCTCCTCCGCGCGTTCGCGCTCCGGCGCCTCGGCCGGCGCATCCTCGTCCGCCGGCGCCTCGCGGGCCTCCATGGCCGACTCCTGCAGACAGATATGCACACGGTGCGGGTCGATGTGCTCCGAGCCGGTGAGGCGGAAGAGCTCCTGCAGCACCTGCTCGCCGGCACGCGCCGCGCCGGGCTGGCCCACCACCCGGAAGCGGTTGCCCCGATTGGCGATCTCCACGCCCAGCCGGCGTTCGATTTGTCTCAGGTGTTCGTCGAACTGGCCGCAGAGGTTGGCCAGACGATTGTTGTCGGCGGGTTCCAGGACGATGTCCCTGGCTTCGTTTACGGATTCCAAGAGAAGACGAGACTCCCCGTTCGAGTTGCCATGATTCTAGACTAACCCCTCCTCATGACGAGGGGAAGTCAGGACGCGCGGCGCCGGGCGGGCGACGCGGCGAGGCGTCCGCGCAGGGAATTCGGCATCGCCTCGGTGATCTCGACGTCCACGAAATCGCCGATGAGCGAGTCGTCGCCGTCGAAGTTCACCCAGCGCATGTTCTCGGTGCGCCCGGCCACCTGGCCGGTGTGGCGCCGGGCGCGGCGCTCCACCAGCACCCGCTGGACGCTGCCCACCATCGCCTCGCTGATGGCTGCGGCCTGCTGGTTGATGCGGGCCTGCAGCAGCGCGAGGCGGCGCTTGTTCTCCTCCGCGCCTACCTCGTCCGGCAGGGAGGCGGCCGGCGTGCC
The DNA here is from genome assembly GCA_964428605.1 of uncultured Woeseiaceae bacterium. Taxonomy (GTDB): domain Bacteria; phylum Pseudomonadota; class Gammaproteobacteria; order Steroidobacterales; family Woeseiaceae; genus Lentisalinibacter. The sequence continues at coordinate 7,997 of CAYRZI010000063.1, forward strand.
GGGACGGGCGCTGTAGACGAAGCTGAAGGACTGGTCGAAGCCCACCTCGGCGATGAGCTTCATGGTGGCATCGAAGTCCGCCTGGCTCTCGCCGGGGAAACCGACGATGAAATCCGAGGAGATCGAGATATCCGGGCGGGCTTCCCGCAGCCGGCGGATCTTCTGCCGGTACTCGAGCGCGGTGTGACCCCGCTTCATGAGCGCGAGCACCCGGTCCGAACCGCTCTGCACCGGCAGGTGCAGGTAGGAGGCGAGCTTCGGCACTTCGGCGTAGGCGCGGATCAGCGAATCGGTGAACTCCACCGGGTGCGAGGTGGTGAAGCGGATGCGCTCGATGCCGTCGATGGCGGCGACGTAGTGGATCAGGGTCGCGAGGTCGGCGGTGGTGCCATCGTGCATGGCGCCCCGGTAGGCATTCACGTTCTGGCCGAGCAGGTTCACCTCCCGCACGCCCTTGTCCGCGAGCTGTGCCACCTCCACGATGACGTCGTCGAAGGGGCGGCTGATCTCCTCGCCGCGGGTGTAGGGTACGACGCAGAAGGAGCAGTACTTGCTGCAGCCCTCCATCACGGAGACGAACGCCGTGGGACCCTCGGCCCGGGGCTCCGGCAGGCGGTCGAACTTCTCGATCTCGGGGAAGGAGACGTCCACCACCGGCTCGCGTGAGCGGCGCACGCGCTCCAGCATGTCCGGCAGCCGGTGCAGGGTCTGCGGGCCGAACACCATGTCCACGTAGGGCGCGCGGCGGATCACGGCGTCGCCCTCCTGGCTGGCCACGCAGCCGCCGACGCCGATCACCAGCTCCGGGCGCTCGGCCTTCAGCCGCTTCCAGCGGCCGATCTCCGAGAAGGTCTTCTCCTGGGCCTTCTCCCGTATGGAGCAGGTGTTGACCAGGAGCACATCGGCCTCGGACGGGTCGTCCGTGAGCGCGAGACCATGGGACTCGCGCAGCACGTCCGCCATCTTGTCGGAGTCGTACTCGTTCATCTGGCAGCCGTAGGTGCTGATGTAGAGCCTGCCTGTCATCGGACGAATCCTAGCTCAAGAAACCCGGCGCACGAAACCTGGCGCGGGAAACCCGGCGCAGGAAACCTGGCGCAGGAAACCTAGCGCAGGAAACCGAGGCTCTCGAGCACCACCAGGATGCGGTGGGCCGCCAGGTCCGGCGTCATGTCCTGCGTGTCGATGCGGATCTCCGGCGCCTCCGGCTCCTCGTAGGGATCGCTGATGCCGGTGAACTCCTTGATGATGCCCGCCCGCGCCTTGGCGTACAGGCCCTTGCGATCGCGTTCCTCGCAGACATCCAGCGGCGTGGCCACGTGCACCTCGACGAATCCGCCGAGCGGCTCGATGGTCTGGCGCACCTCGCGGCGGGTGCGGGCATAGGGCGCAATGGGCGCGCAGATGGCGATGCCGCCGTTCTTGGTGATCTCGCTGGCAACGTAGCCGATGCGCAGGATGTTCAGGTCCCGGTGCTCCTTCGAGAAGCCGAGCTCGCTGGAGAGGTTCTTGCGCACGATGTCGCCGTCGAGCAGCGTCACCGGCCGGCCGCCCGCCTCCAGCAGCTTCACCATGAGCGCGTTGGCGATGGTCGACTTGCCGGAGCCGGACAGCCCGGTCATGAACACCGTGAAGCCCTGCTTGTGCCGCGGCGGGTGGGTGCGGCGCAGTTCCTCCACCACCTCCGGGAAGGAGAACCAGTCCGGAATCTCCAGACCTTCCTGCAGCCGGCGTCGGAGCTCGGTGCCGGAGATGTTCAGCACGTTGTCCTGGTCGGTGGTCTCGTCCAGCGGCATGTACTGGGCCCGGTTCTCCGCATAGACCATGAGGCGGAACGGCACCATGGAGATATCGAGCTCCTGCTCGTGCTCGCGGAACAGGGTCTGGGCGTCGTAGGGGCCGTAGAAGTCGTTGCCCTGGCTGTCCTTGCCCGGCCCCGCATGATCACGGCCGACGATGAAGTGGGTGCAGCCGTAATTCTTGCGGATGATGGCGTGCCACAGCGCTTCCCGCGGGCCGCCCATGCGCATGGCCAGCGGCAGCAGGCTGAGCGAGGTGGTCTGGTCCGGGTACTGGCCCAGCACGTGCTCGTAGCAGCGTACCCGGGTGTAGTGGTCCACGTCGCCGGGCTTCGTCATACCGACGACCGGGTGGATCAGCAGGTTCGCCTCCACGTCACGCGCAGCCCGGAAGGTGAGCTCCTGGTGAGCCCGGTGCATCGGATTGCGGGTCTGGAAGGCCACCACCTTGCGCCAGCCGAGCTTGCGGAAGCGGTCGCGCATCTCCCGCGGCGTGTCCCGCAGGTGGCGGAAGTCGTAGTGGGTGGGCGCCTCGACGCCGCGCAGCGGGCCGCCCAGGTAGACCGGGCCGGCCCTGTTCATCAGGTAGTCCACCGCCGGGTGCAGCTCGTCGCTGGTGCCGAACACCTGCAGCGCCTCGGACTCCTTCTCCGGCGTCCAGCGGCTGGCCACCTTCATGGTGGCGATGAGCACGCCCTCCTGATCGCGCAGGGCGATCTCGTCGCCCTCGGCCACATCGGCGGCGAACTCCTCGCTCACGTCCAGGGTGACCGGCATCGGCCAGAGCACGCCCGAGGCGAGGCGCATGTCCTTCAGCACGCCCTCATAGTCGGCCTGCTCGAGGAATCCGGTCAGCGGGGAGAAGCCGCCGTTCAGAAGCAGCTCGAGGTCGCAGAGCTGGCGCGGCGTGAGGTCCCAGGACGTCATGTCGCGGGCGCGCTTCCTCTCCTCGGCGGCCGCCGCCTCGTCCAGGTACAGTTCGGTCAGTTCGCCGCCGTGCGGCTCTTTGTAGGCTCCCATTTCCGGTTCCTTGTCTCGTTAAGCGATAATTTCGTTAAGCGATAAATCCGCTGCCGCGTACGGGCAGGTCATCCGCCGCACCGGTGGACAGCCCGCAAACGTAGCAGAGCCCGCGCCGCGCTGCCGCGACCGGGCTCACAGAGTGCGATGGACCCCGAGGGGACCTTTTAGGTTGGCGTCAGCGTTCCAGGGCTGCCCTCAGAACGGGATGTCGTCGTCGAACTCCTCGCCGCCGCCCGAATCGGGGTAGTTGCCGCCGGAGGGGCCGGAGTCCTGGGACGACATCGGCGCCGAGCCGCCACCGCCACCGCCACGGCCGCCCATCATCTGCATCTCGTCGGCGATGACCTCCGTGGTCCAGCGGTCGTTGCCCTGCTTGTCCTGCCACTTGCGCGTGCGCAGCTTGCCCTCGATGTAGACCTGGGAGCCCTTGCGCAGGTACTCCGCTGCGATCTCCGCAAGGCGCCCGAACATGGCCACGTTGTGCCATTCGGTGCGCTCCTTCTGCTCGCCCGTCTGCTTGTCCTTCCACTGCTCGCTGGTGGCGATGCGCAGGTTGGTGACCGCGCTGCCGCTGGGCATGTAGCGCGTGTCCGGATCCTGGCCTAGATTGCCGACCAGTATGACTTTGTTGATTCCGCGGGCCATCAGGGTCCCCTGCCTTTTTCTGTTCGTATGCCGGGGCGAGGAGCCACGCTCTTCGCCGTCGAGGGTGAGCTATTGTAGGCGCTGCCCCGCCAAATGCCCACCGCTATAATGCGGGATTCCGCCCGAAAACGAGGCCTATCGTTACCACCAGCCAGGCGATGCCGATGCCGCCGAGGGCGACGAACACGCCGCTGTAGTCCGTCACACCCATGAGCCAGCCGCCGACCACGCCCCCGGCGAACGCGCCGAGGAACTGGGAGGTGTAGAACAGCCCCAGTGCGCCGCCCCGCCCGCTCGGGCCCGCTACCACCGAGAGGCGGGCCGGCAGCCGGGCCTCCAGGTAGTTGAATCCGGCGAAGAAGACCGCCAGTCCGGCCAGGGCGAAGATCCAGCCGTCCGCCGCCCGCCACAGCAGCGCCTGACCCAGCGCGAGCAGGCCGACGGAGAGGACGAAGATCCAGCTGCCGCGGCCCTTCTCGCCCAGCAGCACCAGCGGCACGGTGGCCACCAGGGAGAGGGCCAGGGCGGCGAAGTAGGTCCGCCACTGGGTCTCCATGGGCACGCCGAGCGCGTCGCGCAGCAGGAACGGCGCCGCCACGAAGCTTGCCGTGAGCATCATGTGCAGCAGGAAGATGGAGGCATCGATGGCGGCAACGCCCGGGGTCAGGCGCCCCGCCGGCCGCCGCTGCTCCCCGTGATGGGCGCCCGGCTTCGCCCGGGGCAGCACCGTGGCGAGCGCCAGCGCCGTCAGCGCCATGATGCCGGCGAGCCAGAACAGACCGCGCACGCCGGTCACGCTGGCCACCAGCGGGCCCAGCACCAGCGCAATCAGGAACGAGCTGCCGATGGAGATGCCCAGGATGGCGGTGGCCCGGGTGCGGATCTCCTCCCGGGTGTGGTCGGCCAGCAGCGCCGTCAGCGTGGCCGAGACCGCGCCGGCCCCCTGCAGGAGACGCCCGGCGATCACGCCCAGAATGTGATTGCTCATGGCCGCCACGAAACTGCCGGCGGCGAAGACCGCGAGGCCGAGCACGATCACCGGGATGCGGCCGATGCGATCCGAGAGCGTGCCGAAGGGCACCTGCAGCACCGCCTGGGTGATGCCGTAACCGCCGACGGCCAGGCCCACCAGCATGGGTGTCGCCCCCTCCAGCCCGGAGGCCCAAAGCGCGAGCACCGGCAGCAGCAGGAACAGGCCCAGCATGCGCAGCATCGCCATGCCGCTGACCATGCCGATGACCCGCCCCTCGCCCGGCTCCAGGTTGATGCGTTTTCGTTGTCCGTCGGTTGCGGTGGCTGTTTCTTCCGGCATCTTCGGTCCCGTCGCTGTCCTGGAGAGTTCCCCGGCCCGTCGCCTTTTTGCGCGGCGGGAAGCAGGCGGCGTATATTAACAGGTTGACCCTCGCACACCGCCGGCTCCCATGGACAGCATCGAAATACGCGGCGCACGGACGCACAACCTGCAGAACGTGGATCTGTCGCTGCCCCGCGACCGGCTGATCGTCCTCACGGGCCTGAGCGGCTCGGGCAAGTCGTCCCTCGCCTTCGACACCATCTACGCCGAAGGCCAGCGCCGTTACGTGGAATCGCTGTCCGCCTACGCGCGCCAGTTCCTGTCGATGATGGAGAAGCCGGACGTCGACCACATCGAGGGCCTGTCGCCGGCCATCTCCATCGAGCAGAAATCCACCTCCCACAATCCACGCTCCACGGTGGGCACGGTCACCGAGATCTACGACTATCTGCGCCTGCTCTACGCCCGGGCCGGCACACCCCGCTGTCCGGATCACGGCCTGGACCTGGCCGCACAGACGGTCAGCCAGATGGTGGACCAGGTGCTGGCCATGCCGGAGGGCAGCCGACTGGCGCTGCTCGCGCCGGTGGTGGACAACCGCAAGGGCGAGCACGCCAGGGTAATGCAGGAACTGCAGGCGCAGGGCTTCGTGCGCGCCCGCATCGACGGCGAGATCCTGGAACTGGCCGATGCGCCGGCCCTGGATGCACGCCGCCGGCACACGGTCGAGGCCGTGGTGGACCGCGTCAAGGTGCGGCCCGACCTCGCGCTGCGACTGGCGGAGTCGTTCGAGACCGCCCTCGGTTTGTCCGACGGCGTGGCGCGGGTGGTGCCCCTGGATGACGGCAACGACAGCGACCACGAGGAACTGACCTTCTCCGACCGCTACGCCTGCCGCGAATGCGGCTACAGCCTGAGCGAACTCGAGCCGCGGCTGTTCTCCTTCAACAATCCCCACGGCGCCTGCCCGGACTGCGACGGGCTCGGCGTGAAGCAGTTCTTCGACCCGGACCGGGTGGTGGTGAACCCGGAGCTCAGCCTGGCCGGCGGCGCCATCCGCGGCTGGGACCGACGCACCACCTACTATTTCCAGATGATCGGCAGCCTGGCCGCGCACTACGGCTTCGACGTGGAGGCGCCCTTCGGCGAACTGCCCGAGTCGGTGCGCGAGGTGATCCTGTACGGCAGCGGCGACGAGCAGATTGAATTCAGCTACACCAGCAGCCGGGGCGCCGGCGTGAGCCAGCGCCATCCCTTCGAGGGCGTCCTGCCGAATCTTGAGCGGCGCTACCGGGAGACCGAATCGGCCACGGTCCGCGAGGAGCTGGCCAAGTACCTGAGCACCCGGCAGTGCCCCGCGTGCGGCGGCTCGCGTCTGAACAGCGCAGCACGCAACGTCTTCGTGGCGGACCGCGGCATCGCCGAGGTCTCCGCCATGGCGGTGGGGGCGGCCCGTTCGTTCTTCGCCGGCCTGGAACTACCGGGCTGGCGCGGAGAGGTGGCCGGACGCATCGTCAAGGAGATCGCCGACCGGCTCGGCTTCCTGGACGACGTCGGTCTGTCCTATCTCACCCTCGAGCGCAGCGCGGACACGCTCTCCGGCGGCGAGGCCCAGCGCATCCGCCTGGCGAGCCAGATCGGCTCCGGGCTCGTGGGCGTCATGTACGTGCTCGACGAGCCGAGCATCGGCCTGCACCAGCGGGACAACGCCCGCCTGCTCGCCACCCTCACCCACCTGCGGAATCTCGGCAATACGGTGATCATGGTGGAGCACGACCAGGAGGCCATCCTCGCCGCCGACCACGTGGTGGACCTGGGACCCGGCGCCGGGGTGCACGGCGGCCGGGTGGTGGCCGAGGGTGCACCGGAGGCGATCCGCCGCAACGCAGCCTCGCTCACCGGCCAGTATCTCTCCGGGCAGCGGCGCATCGAGGTGCCGGCCCGGCGGGTCACCCCGGACGACGGCCGTCTGCTCACCGTGCGCGACGCCAGCGGCAACAACCTGAAACACGTGGATGCCAGCCTGCCGATCGGCCTGATGACCTGCGTCACCGGCGTGTCCGGTTCCGGCAAGTCCACGCTGATCAACGGCACGCTCTACGAGACGGCCGCGGCGCTGCTGAACCGGGCTGCCACGGAGCCCCAGCCCTGTGCGGGAATAGACGGGCTGGAGCACTTCGACCGGGTCATCGATATCTCCCAGAGCCCGATCGGGCGCACGCCGCGCTCCAACCCCGCCACCTATACCGGTCTCTTTACGCCCATTCGCGAGCTGTTCGCCGGCACCCAGGAGGCCCGCTCCCGGGGCTACCAGACGGGGCGTTTCAGCTTCAACGTCAAGGGCGGGCGCTGCGAGGCCTGCCAGGGCGACGGCGTCATCAAGGTGGAGATGCACTTCCTGCCGGACATCTATGTGCCCTGCGACGTCTGCGAGGGCCGCCGCTACAACCGGGAGACGCTGGATATCCGCTACAAGGGCCGCAACATCCACGAGGTACTGGAGATGACCGTGGAGGACGGCCTCGCGTTCTTCCGCAACGTGCCGGTGATCGCCCGCAAGCTGCAGACGCTGATGGACGTGGGCCTGTCCTACGTGCGGCTGGGGCAGAACGCCACCACGCTGTCCGGCGGCGAGGCCCAGCGCATCAAGCTGGCCCGCGAACTCTCCAAGCGGGACACCGGCTCCACCCTCTACATCCTCGACGAGCCCACCACCGGCCTGCACTTCCACGACATCGCCCAGCTGCTGGCGGTGCTGCACCGGCTGCGCGACCGTGGCAACACCGTCATCGTCATCGAACACAACCTGGACGTGATCAAGACGGCGGACTGGATCGTGGACCTGGGCCCGGAAGGCGGCGACGCCGGCGGCGAGATCGTGGCGGCCGGCACGCCGGAGGACGTCGCCGAAGTGCAGGCGTCCCACACGGGCCGTTACCTGCGCACGCTGCTGGCCGAGGCGCGGGAGAGGCGCCTGGCCTGACACTCTTCTTTCCCGGCCGCCCGGCCTGCTGCGCATGTGGGAGGGCCTTCAGGCTCGATTCCCCCTTTCTTTTGCGGCCGCCCTGCGGGGGCATCCGTCTTGCTCCCGACAAAAGGTCGCGGCGACGGATACCCCCGCAGTGCCTGTCCGGCCGATGGCGGGCCTGCGCCTATAGGACATCATCGGGCCTGAAGGCCCTCCTACAGCTGGCGGCCGAGTTCCACCAGGCGCGCATTGTAGCGCCCGTCCAGGCAGTCGCGGCGCCCGTCCTCCGGCAGCTCGAGGCAGTCCCGAAGGCCGCGCTCCCAGGCGGCGTGGGCGTTCCTGAGAGAGGCTTTCGCCGTGTGATCCGCGCGGGCCAGGACGCGCTGGTAGAGACGGTCGAGATCGG
>CAYRZI010000064.1:0-16109 GCA_964428605.1 uncultured Woeseiaceae bacterium
AGTCGAACATCCATGCCCGCACCTGGGTGGAGCGCACCCGGCCGTACCCCGACACCGGCGACGCCATCCAGATGCTGGTGGAGTCGCTGCGCGAGTTCGGGCTGAACGGCAAGGACATCGGCTACGAGCGCAACAGCTATTTCTTCCCCGCCTATCACCAGGACAGCATCCACACCACGTTCACCGGCGGCCGGCTGCTGGACTGCTTCGGCATCGTCGAGCAGGGGCGCATCACCAAGTCCCGCTACGAGATCGAGGTGATGAAGAAGGCCGCGGCCGCCACCGAGGCCGGTGTGCTCGCGGGCTACGACGCGGCGGAGGCGGGCGCCACCGAGAACGATATCGGTGCCGCCATCTCCAGCGCCATGTTCAAGGCGGGCGGTGAACCTCCTGCGGTCATGCCCTACGTGACCTCCGGTCCGCGCACGATGATCGGCCACGCCACCTGGGAAGGGCGCACGGTCCAGCCGGGCGAGCACGTCTTCCTGGAGGTTGGCGGCTGCTATCGGCGCTACCACACCGCCATGATGCGCACGGTGCTGCTGGGCGACATGACGCCTTCGCTGCTGCAGGCCCAGGAGCGCATGAAGCTCGCGCTGCGCGAGGTGAAGAACATCATCCGGCCGGGGCTCACCGTCTCCGATGCCGACAACCTGATCCGCGCCATCATCCAGGACAACCAGGTGGGCGCGAACCTCATCACGCGCTCGGGTTACTCCATCGGTATCGCCTTCCCGCCCAGCTGGGACGAGGGCTACATCTGCAGCCTGCGCCAGGGCAGCAGCACCATCCTGGAGGAGGGCATGTGCTTCCACATCATCCCGTGGATGTGGGGCGTGGACGGCGACAAGACCGTCGGCATATCCGACACCATCCATGTGACCGACAAGAGCTGCCAGTCCTTCTTCACCCTGGACGAGGACTTCGTCGTCAAGGGCGAGCAGACGCTCATGGGCAAACGCGTCGGCTCGAGCGACAAGCTGATCGCCATTCCCACGCGCGACGACCCCGACAAGTCCGACAAGGCCGGCGAGTCCGGCAAATCCGGCAAGGCGTCCTGAGCGGCGCCGAGCGCCTGCTCGTCACGACGCTCCAGGAACCCAGGAGTCGACCCATGCTGACCGCCATCGATCCGACCACCGGTACCGTTATCCGCGAGGTGGAACCGGCCTCCGCCGACGAGGTAGAGGCCATCCTCGCGAGCGCAGCCGCGGCCTTCCCCGCCTGGCGTGACAGCGGCTTCGCCGAACGCGCCGGGCTGCTGCGCGCCGTCGCCGCGGAGATGCGCCGGGACGTGGACGCCCTGGGCGCGCTGATGACCGAGGAGATGGGCAAACCCGCCCGCGAGGCCCGGGGCGAGGTGGAGAAGGCCGCCTGGTGCGCCGAGCACTATGCCGAGCATGCCGAGTCCTACCTCTCGGCCGACGTCATCGAGTCCGATGCCAGCCGCAGCTACGTGCAGTATCTGCCGCTCGGCACCATTCTCGGCGTGCTGCCCTGGAACGCACCGTTCTGGCTGGCGTTTCGTTTCGCCGCTCCGGCGCTCATGGCGGGCAACACCTGCGTGATGAAGCACGATCCCCACGTGCCGGGCTGCGCCGCGGCCATCGCCGACGTGTTCACGCGGGTGGGCGCCCCGGAAGGTGTCTTCCGGAATCTGCCCATCGAGACGCCGGCGGTGGAGGCGGTGATCCGCGACGAGCGCATCAGGGGCGTGTCGTTCACGGGTTCCGACCGCGGCGGCGCGGCGGTGGCGTCTGTTGCGGCGTCCGAAATCAAGCGCTCGGTGCTGGAGCTCGGCGGTTCGGATCCCGCCATCGTGCTGGCGGACGCCGACCTGGAGAAGGCGGCGGACACCATCACCCTGTCGCGCATCATCAACGCGGGGCAGAGCTGCATCGCGGCCAAGCGCACCATCGTGGAGGCGCCGGTATACGAGCGCATGGTGGAACTGCTGCAGGAGCGCCTGGCGAAACTGAAGGTGGGCGACCCCCGCGAGGAATCCACCGACGTGGGCCCGATCGCCCGGGACGACCTGCGTGCGAATCTGCATCGCCAGGTGCGGGCGAGCGTAGAGGCCGGCGCCACCTGCCGCCTGGGCGGCGAGCTGCCGGAGGGCGACGGTTTCTTCTACCCCGTGACCCTGCTGACCGACGTCACGCAGCAGATGACCGGCGCCTGCGAGGAGACCTTCGGCCCGGTGGCGGTGGTGATGAAGGCGGCGGACGCCGAAGAGGCACTCGCCATCGCCAACGACACCCCCTACGGACTGGCGGCGGCCCTATGGACCGACGCGAAACGCGGCGAGGCCATGGCCCGGCGCCTCTACACCGGCCAGGTGGCCGTCAACGGCATCGTCAAGACCGACCCCCGGCTACCCAGCGGCGGCGTCGGCCGCTCGGGCTACGGCCGCGAACTCGGTCCCCACGGCATCCACGAGTTCGTCAACGCCCAACAGGTCTGGATCGCTTAGGTGCCGGACCGAACTTTTGCAACTTTTGAAACTTTCAGAAATTTCTCGGCTCATCCGGTCCGGCCCCGGCCGTCGTTTCGCGCTTGACCGGCATCAGCCGCCACAGGCCGGGAGCGGATCCCGGCACACGCTCGTAGCTGCCATCGGCATCGCTCGTCGCCGGAGCGAACAGGCGGCCGATATCCTCGATCACCGCCGGGTTACGCAGATGATAGACGTGCCCGCTCAGGCTGTACCGCCCGGTCCCCGACACGTCCACGAACTGCACTTTCGCGGACGGCGCACTCACGGCATGGCTCTCTTCGTCGGTAATCCCCAGCCGCGCTGAAGTATTCACCACCGTGGACAGGCGTAACGCCAAGTCGTTCTCCGAGGCATAGATCGTCACCCGATCCGCCCACCGCTCCAGTGCCGGCCGTAACTCGGCGAATCGTGACCGCGCGATATCGGGAGCGATCAGCACGACCTGGCCGAATGCGCCTGCACCCTCGTCCATCCGCGCCAGCACCTCCACGGTGGCGCGCGCACCGAGGCTGTGCCCCAGGACGCTCACGCCGGCGCTGCCGTGCCGGGCGACCAGCCCCTTGAGCACCGCCCGGAGATCCGGCAGGCTCCAAGCGAGATCGCCGGCATCGCTCGCATACGTGACGTACTTGCGATCGGCGGGCCAGCTGAACAGCAGCAGCCGGCCGTCGAGTCCCAGCCGCTCCTGCAGCAACGCCGCGTGGCGACAGCTCCGGCCGAAGCTCTCGTTGAAGCCGTGGATGTAGACGACGGCACCGGCCCGCTCTCCGTCGCCGACGACGGACGTCACGTCCCGCGCCGGTGCCGGCGTTACGTCGAGCACCCGGCCTTCGTGGTCCTCTCCGTGTGCGATGGCCACCCGGCAGCGCCCCGCCGTCAGCGCTCCGCGAGCGCCCCCGTAGTAGCCCAGGCCGTCGCCATCCGTTTCCAGTTGCCGATTCGTTACGAAGGAGACCTCGACCGTTGCCGCGGCCTCTGCAGACGCGCGCGCGTCCGGGGCCGGCCCCACGGACACGTGGCCCGCACAGGCGGCGAGCACGAGAGCGCTCGCGAGGATCGCGAGCCGGCGGTACTGTTTATTGCGGGTGCACATGCACCAGCCAGTATAGCGCGCCCTGTCCGCCGCCGTTCCCCTGCACCATAATGCGGTCCATTGCCCCGGCGGAGGCGTACCCGTGCCAGCACGCACCCCCTACAACGACACCCGGGCGAGGCGGACCCAGCGGGCCTATCTTTCCCCGGAGATCCGGTACCAGCGGCAGCGCACCCTCGACGCGCTCGCCCCGTCCGACGACGAGTGCGTCCTGGATGTGGGCTGCGGGTCGGGCCTGCTGACACGCGGACTGGCCGAGGCTGTCGGTCCGGACGGCACCGTGTTCGGGCTCGACCTCAGCGCCTCAATGCTGGCCCTCGCACACAAGCGGTGCGCAGGCATACCGCAGATCACCCTGGCGCAGGCGGATGCGACGCGCCTGCCCGTGCGATCCGGCGCGGCCGACGCGGTCACCGCCACCCAGGTGCTGCTCTACGTCGAGCAGCCGGAAGCCGCGCTAGCCGAGATCCGCCGCGTCCTGCGGCCGGACGGTCGTGTCGCCATCGTGGAGACCGACTGGCAGACCGCCGTCGTCACCGCCGAAGACGCGGACCTCACCCGCCGCCTGTTCGGCGCCTGGGACGCCGCCGTGCCGAGTCCGCGTCTGCCGCAGCGGCTACAGCCGTTGCTCCGCGCGGCGGGGTTCGGCGACGTCCGGATCCACGCCGTCCCGGTTCTCTCGACGCGTCTCGACGACGAGGGCTATGCTGGCACCATGATCGCCCAGTGCGCAGCCAGTGCCGTGGCCACGCGTGCCGCGAGCAAAGACGAGGTCGACCACTGGCGGGAAGACATCGAACAGCGTGCAGGGGCGGACGAGTTCCTGTTCTGCGTGAACCGGTTCCTGTTTACCGCCGAGGCGCGCTGACAGGGGGCGTGCCACGCTCGGCATCGCATAGAGCCGTACTAGTCGCGCCGGAATTCGACATCCTCTCGGGTCAGGGTCGTACGCAACCGTTCCGGGTAATCGGCAGGCAGGCTCCAGAGCAGCTCGAAATCAGTCTCGCCCAGCGCCCGTTCGTCCGGGCCGAGATCGCTGCGTATCGCCAGGATCATGTCGGTGCTCGCCCATGGATGGTCGAACCAGTAGCGATGGCCGGTGATGTCGAAGCCGCGTCCTTCCCTGCCGCGAGAGACATCGATGACCTCGAGACGGTCCGCTGCCATCACTGTCTCCATCTGCTCCGGTTCCAGCTCGTTATTGCGCTGGCCGATACGCGTGCCCCCGCCCATGAAGATACGGGCCATCGTCAGCGCACTGTCCTTGGACGACACGGTGACGATACTACGGCGTGCCAGCTCGTTGATCGCAGGCAGCGCTGCCACGAACTCCTCGCTTGGCACGTCCGCGGCGGCGAAGTACACGGTGCCGATGCGGAAGCGTTCGCGCAGGTCCAGGTCTTTATCGCCATATCGGGCATGCAGCTGCTGCAGCGCCGAATTCACCACCCGTCCGCCGGCGCTCCAGCAGATGATGTGGATGCGCCGTGCGACCGAATCCCGTGCCAGCAGCTCCAGCAGGGAGGCGAGAGCTGGCGCGGCGCGATACGCGCGCCGAACGTCGCCGCCGGTGCCGTAGGCGACGATGTTCTGGCGCGTCGGCCAGGAGAAGGCCAGCGAGGTCATGTCACGGCCCATGAAGTGATCCAGCTGGGCGGCGAACGCATTGGCGTTGTAGAAGTTGACCTTCGCGCCGTGCACGTAGATCAGAAGATCCCGGTCCCTGGCCGACGCGATGGAGGAATTCAGATTGGCCATCAGCCAGGCGGCGGCTCCCCCGACGTCGCGCGCCCCGCCGTCCTCGCCCGGAATGAAATAGCCCGCCTCGACGAGTCCGGCGATGGACAGATCGATGGTTTCCGGCCGCTCGGCACTGCGTGAATACTCATTCAGGTCGGACCAGGAAAGGTCGCGGCCGCCGAATCCGATCAGCGACATGCCGACCGCAACCGAGTCGCTCTCGGCGTTGCCGTAGTCGATCCGTTGCAGGTCGTCGTCGCGTTCGCGTGTGGTTGCGTAATAGACGCGCCGCGGGTTCCAGCGCTGCTGTTCGGGTATGTGGTCGAGGGGGCCGACGCCGAACTCCGTGAACAGCACCGGCGTGGGCATCAGCGGCTGGACGGCAGTGCCGCCACAGCCCGCGGCCGCCACAGCGGCAGCCAGTAGCGCTGCGCGGGCTTGCGGTATCCGGATCATGAGCTTATTGCGAAGTGTTTCCGGCAATATAGCCACCAGCCGTGCGCCCGGCAATACGGCCGTGGCTGGCCCGGCAATAGGCTACCCCGCCGGCGGCCTACATCCCCTCCGCCCGGATCCGGCCCGTGAACAGGTAGTCGTTGGTCTTGCGCGCTGCGTGACAGGCCTGGCAGCCGGGCACACGCCCTGCCTGCGGCTTGCCGTCCGGCGTCTCGGCCACGGACCCGTCCGGCTGGTACTTGGCGAAGAACCAGTCGTTGTGGTCCGGATTGAAGCCGGGTGCCTTGTACATCACGGTCACCGATGCCAGCGCCTCCTCCGGCGTGTGGTTCTCCTTCACGATGATTGCGCCGGGCGGCATACGGCCGGCCTTCTCCTCCACCGCCCCGAGTGCTGCGTCGTTCACGTAGGTGGTGAGCAGCGTGCCATGGGGTTCCTTGCCCTCGTAGAGTTCGCCGCGGCCCGGCCACAGCGACCAGTTCGCACGGTAATCCTCGCTCTGGAGGTGGGTCCAGACGGCTGCTCCCCCGGGGTCCGGTCCCGGATAGTCCGCCTGTATCTGCCCGGCTGCCGAGCGGGCCGCGGATTCCGCGCTGGCTGCGTCGGGACGTTCGGCCGGCGCCTCCGGCTGACAGGCCGCCGCGCCGAGGACGGCGAAGATCAGGAGCGGCAGGGTATTCCTTGCGGTTGCAGTCATGGTCCACCTCGCGGGAATCGCGTGAGTACGCCAGTCAGGCACTCACCATCGTCCAGGGAGCGGTCGGCGTCAACAGCCCTTTCGCCCCTCTTCCCCGCCGCCCGGTGTCGGCCGGACTTCGTGTCTTGTCATCCCCGCAGGAGCGGCCGCGCGTAGTCGGGCAACGCCAGCCGCCACTCCCGCGCCGGGATGGCGAGCTGGCCGCCCAGGGTTGCGGCGGCGCGCACCGACCGGCTGAGCGCGTTGGCATTCAGCCGCTGGTAATAGGGGAGATTACCGGCATGGAACGGCAGGATGTCTTCCAGCACGGCGTCGGTATCCAGCATCCCGGCGAAGGCTTCGTAGAATCCGGCCACGGCATGCGCCACCGCCGTGTCTGCGGAGAGTTGCCGGGAGGGCGCGATCGTCCAGGTGCGGTCGGCCTGCAGGATGCAGGTGCCGGCAAAGCCCTCGCGCCGATCCTCGTGCCACTCGTCAGGAGCGATCAGGCTCAGACTCCACTCGCCGTCAACGAGATAGAGGTAGTTCGGTACGCCGACGGCCGGCTTGTAGCCGAACTTCGCCGACAGCACCAGCAGCGAGGTGAACAGCTCTGCCAGCACCTGCCGCCGGGGCTTTGCGACGACGCCCCGGGGCGCGCTGGCATACCAGTCCAGCAGGAAGCCGTTCGCGCTCTTGCCATCGGGGTTGGCCGGGCGCAGCGTAACGCCCTTGCCGGGCTCCCCGGTTTCGTCGGCAGCGGTGCGGGGCTTCGTGTCGTCCATACTGGTGGATGTCCGTGAGGGCAGCGGGAACCGCCCCTCGTGTTTCGAGTGTATCCGCCGGCCGGATGCCCGCCAAACCCTCTGTTCACCCTGCGTCCACCGCGTACGCGCCGGATCGGCCCCGGCGGAGGCTGGTTCCGTTCATCGGGTTCCGACTCTAGAATGACCGTCCCTGTCAGCGGAAGAGTCCGAATGCGCTCACTCAAAGTCTGTGCCCTCATCCTCCTGTTCCCCCTCGCCGCACTCGCCGACGAAGGCATGTGGACCCTCGACAACTTTCCGTCCCGCCAGGTGGAGGAAAAATACGGTGTCGTCATCGACGACGCCTGGCTGGAGCGGGCTCAGCTCGCCACCACCCGGCTGGAGAACGGCTGCACCGGTTCTCTCGTCTCGGAGAACGGCCTCATCCTGACCAACAACCACTGCCTCTGGGGCTGCGTGCGCAACCTCAGCAGCGACGAGCGCAATCTGTCTGACGAAGGCTTCCTGGCCGCCGAACGAGGCGAGGAGCTGCAGTGCCCCGGCGAGCAGGTCTCGTTGCTCATCGGCTACGAGGAGGTGACGGAGGAGGTGCTCGGCGCGGTCGAAGGCCTGTCCGACGCCGAGGCCAACGAGGCCCGCAAGGCCGCGCTCACCCGGCTGGAATCCGCCTGCGAGGCGGACTCCGGGGGCGATCTGCATTGCGAGGCGGTCAGCCTGTACAAGGGCGGCCAGTACTTCATCTACCGCTACCGGCGCTACGACGACGTGCGCCTGGTGTTCGCGCCGGAACTCGACATCGCCGCCTTCGGCGGCGACCCCGACAACTTCAATTTCCCGCGCTGGTCGTTCGACATGTCGTTCCTGCGCGCATACGAAGACGGCGAACCGGCGTCGACGCCGGATTACCTGTCCTGGCGGCGCGGCGGCCCGGAGGCGGGCGATCCCGTCTTCGTCACGGGCCACCCGGGCAGTACCTCCCGCCAGATGACGCTGACCGAACTCCGGATGCTGCGCGACGTGGTCTACCCCATCTGGCTGCTGCGCAACTCGGAGCTCCGCGGCCGTATGCTGGCCTGGCAGCACACCGGACCGGAGGCCGCGCGTGCGGTGCAGCAGAACATCCTGCTGGTGGAGAACGGCATCAAGGTGGTGCGCAACCGCCTGTTCGCGTTGCTGGACGACGAGATGATGGCCGAGAAGGCGGCGGGTGAGCACAAGCTCAGGGAGGCCGTGGCGGCCAACCCGGAATACGAGGCGGCCTGGGGCGAGGCCTGGGAGCTGATCGACGACGCCGTCGCGGCGCATCGCAACCTGTACGAGGAGCATCTGTTCATCGAGAACCGGGCCGGGCTTCTGGGGGATCTGTTCGGCTACGCGCGCAGTATCGTCCGCGGCACCGTGGAGCGGGAGAAGCCCAACGAGGAACGCATCCGCGACTACACTGACGCCGCGCTGCCGCAGCTGAAACAGCGGCTTCTTGCGGACCGGCCGATCAGCAAGCCCTACGACGAGCTGCGGCTCGCCTTCTCGCTGGCCAAGATGCGCGAATGGCTCGGGCCGGACAGCGCCTACGTGAAGACGATCCTCGGCAACGAGTCACCCGATGCGCTGGCCGCCTACCTGGTCGAGAACAGCCGCCTGGACGAGGCCGAGTATCGGCGCGGCCTCTGGGAGGGGGGCGTGGAGGCCGTCAAGTCGAGCGACGATCCGATGATCCGGCTCGCCCTGGCCATCGAGCCGTCCGCGCGCGAGCTGCGGGAAGCCTACGAGGAACGGGTGGAGGCGCCGCTGGCCCGCGGGCGCGAGATGATCGCCGACGCCCGGTTCGCGATCTACGGCACCGAGATCTATCCCGACGCCACCTTCACGCTGCGCGTGAGCTATGGCGCGGTGGAGGGCTGGGAGGAGAAGGGGGAAGACGTGGAGCCCTTCACGTCGACCCGACGCCTGTTCGAGCGTGCGACCGGCCAGCGGCCGTTCCTGGTGCCGGAGAGCTGGCGCGCGGTACGCGAGGCCCTCGACCCTGGTACCCCGTTCAATTTCGTCAGCACGGCCGATACCACCGGCGGCAACTCCGGCAGCCCCGTCATTGCGGCAGACGGTGCGCTGGTGGGCGTGGCCTTCGACGGCAACATCCACTCGATCGCCGGTGAATACTGGTTCGACCCGAGCCTGAACCGGAGCGTGGCCGTGGACACGGCCATCATGCTGGAGGCGCTCGACAAGGTGTACGACGCCGAGCACCTGCTGGAAGAGCTCACCGTCGTCGAGTAGGCCGCACCACGCCTCCAGCCGGATCCCGCGATCGGCGCAGCCGGCCGATCGCGGGATTACGGCGGTGATATCGCCGGCTCAGACCGTCATTCGTCGCCCGCGGCCGTCAGGTCCTCGCGCTCCGTCCAGACGGTGTAGTCGGAACTCTCGAACCCGGAGTCGAATTCCTCGAAGAGCGCGTCGGCCGCTGCCTCGGAACCGAGCTTCTCGCTCAGGAAATCGTAGAACGAGGGATCGGAAGGCGCCATGTCCGCGAAGTTCTCCATGGGGCTGACGAGCATCATGATGGGTTTGCCGCCGATCCGCGAAAGCCAGAGCCACTGGTGATCGTCGTCGGCCCAGCCCTGTTCTTTGGCGATCTTGCTGAATTGCTTGCGGGCGTCGTTGGGGCCCGGTCCTGCGCCCTGCTTCCAGACGCGGCTGGTGACGCCGTAGTACTTGTACGGCCCGCCGTCCTCCGGCATGTAGCTGTGTTCCCAGTCGTTACGCTCGAGATAGCGATGATAGTGGTCGACGTACTGGTGCACGTTCTCGTTCCAGTGCGCGCCGAGCCCCTTCTCCATTGCCTCGGCCTGGTAGGTGTCCAGATCCGCGAACGTGTGGCAGCAGGAGCGGAACTGGTAGATGGCCATGTTGTGGCCGATCACCGGGACGTAGATGCTCCATTCCTGGGTTTCGCCCGAATCGACGCGGAACTTGTGGTGCTCTTTCACCGCGCCCTCGAACTGTGCCTCCATCCCCTGTTTCGGCACGATGTACCAGACCTCCGTCAGTGGGCCGGGCGTCTCTTGCTCGTCGGCCATGCCGTGGAGCGGCAGGCCGAGCGCCACGAAGGCGGCCAGCCCGGTCAGTATCGTTGCTTTCTTCATCGTTGTATCCCCCGTGAGGTTTGTCGTTCTTATGGTTGAGATACGGGTTACGTGCTGATGCACGGCCCGCATCCCCGCCGGGAGTATACGTGGCGCTGAAAAATTTGACCATGCGGTCCATGGGCACCGTTCGCGTCGCCCTTCCTGTTGCCGTGCCCGCCATGAGTTGCAACGGTGCCAGTCCGTGCACACGGGATAGTGACCGGCGACACTGCATGGCGGTAAACTGCGCCGGCACTCCCTGATTAGCGGGTGTAGTTCAATGGTAGAACATCAGCTTCCCAAGCTGAGAATGAGGGTTCGATTCCCTTCACCCGCTCCAGACTCCCGCCGCACGTTCCCGCCCGTTGCATTCGGCAGCCGCCGGCGGTTTGTGACACGATGGTTTACCGGAATATCGCCAGGGGAACCATGGCCACGCCGCAAGTACATCCGACCGCGGTCATCGACGAGATGGTCGCACTCGAAGCAGGCGTGCGGATCGGAGCGCACGCAGTCCTGGAGGGCCCGGCGTTCATCGGCGCAGAGACGCGCATCGGCCCCCATGCCGTGATCTGCCGGGGGGTGCGCCTCGGCGCCCGCAATGCCGTGCATGCCCACGCCGTAATCGGCGATCTGCCGCAGGACGTCTCCTTCGACGGCGGTGACACCTGGCTCGAGATCGGTGAGGGGAACGTATTCCGCGAAGGCGTCACCCTGCATCGGTCGACGCGGGAGGGGCATCCGACACGAGTCGGCTCGGGCTGCTATCTCATGGTCGGCGCCCATGTCGCCCATGACTGCCGGGTCGGCGACCGGGTGACCCTGACGAATGGCGTGCTACTTGGCGGCCACGTGCAGGTGGGCGACGGCGCTGTCATCGGAGGCGGCACGGGTGTCCATCAGTTCGTGCGCATCGGCGAACTGGCGATGGTCGCCGGCTACACCGCGGTGCGCAAAGACGTCATGCCTTGCGCGATGCTGGGCGGGGATCCGCCGCGGCATTACCGGCTGAACGCGCTCGGACTGCGGCGCGCCGGCGTGCGCGGCGCAGAGTACCGGGCGCTGGAGGACGCTTTCAGGCGACTGCGGGCCGGGCGGGCCATCGTTACTCCGGCTCCCGGTTCGGCAGTGGAGAGGCTGAGCCGCTGGCTCGCGGCGGAGTCGAAACGCGGCGTCTACGGCTTCGCCCGTCCCCGGGGGAACGGCCGCTCCTAGCCGCCGGGCGCGATCTCCAGAGCCTCCTGCAGCGCGGCGGCGACGCGTCGCACGTCGTCCTGGCCGAGTCCCGGATGCATGGGCAGCGAAAGCCAGCTGGCGGCCAGGGAATCCGCATGGGGAAGATCGGGCGGCTCGCCCTGCGCCGCGAGAAACGGCTGGCGGTGTAGCGGCGTTCCATAGTACACCGCCGTGTCGATGCCGCGGTCGGCCAGCGCCCCGCGCACTTCTTCACGGTCTTCGGCTACCACCGTGTAATGGTGGAAGACATGGGTCAGGCCTGTCGGGCGGGCCGGCCGCTGCAGGGCCTGGCCGTCCAGCGCCTCGTCGTACCAGTCCGCAATCAGCCGCCGGCGTTCGTTGAACGCCTCGAGATGAGGCAGCTTCACACGCAGCAGCGCGGCCTGGATTTCGTCGAGGCGGCTGTTGAACCCGGCCTCGGTGTACGTCCCGTCCGCTCCGCCATGTCCGCGAAGAGTGCGCAGCCGTTCGTTCAGGTCGTCGTCGTCTGTGGCAACCAGGCCGCCGTCGCCGAGGGCGCCCAGGTTCTTGGCCGGATAGAAACTGAAGCATCCCGCTGCACCGATGGCGCCGGTGCGGCGACCGTCGACCGCTGCGCCGATGGACTGGGCGCAGTCTTCGATCAGTAGCAGTCCGTGGCGCTCGGCCAGTGCAGTCAGCCGTGGCAGGTCGCAGGGCAGGCCGAACAGGTGTACCGGAATGATGGCGCGGGTGGCGGGCGTCAGCGCGGCCTCGACGGTGTCGGGGTCCAGGTTGTAGGTATCCGGATCCACGTCGGCAAACCGCACGGTGGCGCCGGTATGCACGATGGCCTGCGCCGTCGCGACGAAGGAAAGCGGGGTGGTCACGACCTCGTCGCCCGGACCGATACCGCTCGCCAGCAGCGCCAGATGCAGTGCGTCGGTACCGCTGGCAACGCCCACTGCGTGGCGCGTCCCGAGCCACGCGGCCGCCTCCCTCTCGAAAGCCTCCACGTTCGGGCCGAGGACGTAGTTACCGCCGCGCATGACCTCGAGCGCCGCCGACTCCAGCTCGCCGCACAGCGCAGCGTACTGCGGCGCCAGATCGATCATCCTCAGCGGGGCAAGCCGGCGACGCGCTGCCATCGCTGATCCTCCGGATGCCGGCCGACCCCGGCCAGTCGGTGCTGGCCGACGAGGTCCGTAATCCGGATCGCCGTCTCCAGCGCCCGGCAGCCGTCCTCGCCGGAAACGAGCGGCGTCGAGTCGGTACGCACCGCATTCAGGAACGACGAGATCTGATCCTCCAGCGCGTCACTCGACTCGCAGGAACGCCGTTCCACGGTGAACCCGGGCAGGCCCTGCTCACCCTTGCCGTCGGTGCGGCGATAGATGCTCGCCCGGCGGCCATGCAGGTCCAGCGACAGATAGCCTTCCGGCTGGAAGATCCGCAGTTTGCGTTCTTCCTTCAGCGTCACCCGGCTGGCGGTGACGTTGGCGACACAGCCAGTCCGGAATCGGATTCGGGCGTTGGCGATATCGACCGAATCCGAGAGTACCGCAGTCCCGCTCGCATCCAGGGATTCGACCGGCGAGCCCACCAGATAGCCGATGAGATCGATATCGTGGATCATCAGGTCGAGGACCACGTCGACGTCGTGCCCCCTGCCCTTGAACGGCGCGAGCCGGTGCGACTCGATGAACAGGGGCTCGCCTATCGCGGCTTCCGCTTCGCGCAGGGCCGGATTGAAACGCTCCAGGTGGCCAACCTGCAGGACGAGCCCCCGGGCGCGAGCACGCGCCACCAGATCCTCCGCCTCCGCCACCGTCACGCAGATCGGTTTCTCGACCAGCACGTGTACGCCGGCGTCGAGCGCTGCCCGTGCGATTGAATGGTGCACGGAGGTGGGCGCCGCTATCGAGACGGCGTCGATCTGGTCGAGCAGTTCGCGATAATCGGTGGCCGCGCTCGCTCCGGTGCCGGCCGCAACACGGCGGGCACGTTCGCCGTCCACGTCAACCACCGCCACGAGTTCAGCGTTCGGCAGGGCGGCGTATTTCTGCGCGTGGTAGCGTCCCTGGTGGCCTGCGCCGATCACGGCCGTACGGATCATGCGGGTCTCGCCGCTTGCTGGGGAAAAACCAGTCTAGCGGTCCGCCCACCGTTGGCGCGCTGCGATTTCGCAATCGGCCCGGGGTTACCGGAAGCAATGGCGGTGGTGCGGTCCGCCGTGCCCGTCGCCGGGACAACGACCGCTTCGATACGCGGGCTATTGCGCCAGCAGCCCGTCGCGCGCGAGGCGCCCGACGATCGACTTCGCCTCGTCGGTGATCAGCGAGTAATCCATCGGGTCGTCGAGATCCTTCCTGACGGTGAGCTTCGACTCGATGGCCCACACCGGCTCTTTCGTTTCGGCCGAATAGACCCGGCTGGCCAGCACCACGGCGCTCTTCGTGGCGATGGTCGGTGGTTCCCGGTACTCGGTCAGTTCCACCGTCCAGACGTTGTAGTAGCGTGTCGGCCCGAAGTTGTAGGTCGCATCGGGGCGCCTCGTCTTCACCTTGCCCTCGGTCTCGACGTCGACCAGCTGCGTGACCAGTACGGCATCCGAGCCCAGTTCGTCGACCATCGCCACGAAAGTATCGCGATTCAGCGGGGTGCGCGTGTTCATCCGTGAAGTGCTCGCAACGGCGCGGATACCGCGCTCGCCGAGCTCCTTGACTATCGCCCTCTCGAGAATGCGGCGCCGGTCGAACGAATTGAACAGCGAGACGACCAGCACGTTCGCATAGGGCGCATCGGCGGATTCGCTCAGGGGCTGGACCGTCGTCACCTGACGCCCGGCGCAGCCTGCCAGGAGCATGCAGATCGTTGCCACGAGGATTTTCTTCACGTTCCATACCCTCTGCGCCGGTGGTGATATGTCCGGCGACGACATTCGAAGAGAGCGGAGTGTGGTCCAAAACTGCCCGGTTTGCCAGTCGGCGGTGAAGATGACGAAAGGCCGTTCGCCAGTGCGGTGGGCAACCATAGATTCCAATGGGTTAATGACGTACAGTCTTCCGGCGATCCCGGCGACCCACCTGGCAGGAGAAACGAGTTTGAACGCGAGAACCCGACGCGATGCAACAACCGTCGCACACGCACGCCTGTTCTTCCCGGTGGCACTGCTGGTACTGGTCGGCGTGGCCGAAGCCGGCGGGCGTCCCGATGACACGTACGGTGACTGGTTCGGTCACATCGCCGGCGGCTTCGATTTGGCCCAGGGCGATTTCGGCGACATTGCCGACGACGGCTGGTCCATCCGCGGCGGCGCGACCTACTGGCCCTCCGACTGGCCCGTCGGAGTCCAGCTCGAGCTCGCTTATTCGAATCACGACTTCTCCTCGTCCGCAATTCGGGCCATCAACAACGCCATCGAGGAAATCGACCCGGAACTGGGCAGCGTATCCGGCGGGGATTTCGACGACTGGAGCTTCTCGGTTACGGGCATCTGGAGCCTGAACGGAGCCAGCCCCAACGGGCTGTATCTTCTCGGCGGCGTCGGCATCGACCGCGTCGAGGCGAAATTGACGGATACCGATCTCGTCTACTATCCGCCGTTCTGCGACCCCTGGTGGTGGTGGTGTGTCCCGGGAGGCGTCGGACCCGGGACGGTCGTCGTCGCTTCCGAGAGCAGTACCGAGCTTTCCTGGCATGTCGGGGCCGGCTATTCGTTCAGCTTCAATCGCGGTTCCCTTCTGTTCGTAGAGGCCCGCTACAAGTCCGTGCAGACCGATCCGTCGAACTCCGAGATCCTGCCGCTGACCTTCGGTATTCGCTGGTAAGTCAGTCGATCGGACTCACCACCAGCGGTGCGTGCCGACGCTCATGTAGCCGTGATTGCCGATCGGCACGCCCACGTTCAGACCGACGCCCACGTTGCCGGTACAGCCTGCGGCCAGCGTGCTGGAGGCCAGCACGGCAACCAATACCATTTTCCGTAAAGCCTTTCTCATCGCACTGCCCTCCCTAGGTTTTGCTCAGTACCAGCACCGCACCGCTGGGGTCGGTCACTACCGCAATCGAGCTGTCGCGCAGCTCCGGAGTCGGAGCCACTATGATCCGGCCGCCGAGCGACTCGGCCCGTTCGGCCGCCGCCGCCGGGTCCGTGACGCCGAAATGGGTCAGCCAGACGGGTTGCACGTCGTCGTTCGGCCGTGCCATGACGCCTGCACGCCGGATGCCGTCCTGCATCAGCAGGGTGTATTCACCGCCGCGGCGATTGACGGTCTCGTAGCCGCCGACGAGCCGATAGAAGCCTGCGGCACCGATGACGTCGCGTGCCAGCATCTCGTGCCACACCACGCGGCCCGGCCCCGCCCGGGTGGTGGCATCGTCCGGATCGCCGATCCGGCTGGCCGCCAGGCCGATGACCGCACCCTGGGGGTCGACGATGGCGGCCACCCGGCCGAGGGCGACGTCCCGGGCCGGGGCGGCCACGCGCGCGCCGCCGCCGACGCCGCGCCGAACCGCGTCGTCGACGTCGCCGACCGAGACATAGGGCAGCCAGCGGGAG
>CAYRZI010000065.1:0-433 GCA_964428605.1 uncultured Woeseiaceae bacterium
CGCCGGACGACGTGCGCCAGATACTCGAGAACAACATCCGCGAGCTTCGTGCCGCGGCCGGTGCCGGGACGGACGAGGCCGCGGCCGGTGCCGGGACGGACGAGGCCGCTGCCGCCGCCGGTGCGGACGACGGCGCCATGGCCGCCGCCGCCGACATGGCCGCCGAAGAGGCCGCCGAGCCCACCGATGCACAGTCCGATCCGGCGCCCGCACCGCCGCCGGCCCCGGCCGCAGACGTGGCCCCGGGCACGGTGCCGCTGCAGGTCACGCTGAGCCCCGAGTTGGCCGCCCAGGCGCCGGCGGACGCCGTCCTGTTCATCTTCGCGCGCGCGCCGGGTGCCGGCGGTCCGCCTATCGCCGCCGTGCGCCGCCGCGCCGGCGACCTGCCGCTCTCCCTCACGCTCACCGACGCCAATGCCATGATGGCCGGTCA
>CAYRZI010000065.1:443-15677 GCA_964428605.1 uncultured Woeseiaceae bacterium
CAGATCTCCACCCAGGAAGAGCTGGAGCTCGTGGCACGGGTGGCGAAAGGCGGGTCCATCAGCGCCAGCGACGGCGACCTGATCGGTAATCTGGTGTACCGGATGGGCAGCGGCGAGCCTGCCCGGCTCGTCATCGACGAGGTCGTCGGCCGCTAGCGAGCGACGTGCCGTCGCGGCCCGGTCGGGGCCCGCGCCGGGGTTACGGCGCGGCTAGACGGCTCTGGCCCGCTCGAGCATGCGCGGGCGGGGCAATTTGAGTTCCGAGACGAGGCCGAGTTTCTCCATCGCCCGCAGCAGCACCCAGGTCAGGTCGAACTGCCACCATTCCAGCCCGTGACGGGCCGAATAGGCGAACTTGTGATGGTTGTTGTGCCAGCCCTCGCCGAGAGCGAGGATGGCCACCAGCCAGTTGTTGGTGCTGCTGTCCTCCGCGTCGAAGGGGCGGCTCCCCCACAGGTGACAGACCGAGTTCACCATGAACGTGGCATGCCAGAGCGCCACGGTGGCGATGAAATACGCCCACACCAGCATCTGCGCGCCGGTGGTCTCCACGCCGAGGGCGCCGAGCCCGGCCCCCAGCGCGTAGATGGCGACCCCCTGGCCGACGACGATCCAGGCATAGTGCTGCTGCAGGAACTTGAGTTCGGGGACGCGGTAGAGGTCCCGCGCATTGGCGCCGTTCTCGCGGAAGCTCTCGGCGGACAGCATCCAGCCGATGTGTGAGTGCCAGAAGCCCCGGGTGCGAGGCGAGTGGATGTCTTTGTCGGTCTCGGTGTAGCGGTGATGGCTGCGATGATGCGCCACCCACCACAGCGGGCCTCCCTGGGTAGCCAGGCTGCCGGCCAGCGCCAGCAGGAACTGCACGGCCCTGCCGGCAGTGAACGAGCGGTGCGCCAGCAGCCGGTGATAGCCGGCCGTGACGCCGAAGCCGCGGAGCACGTAGAAGACCAGGGCCGCAATCAGCGCTGCCGGGCTCACACCGGTCCAGAACGCGCCCAGGCATCCGAGATGGAAGACGACCATGCCGACCACTACGGCACGGGCCTGCTTCTGAGCACCCGTCAATACTCTCTCCTCTCTCTTGCCGCCGCCGTGGCCGGCATTGCATCCGCTGCCGCCGTGCCGTCGAATGCTTGTACAACGGCGGCATGGTACCGCATGGCTTCGAGGAGACCCGCACTATGGATGCAATTCGACGGCTATCCGCGCCAGCGTCCGCGCGTTCGCGACTCTTGCCCGCGCTGCTGGCTGCGGCCGTGGTGACGTTCGCCGCCGGCCCGGTTGCGGCCGATGCGAATGCAGGGAAGGGGCGTGGCGCCGGGAATCTCGAAGTGGTCGGCGAGGGCGAATATCGCTGGTTCGGCCTGCAGGTCTATCATGCCTCGTTCGCCACCGAAACCGGCCGCTTCAGCGATTGGCCGGACACCGAGCGGGCCCGCTTCGAGATTTACTATCATCGCGACGTCCCGTCCTCGAAACTGGTCGAGATCGCGCGCGAGGAGTGGGACCGCCTCGGCATCGATGCGCCGCCCCGCTGGTTCGGCTGGCTGCGCCAGGTGCTGCCCGACGTGCGGGAGGGCGACACGCTGGCCTGCCTGGTACTGCCGGACGAGCGCACCGTCTTCTATCACAACGGCAAGAAGACCGGCGAGGTGGCCGAGCCCGAGTTCGGACCGGCTTTCCTCTCCATCTGGCTGCATCCGGAGGCGAAGGCGGCAGACCTCAGGCGGGCATTGCTGGGCGAGACCGGGCGCAGCTGAACCGGCGGTGCGCCGGCTTTCATTACGCGCCGGGCTCGGGCATGCTGCGTGGCTTTCCCGCGCAGCCGACGGAACCCCATGCAGGCAATGGAGGCACTGGGCCCCGAGCTCATGACACTCGCCCCGCCCGTGCTGGTGGCCGGCGTCGTAGCCGGCTTCCTCGCCGGGCTGCTCGGCATCGGCGGCGGCATTATCATCGTGCCCGCGCTCCTGGTGGCGCTGGCTGCCACGGACACCGCCGACGCGGTGACCATGCACGTCGCCGTCGCGACCTCGCTCGCCACGATCATACCCACCTCCCTGTCCTCGAGCCGCGCACACTGGCGGCGCGGATCGGTGGATCTCGCTCTCGCGCGCCACTGGGCGCCGGCCGTGTTCCTCGGCGCCTGCGCCGGCGTGCTGGTTGCCGATCAGCTGCACAGCGATACGCTCACCGCCATTTTTGCAGTCATGGCTGTACTGTTCGGCGTGAAAATGTGGCTGCCGCTCGACGAGGTGGCCCTGCGCGACGACGTGCCCGACAGCCGGGTGGCACTGTCGTTGCCCTTTTCCATCGGCGGGCTGTCCACGCTGATGGGGATCGGCGGCGGCACCTTCGGCGTGACGGTGCTGAGCCTGTTCAACCAGCCGATTCACCGCGCCGTTGGCACGGCAGCGCTGCTCGGCTTCGTGATCAGCGTGCCAGCCACCGTGGGCTACGTACTGGCCGGCTGGGACGCGCCGGGACGGCCGCCGTTGAGCCTGGGCTACGTCAACCTCGTGGCGGTGGCGCTCATCATTCCTGCCACCATCCTCATGGCGCCGCTGGGGGCCGCGGTGGCACACAGGCTGAGCCGCCGGTGGCTCAGCCGGCTGTTCGGCGTGTTCCTCGTCGTCACCGGTATCCGACTCGCCATGGAGGTATGGACGTCATGACCGACCAAGACAACGTGCGGATGGAGAGAGAGGGCCAGGTCACCCTCGTCACCCTGAACCGCCCGGACCGCCGCAATGCGGTGGACCGGGAGACCGCGGCAGCCCTGTGCGGTGTCTTCGAGACCTTCGAGCGCGACGGGCAGGCCAGAGTCGCCGTGCTGACCGGTGCCGGCGGGGTGTTCTGCGCCGGGGCCGACCTGCAGGCGTTTGCGGCAGGCGAGGGCAACCGGGTGGCCCCCGACGGGCCGGGACCGATGGGGCCCACCCGTCTGCAGCTCACGAAACCGGTGATTGCCGCCGTGGAGGGCTACGCGGTGGCCGGCGGCCTGGAACTCGCCCTGTGGTGCGACCTGCGTGTCGCCAGCCGCGAAGCCGTGTTCGGTGTCTATTGCCGGCGCTTCGGCGTCCCGCTCATCGACGGCGGCACGGTACGGCTGCCGCGGCTCATCGGCCAGAGCCGTGCGCTCGACATGATTCTCACGGGCCGGGGCGTCCGCGGCGAGGAAGCCGCGGCGTTCGGCCTGGCCAACCGCCTGGTGGCGCCCGGTCAGGCCGTCACCGAGGCGATGGCGCTCGCCCGCGACATCGCCGCCGCTCCGCAGACCTGTCTGCGCAACGACCGGCTGAGCGCACTGCGGCAGTGGAACCTCGACGAGGAGGGCGCCATGGCGCTGGAGTTCGCCCTGGGCCGCGCCACGCTCGACAGCGGCGAGAGTGCCGCCGGGGCGCGCCGCTTCGCCGCCGGTGCCGGCCGGCACGGAGAGCCGGAGACCGGCGGCGGCACCGATTGAGGAACGTCAACGCAGGGGGCGGTGGACCGCGTCAGGCTGGCTATTGATGGATCGCATGCGAACGGGATTAGGATCGGCCGGATGGGCAGGATGGGCAGGATGGGCGCCCCGCGCCGACATCGAGCCAAGCCGCAGGGAGGTCGTCTGATTCGCCGCTGTGTGTCCGCGCCGCCGCATGGCCGTCGGCCCGCCGCCGGGCGCCGGCCGCCAGGCGGAGCGGTCTGTCTGATTGCCGCCGGTCTGTTGTTGACCGCATTCATCCCGGCCGCCCGGGCCGAATTGATCATCGAGGGCATCGACGGCGAACTACTGGACAACGCCCGGTCCTTCGCCGGCCTGACCGAAGAGGCCTGCGACGCGCCCGCCTGGCGCGTGCGCCGCGGCTTCCGCGACCTCGACCAGGAACTCGTCGAGGCGCTGCGGGCGCTGGGTTATTACAGCCCCTCCTTCGAGAAGAGTCTGGACCTGGAGCGCGAGGGCTGCTGGCTGGCCCGGGTCACCGTCGAGCCGGGGCCTCGCACCCGCTACCGGCAGGTACGTATCCGCATCGGCGGCGCGGCCGAGGACGACCGGGCCTTCCTGGCACAGGTGATCGAAGGCCGCCCGCGGGAGGGAGAGCCGCTGCATCACGGCGCCTACGCCCGCTACAAGGACCGTCTCCGGGTCGCCGCGGCCGAGCGGGGCTACGTGGAAGCGGAGTTCACCACGGCGCGTATCGACGTATGGCCCGATCAGCAGGCCGCGGACGTGACGCTGCATTTCGCCTCGGGCCCGCGCTACCGGGTGGGCGATATCACCGTGGAGCAGGATTTTCTCGAGCCGGGCCTGGTGGAGGCCTACCTGGATCTGGAGGAGGGCGTGCCCTACGAGTCGGCGCTCATCAGCGACGCCTATCAGGCCATGCTGACCAGCGGCTATTTCCGCACGGTGCGCATCGAACCCGACCTGAGCGTCTCGCCCGACCACCGTATCCCTGTCGCCGTACGGCTCACGCCCGCCACCCGAATCGAGTACACCGCCGGGATCGGCGTATCCACCGATGCCGGCCTGCGGCTGCGGGGCGGCTACGAGAATATGCGCGTGAACGACAGGGGCCACCGTCTCGGCGCGGAGCTTCTGGCCTCGGACGTGGAGTCGTTCCTCACGGCCAGCTACCGGCGCCCCATCGGCGATCCCACGGTGGAATGGCTGAGCTATAACGCGGGTCTGCGCAACGAGGACACCGACACCTCGGAGAGCGACAGCGCCACGCTCGGTGTGAAGCGGGTCACCAAACTGGGGAGCGACTGGCTGCGGACGGAGGGGCTGGAGGTCGGCTATTGGGATTACGCGGTGAGCACGGACCGCGAAGACAGCATCCTCGTGATTCCCTCCCTTGCTTTCAGCCGGGCGCAGTTCGACTGGGAGGTGAACCCGCGCCGCGGCTACAGCGTGGGCGTGGAGAGCCGGGGCACGCACCGGGCCATCGGCTCCACGACGAGCTTCCTGCAGTTGTCCGGCTACTTCCGCTTCGTCTACCCGCTCGGAGCGAAAGGCAAGTTCATCGCAGGCACCGAGCTCGGCCTCACCATGAGGAGCGAGCTTGACGAGCTGCCGCCGGAGTTTCGCTTCTTCGCCGGCGGCGATGCCAGCGTGCGCGGCTACGGCTACCAGACGCTCGGGCCCAGGGACGAGGAGGGCAACGTGATCGGCGGCAGCCGGCTCGCCACGGTGCGCCTGGAATACGCCCACGACCTGTTCGGCAACTTCGCCGGTGCCGTGTTCGTGGATGCCGGCAACGCCTTCGATGAACTGGACTGGTCACCCAGCATCGGCGCGGGCATCGGTCTGCGCTGGCGCTCGCCGGTTGGGCCGCTGCGAGTCTACCTGGCCCATCCCTTCGATGATCCGGACCGCAGCGTCCGACTGCACATCACCCTGGGCCCCGACCTGTAATGCGTCTGTTTCGCGGCATCCTCTACGGGATGATCGGCCTGATCGCGGCCGCCGTGCTCCTCACGGTGCTGATCGTCGCCACACCGACTGGGCTGCGCTTCGCGCTGGACGTGGCAGAGCCCTGGCTGCCGAGCGCCCTCGAACTGCCCGAGGTGAGCGGCACGCTGGCGGGCGGCGTGGTGGTGCGGGACGGCGCTTGGCGGGGCGGCCGGGTGTCCGTGGAAGTGCGCGAACTCGAGCTGGAACTCGACCCCTGGCCCCTGATCCGGCGGGACATCCGCCTGGATCGGCTGCGGGCGCGGGGCGTGTCGGTGCGAATCGCCCAGACGGATGCCGACGCGCCGGCGCCCGAGGAGTCCGGCGAGCCGCTGCGCTTCCGCCTGCCGGTGCCGCTCGCCATCGAGGACGGCCGGCTGGAAGACATAGCCGTGAGCGGGCCCGGCTGGTCCCGCTCCGCGGCGTCCATCGAATTCGCGGCCGGCATGCGGGGCAGCCGGCTCGAGGCCGAGCGGCTCGTGGTGATTAGCGACTGGCTGGCACTGGATGCCAGGGGTGAGGTCCGCTTCGAGCCCCGCTACCCGCTTCGCCTGAATGCCGCCTGGCGTTTCGGCACCGGGGAGGACGGCCCGGTGGTCGCCGGCTCCGGCCGGATAGAGGGAGACGAGCGGGGTTGGGCCCTCAGCCACCGGCTCACGGAGCCCGTAGATGTCCGGACGGACGGAACGGTGGAACTGCGCGGGGCGGGCCTGCATGCCCGGCTACGTAACGAACTCGGGCAGCTGGAAGTGCCGCTGGACGGAGACCGGGTGCTCTCGGTGGCGGACGGGCGGGTGACGCTGGCAGGCTGGCTGGACGGCTATACGGCGGAGGGCGCTGCCCGCCTGGTGACGGAGGGACGGCCCGACGTGCAGGCCGAAGCCTGGGGTCGGGGCAGTCTGCAGACGCTGGAGATCGAGCGGCTGCGGCTGGTGAGCGAGGCCGGCACCCTGGAGGCCGACGGCCGTCTGGGCCTGCTGCCGCAGCGGCAATGGGACCTTGCATTCCGTCTCGCGGGCCTGGAGACGGAACCCTGGGGTGCTCCGGTGGCCGCCACGCTCTCGGCCGACGGCCGCACCGCCGGAGGCTGGCCGGCGGACGGCGGACCCCGGGGCACACTGACTCTCGCGGAACTTGCCGGCGACTACCGGGGCGAGCCGCTCTCGGGCAGCGGCACCGTGGAACTCGGTGCCGGGGGCGGGATCATCGCCCGGACGCTGGAAATCGTGATCGGGGACAACCGGGTCGCAGTGGACGGCCGGCTGCGGCCCGAGCCCGATCTCGGCTTGTCGATCCGAGCTCCCCGCCTGGCCGCAATCTGGCCCGGCCTCGAGGGCGACCTCCGCGGCGAGCTGGCGCTGGCGGGAACGGTGGAGGCGCCGGTGATCCGGGGTGACCTGGAGACCGCCGGCATCCGCCGGGAGGATCTCGCCCTCGGTCCGGCAAGGCTGGAGGCGAGCCCGGCGGAGGCCGGCTCGCGGGTGCGGCTCACCGCCGAGCGCCTGGAGGCCGGAGGCACCGTCGTCGAGTCCCTGCGCGTGCGGGCGGAAGGCACGCCGGACTCCCACGATCTCGCGCTGACGCTCACCGCTGCCGGCGCCACGGCGGAAATTCAGGCCGCAGGCGGCCTGGCCGACGCCCGCTGGCTGGGTACCCTCCGGGCACTGCGGATCGAGCAGCCGAAGCTCGGCGACTGGCACCTGGAGGAGCCGGCGGAACTGATGTTGGCGGCCGGACAGGCCGAACTCGCGCGCGCCTGCCTGACCGGCGGCGAGGGCGGCTCGCTGTGCCTCGACGGTCGCAGCGACGACGATGGCGCTCGGCTGGCGGGCGAGGCCCGACGGCTGCCGCTGGCACTGCTGGCGCCGCTCTTCCCGGCAGGTACCGGTTTCGAGGGCGAAGCGCAGGGCGGCGCGGAGCTGACCTGGCGCTCGGGCGTGCTCGACGGGCGGGCGGATCTGTCCGTGCAGGACGGCCGCATCGCCGTGATGCTGGCCGAAGACCAGCAGGCCGACCTGGACATCCGCACGTTCACGGCCCGGATCGACGTCGAGGCCAACGAGACGAGCCTGGAGGCGGACCTGGATCTGGGCGGCCAGGGAGGCGCAGAGGCAACGCTTTGGGCAGAGGACCTCTTCGATACGGACTCGGCGCTGGACGGCCAGCTGCGCCTGGACTTTCGCGACCTGTCCATGGTGCCGCTGCTCGTGCCCGAACTCGCCCGGGTCCGCGGCCACGTCATGGGGCGCGTGGACATCGGCGGAACGCGCCGGGAGCCGCGGCTCGGCGGTGCACTACGGCTGCGCGAGGCCGGCTTTCTGTTCCCCGATGCCGGCATCGAGGTGGCCGAGCTCGAGGTGGTGGCGCGCCAGGAGCAGCCCGGCGTCGTTGACTACGAAGGCAGCGCCCGGTCCGGCGACGGCCGGGTGCGTATCAGCGGCACGACCCGGCGGATGGAGGACGAGGGCTGGGTCAGCCGGTTCACGGTGAAGGGGCAGGATTTCCGCATCGTGCGGCTGCCGGACATCCAGGCCACGGCCAGTCCGGACCTCGACATCCTGCTGGACGAACGCCGGCTCGAGGTGCGGGGTACCATCGAGGTGCCGGAGGCCGACGTCACACTGCGGGAAGCGGGCGCCGAGGCCGTGCGCACGAGCCCGGATGCGGTGGTTCACGGCCGCACGGAGGCCGGCGAGGCCCGGCTCGGTCCCGTGCTGTTCGTGGAGGTGCAGGTGGAGCTGGGCGAGGAGGTCCGCCTGGAGGGCTTCGGGCTGGAGACCGGCCTGACCGGCTCCCTGCGGCTGACCGGCGGCAGTCGGCGGCCGTGGCTCGGCTTCGGCCGGGTCAGCCTCGTCGATGCCAGCTACAGCGCCTATGGACAGGACCTCGACGTCGAGCGCGGGGAGCTGGCCTTCTCCGGCCCGCTGGACAACCCGACGCTCGACATCCGCGCGGTGCGCGACACCGGCGAGGTGGTGGCCGGTGTCCGGATCGGCGGCACCGTGCGCTCGCCCAGCTCGACGGTATTCTCCGAGCCGCCGCTGCCGGAGGCGGAGGCGCTCGCTTATCTGCTGACCGGCCGGCCGCTGTCGGGCGCCACCTCGGCCGAAGGCAACCTGCTCAGCCGGGCGGCCCTCTCGCTGGGGCTGTCCCAGGCGGGCCCGGTGGCGGCCCGGGTCAGCCAGGAGGTGGGGCTGGACACGCTCGCGGTGGAGGGCGGCGCCGACGACGGGCGGGTGCTGGCCGGCAAGCGGCTGAACGAAGACCTGTATCTCGAGTATGCCTGGGGCATCTTCGATCAGATCGGCACGCTGCTGGTGCGCTACGACCTCTCCGACCGACTGCGGCTCGAGTCCCGCTCCGGCGAGCAGCACGCGGTGGATCTGGTATATCGGGTGGAGACCGACTGACGGCACCGCTTGCGGCGGCGCCCGACACTGCCTACCATGCCTGCGCTGCCGGCCCGGCCCGGCCTCTTCGCCCGCTCAGGAACCGAAGGAAGACTGCATGGCTCTGCCCGAACTGCTGCAGGGGAACCTGCGCCTGCCCGTCATCGGTGCGCCGATGTTCATCGTCTCCACCCCCGACCTGGTGATCGCCCAGTGCAAGGCCGGCATCGTCGGCGCCTTTCCCGCGCTGAACGCGCGGCCCCAGTCGGCGCTGGACGAATGGCTGGACCGCATTACCAGCGAACTGGACGCGTACCGCAAGGCCAACCCGGACAAGCCCGTGGCACCCTTCGCGGTAAACCAGATCGTGCATGCGAGCAATGACCGGCTGCAGGCGGACATGGAGACCTGCGTCAAGTACGAGGTGCCCATCATCATCACCAGCCTGCGGCCGCCCAGCGAGGTGGTGGAGGCCGTGCACGGCTACGGCGGTCTGGTGTTCCACGACGTGATCAACCTGCGCCACGCCCGCAAGGCGGCGGAGCAGGGGGTCGACGGCATCATCGCCGTGTGTGCCGGTGCCGGCGGACATGCGGGCACGCTGAGCCCGTTCGCCCTGGTGAAGGAGATCCGGGAGTTCTACGACGGCACCGTGATCCTCTCCGGCTGCATCTCGAACGGCGGTGACGTGCTGGCCGCCCGGGCGCTGGGCGCGGATCTCGCCTACATCGGCACCCGCTTCATCGCCACCGACGAGGCCAATGCCGTGCCCGACTACAAGCAGATGCTGGTGGACAGTGCCGCCGGCGACATCGTCTACACGTCGCTGTTCAGCGGCGTGCACGGCAGCTACCTGAAAGCGAGCGTGGCGCGAGCCGGCATGGACCCGGACGACCTGCCCGAGGCGGACAAGAGCGCCATGGACTTTGGCAGCGGCGGCAATACCCACAAGAAGGCGTGGAAGGACATCTGGAGCGCCGGGCAGGGCGTCGGCAGCATCCATGAGGTGCTGCCGGTGGCCGACCTGGTGGATCGCCTCGCCGAGGAATATGCGGACACGAAGCGCCGGCTCGCCGTGGGCTGAGCGGGGTGCCGGCCGGCGGCGTCTTGGCCTATACTGCAGTTGAGCCCGGAACGGCTCCCCTGGCTGCCTGGGGCAGCCAGGAGTTCGATGCAGAGGCGATCATGCTCATTCTTGCGCGAAAAGCCGGTGAGTCCATCCGCATCGGCGATGACGTGAAGGTGACCGTGATCCGGGTCAGACGCAACGAGATCAGGCTCGGATTCGAAGCCCCCGACGACGTGCAGATCCGCACTCCGGAACAGGACGCCGGCGAGACAGACGGATCCGGGACGGAAGCGGGCGAGGACGAGTAGACGGATTCGCCCGCGGCATGACCGGTTTCACGGCCCTGATCCTGGTGGCCCTGGGCGGCGCAGCCGGGCCCTTGCACGATTCGGCCTGACGGCGCGCCGCGGTCAGGCCGCCGCGGCGCGCAGGGTTTCGAGGATGGCGGGCAGGGCCTGCTCGTGCTCCGGCTTCATCAGCACCGAGCGCAGGACGGTCACCGACTCCTCGTCGAAGGTCACGTCCGGCCACCAGGGCGCCGCCAGCGCCGCGGAGACCTCCATCAGCGCGAGGTGCAGGCCCCGCTCCGCGGCCCGCTCGAAGCAGCGGCGTGAGGCCCGGCTGATCTCGCCCGCCACGGTCCCCGCCGGCGCCCACACCACGATGTCCAGATCCGGCGGCATCAACGTCAGAAACGCCGGATCCTCGGCCAGGGCGCCGTGCAGGGACACGGCGGCCCGACGGCAGCGCGCGAGATCCGCGGCGAACTCGCCGCCGGGCTCTGGCGGCAGCAGGCGCTGGGTGGCCCACAGGGCGACGGCCGCGGCGCCGGCCCGGGAGCACTCCAGGCTGATCTCGCCGAGGTGGAGTTCGTCGGAGGTGAAGTAGGTATAGGCGGAGTCGTGCCGGTAATGGACCGCCACCGCCGGGTCGCGGAACAGGATGCACCCGCAGCCGTAGGGCTGCAGGCCGTGTTTGTGGGGATCGATGACGATGGAGTCCGCGCGGTCCGCCACGGCGAAGGCCCGGACCGCCTCGGCGGACAGGCCATCGATCAGCCGGAAGTAACCGCCGTAGGCGGCATCAACGTGTACCCGCAGCCCGTGGCGGGCCGCGACGTCCAGGATCTCGGGGAGGGGGTCGGTGCTGCCGGTGCCGGTCGTGCCGAGCGTTGCCACCACCGTGCCGATGCCTCCCGCCGCCGCGGCGGCCTCCAGCGCGGCGGGGTCCAGGCGGCCGTGGGCGTCCGCCGCCAGCTCGGTGAAGGGCATGCGCAGCACGGCGGCGAGCCGACGGTGGGTGTAGTGGGCCATGGCCGAAGCCGCGATGCCCTGCCCGGGATGCAGCTCCCGGGCGATCCACAGCGCCTCCATGTTCGCTACCGTGCCCCCGCCGGTCAGGTGGCCCAGATGGGTCTCCCAGCCGAACATCGCCGCCAGCCGGGCGACCGCCTCGCGCTCCATGGCCGAACTCGCGCGCCCTCCGTCCAGCGCGTGATTGTTGGGGTTCACCGTCATGGCCAGAGCCCAGGCGAGGCGGGCCACCGGGTGCGGCGGTTTCAGCATCTGTCCCGCATAGAGGGGATGGTGGTAGGGGAAGTTGTCGTGCAGGCGGCGGGCGGTATCCAGCAGCACCTGCACGAAGACCTCGTCCGCCGCCGGGTCGGTGCGGCCGGGGTCGGCCGGCAGTCCGGAGGCCAGTTCAGCCGCGGCGCGGGCCAGCGCCTCGAGTTCCTTGTCGGTATACATACGCGGGTCTCCACCGGGGGTTGCCGGACACTGTTGCCGGACACTAATGGCCGGCCTGCCCGCCGTCCAGGCGTTGGTGGTGTCCCGGCGGCGGTTTATCATTGGGCCATGGACCTGATTGCCCTGGCCGTCCCGTTCTTCCTGCTCGCACTCGTTACCGAAGTGGCGGTCGACCGCTGGCGGGGCACGGGCTATTACCGGCTGAACGATGCCATCGGCAGTCTCAGCACGGGGATGCTGAACACCACCATCGGGCTGTTCACCCGGGTGGTCAACATCGCGATCTACGCCTTCGTGCTGGATCATTTCGCCATCGCCACCCTGGACATGGCGCTGTTCGACTTCAGCCCCTCCGGGCTGGCCCTGTGGGTGGGTGCGCTGCTGTTCTGGGACTTCTGCTACTACTGGGTGCACCGCTTCGGTCACGAGATCAGCGTCATGTGGGCGGCCCACGCCGTCCATCACCAGAGCGAGGAGTACAACCTCTCGACCGCGCTCAGGCAGACGAGCTCGGGCTTCATGCTGAGCTGGATCTTCTACCTGCCGATGTTCCTGGTGGGCATCCCGGTGGAAGTGTTCATCACCGTGAACGCGATCGACCTGATCTACCAGTTCTGGGTCCATACCCGGCACGTCGGCAAGCTCGGCTGGGCGGATCGGGTGTTCGTGACCCCGTCCAATCACCGCGTGCACCACGCGCAGAACGAACGCTACATCGACAAGAACTACGGCGGCATCCTGATTCTCTGGGACCGGCTGTTCGGCACCTTCCAGGAAGAGCTGGACGAGGAGCCCGTGGTCTACGGCGTACGCAAGCCGCTCAGGAGCTGGAACCCGTTCTACGCGAACCTGCACGTCTATCACTACCTCTGGCGGGACGCCGTGCGCACCCGGCGCTGGCGGGACCGCCTGGGGCTGTGGTTCCGGCGTACCGGCTGGCGGCCGCCGGATCTGCGGGACGAGCCCCGGGGCAACGTGGCGCCGGCGCAATTCGAGAAGTTCGATCCGGCACTGCCGGCCGGGGCGAAGCCCTACCTCGTGGCGCAGTTCGCCATCGCCGTGCTGGCCTCCTCGGTCATCGGCGCCGTGTTCACCAGCGCCGCGCTGTCCACCAGTCTGGTGCTCTGTCTGCTGTTCTGGTTCCTGGTCTATAACCTGGCGGTGATCAACGAGGGCAGGGCGGGGGCCGTGCGCCTGGAACTGGTACGCCTGCTCGTTGCCGTCCCGCTGGGCGCCCTGTGGCTGGCGCAGGCCGAACCGGCGTGGTTCGCGGCTGCCGCGGTCTGGCCGGCCGTCGGGGGCTACGTCGCTCTGTCCCTCGCCGGGCTGGGGCTGATGCCCCG
Organism: uncultured Woeseiaceae bacterium; assembly: GCA_964428605.1. Lineage (GTDB taxonomy): Bacteria > Pseudomonadota > Gammaproteobacteria > Steroidobacterales > Woeseiaceae > Lentisalinibacter. The sequence continues at coordinate 13,430 of CAYRZI010000065.1, forward strand.
ACTGGGGGCAAAGTCTTCTGCTACTGGCGCAGTATTAATCGATTAAATTCAATGCTATGGCAATCATAGTCAATGTAGTCTCTCTTCATTGGCGGCCGGCTCGGGGCCGGCCGGCATGAGCACCAGGCGCAAGTTCTGGGGCTGGGGATTCGAGGGACAGGGGCCCACCGAGGCGGAGGCGGAGACTGTGCGCCGCATGACCGGCGCCCGCTTCGGCGGCCTGCCCGAACCGCTGACCGTGCCGCAGGCGGCGGAGTTCGAACTGGCGGCCCCCCGGCTGCGGCCGCCGGAGAGTCTGGCGGGGTCGTGCTCCGCGGAGCTGCCCGACCGGCTCGCGCACGCCATGGGGCAGAGCTACGCGGACATCGCCCGTGCCTTCCTGCGGCGGGTGCCGCATTACCCGGACCTGGTGGCCTGGCCGGAGAGCGCGGACGACGTGGCGCGCTGGCTGGACTGGGCGGACGAGGCCGGGGCCGCCGTGGTGCCCTTCGGCGGCGGCACCTCGGTCTGCGGCGGGGTGGAACCCGACGTGGGACCCGATTATCCGGCCGTGGTCAGCCTGGATCTCTCGCGCATGAACCGGGTGCTCGAGATCGAACCGCAGGACCGCTGCGCCCTGATCGAGGCGGGGGCGCGGGGGCCGGAGTTCGAGGCGGCCCTGAAACCGGCCGGGCTCACGCTGCGGCACTTTCCCCAGAGCTTCGAGCTGGCCACGCTCGGGGGGATGATCGTCACCCGCTCCGGCGGCCATTTCGCGACGCTCTACACCCACATCGACGAGTTCGTGCAGAGCGTCGAGATGGTGACGCCGCGGGGCAGGATCAGCACCCGGCGGCTGCCCGGCAGCGGCGCAGGCCCGCAGCCGGAGCGGCTCGTATGCGGCTCCGAAGGCATCCTGGGCATCGTCACTGCCGCCTGGATGCGGCTGCAGTCGGTGCCGGTGCACCGGGCCTCGGCCACCGTACGCTTCGACGGCTTCGACCGCGGCGCGGAGGCCGTGCGACAACTGGCCCGCAGCGGCCTGAATCCGGCCAACTGCCGCTTGCTGGACCCCGGCGAGGCGCTGATGAACGGCGTCGGCGATGGCCGCTCCGCGCTGCTGGTGCTCGGTTTCGAGAGTGCCGACCATACCCAGGAGGCGCGGCTGGCGCGGGCACTGGAGATCTGCGCCGAGGCCGGCGGCGAGAGCCGGGGCGGCCGGGGCGGCCGGGGTGGCCAGGGGAGCAATGCCGGCCATGGCGGCAACCGCGGCAATGGCAGCCGGGGCGGCGGGCGGGATGCGGCCGCCGACGCCTGGCGCCAGGCGTTCCTGCGCATGCCGTTCTACCGGGAGGTGCTGGTTCCCCACGGCGTGATCGTGGACACCTTCGAGACCGCCTGCACCTGGTCCGCCTTCCCGGACTTTCACCGCCGCGTGACCGCGGGCATCCGGGAGGCGATCCGGCGCACCACCGGGCACGACGGCGAGATCACCTGCCGTTTCACCCACGTCTACCCGGACGGCCCCGCGCCCTATTACACCCTGTATGCGGCCAGCACGCCGGAGCGGCTGCTCGAGCACTGGCGGGAGATCAAGCTCGCGGCCAACGAGCTGGTGGTGGGCGGCGGCGGCACCGCCACCCATCACCACGGCGTGGGTCGGGACCACCGGCCGTCCGGCTACGACCGCGAGCGGCCGGACGTCTACGCCGACATGCTGGCCGCCGCAAAACGGGCGGCGGACCCCGCCGGCCTGCTGAATCCCGGGGTCCTCATCGGACGCCGGGGCGGCGTGCTGGCGGGAGGTGCGGAATGAGCGGCGGGATGAACCGTGGCGCCGCCTTCCTGCTGGCGATGCTGCTGCTGGTGGGGGGCTGCGGCGGCGAGCGGACAGCGGAAGAGGCGAGCGCCGGCGACCCGGTGAGCCGGGCGCTGGCGGCGGAGGCACGGCCGGCGGCCGACCGGGCACGGGATACGGCGCGCAGGCCCGGCGAGGTACTGGCCTTCTTCGGCATCGAGCCGGGCATGACGGTGCTGGACGTCTTCTCCGGCGGCGGCTATTACACGGAGATCGCGGCCCGCATCGTCGGCCCGGCGGGCCGGGTCATCGCCCACAACAACCGGGTGTACCTGGACTATGCAGCGGACGAGATCGCGGCCCGCTACGCGGACGGGCGTCTGGCCAACGTGGAGCGTATCGAGGCGCCGGTGACCGAACTGGCGGTGGAGCCCGGCAGTGTGGACGTTGCGCTCCTGATCCTGGCCTACC
>CAYRZI010000066.1:0-1659 GCA_964428605.1 uncultured Woeseiaceae bacterium
CCATGACCGATCAGCAGATCCGCGAGCGGCAGAACTTCGCCATCGAGCAGAACACGACCACGCTCAGGAACCGGGTGAACGCGCTGGGAGTCGCCGAGCCGCTGGTGCAGCGCCAGGGCGTCGACCGCATCGTCGTGCAGCTGCCCGGCATCCAGGACCCGGCCCGGGCGGACGCCATCCTCGGCGCCACGGCGACGCTGGAATTCCGTATGGTGGACGAGGACTGTGCGGGGCTCGGCTCCCGGCGCTACCCCTTCCGCGACGGCCCGGATACCTGCCTGAAGCGTGAGGTCATCGCGTCCGGCGACCAGATTGTCGACGCCAGCTCCGGCTTCTCCCAGGACGGCGGGCCGGCCGTGTTCATCCGGCTGGACGCGGCCGGCGGCGACCGCATGCTGAAGACCACCCGGGCCAACATCGACAAGCCGATGGCCGTGCTGTTCATCGAGACCACCCGGGACGTGGTCGAGCGCAACGGCGACATCGAGTACGTCACCCAGCGCTCCGAGGAGATCATCAACGTCGCCACCATCCGCGGCGTGTTCCGGAACGAGTTCCAGATCACCGGCCTTAATCCGGCCGAGGCGCGGGATCTCGCCCTGCTGCTTAGAGCGGGCTCTCTGGCCGCGCCCATCTTCAAGGTGGAAGAGCGTACCATCGGCCCGAGCCTCGGCCAGGAGAACATCGACCGGGGCTTCATGGCCGTGACCATCGGCTTCCTGGTCGTCGTACTGTTCATGGCGGTCTACTACCGCTCGTTCGGCCTCATCGCCGATCTCGCCCTGTTCACCAACCTGATGCTGATCGTGGCGCTGCTGTCGCTGTTCCAGGCCTCGCTGACCCTGCCCGGCATCGCCGGTATCGTGCTCACGGTGGGCATGGCGGTGGACGCCAACGTGCTCATATTCGAGCGAATACGCGAGGAGGTGGCCAACGGCAACTCGCCCCAGGCGGCGATCCATTCCGGCTACGAGAAGGCCTTCTCCTCCATCGCCGACGCCCAGATCACCACGCTGATCGCGGCCATCGTGCTGTTCACCTTCGGCACGGGCCCCATCAAGGGTTTCGCCATCACGCTCACCTTCGGGATCATCACCTCCATGTTCACCGCCATCATCGGTACCCGGGCGGTGGTCAACGCGGTTTACGGCTCCCGGCGAATCCAGACGGTGCCGGTATGAGCCTCAAGCTGCTGCCCGACAACACGCACATCGACTTCATGGGCCGGCGCTGGCCGGCGATCGTGCTTTCGCTGATCCTCATTGCCGTGTCCATCGGTTCGCTGGCGGTGCAGCGGCTGAATTTCGGCATCGACTTCACCGGCGGCATCCTGCTGGAGCTGGGCTACCCGGAGACCGCGGACCTGCAGCGCATCCGCGGGGTGCTGACCGACGCGGACTTCCCCGAGGCCGAAGTGACGAACTTCGGCACCGCGCGGGACGTGCTCGTGCGGCTGCCGCCCCAGGAAGGCGTGAGCGGCACGGAGGTGCGCGAGAACCTGCGCGAGGTGCTGCGCGCCGACGAGCCGGACGTGGAACTGAGGCGGGTGGACTTCGTCGGGCCCCAAGTGGGCGAGGAGCTCACCGAGAAGGGCGGGCTGGCCATGATCTTCACGCTGATCATGATCTTCGCCTACGTCATGTTCCGCTTCCAGTGGCG
>CAYRZI010000066.1:1759-15665 GCA_964428605.1 uncultured Woeseiaceae bacterium
ACCGGCCTGACGACGCTGCTGGTGCTGGTGGCGCTGCTGGTGCTGGGCGGCGAGGCCATCGGGCCGTTTTCCATCGCGCTGATCGTCGGCATCATCATCGGTACCTACTCGTCCATCTACACGGCCAGTGCCACGGCGCTGGAACTCGGCGTGAGCGCCCAGGACCTGATGCCGCCGGAGAAGGATCCGGAGGAGATCGACGAGCTGCCCTGACGGCGGGTGCCCGCCGGCGACACCATCGCGTATCGCGCGGACCGCCCGCGGCCGCGCGCTGCGGGTCAGACGAGGAGGTCGCGGACGTGCCGGGCGGCCAGCTGTGCCAGCGCGGCATATATCTTCGGGCTGCCGGCCAGCACGTGGCCCGTCTCCATGAAGTCCTCGCTGCCGTCCAGTCCGCTGATGATCCCGCCCGCCTCGCGGATCATGAGCGCACCGGCGGCCAGGTCCCACGGCTTCAGGCCGGTCTCCCAGAAGCCGTCCAGCCGCCCGGCGGCCACGTAGGCCAGATCCAGGGCAGCGGCACCGGGACGGCGCACGCCGGCGGAGCTGCGGATGACGTCCTTCAGCAGCGCCATGTAGGGGTCCAGGCCGGCGGTGCCGCCCCGGTACGGGAATCCGGTGCCGATCAGGGCGTCGGCGAGGCTGCGCCGGTTCGCCACCCGGATGCGGCGGCCGTCGAGCTGCGCGCCCTCGCCCCGGGAGGCGGTGAACATCTCCTGGCGCAGCGGGTCGTAGATGACGCCGTGCTCCAGCCGGCCGCGGATCCTCAGCCCCACCGAGACGCAGAACACCGGGAAGCCGTGCAGGAAGTTGGTGGTGCCGTCCAGCGGGTCGATGATCCAGACGTGGTCGGACTCGCCGCGGGCGCCGCCTTCCTCCGCCAGGATGGCGTGGTCCGGGTAGTGGTGCAGGATGGTGTCGACGATCACCGCCTCGGCCTGGTGGTCGGCCTCGCTGACGAAGTCGTTGCGGCCCTTGGTCTCCACCTTGATCCGGTCGAGCCGGTTCAGCTGGCGTAGCAGCATGTCGCCGCCCTTGCGTGCCGCCATGGCGGCGATGTTGGCGAGTGGTTGCATGCGCAATACGTGTCCGGTGGCGGGGTGGGTGAGTGCGGGCGGTAGAATAGCAGACCGGATGACGAGCGAGACCAACGACGGACCATGACTATCCGTATCGTACTGGTGGGCACCACCCACCCCGGCAACATCGGCGCCACGGCGCGGGCCATGAAGAACATGGGTCTGCGGGACCTGGTGCTGGTGGCGCCCCGGAGTTTTCCCCACGAGGACGCCAGCGCCCGTGCGTCGGGCGCCGAGGACCTGCTGGACGGCGCGCGGGTGGTTGCCACGCTGGAGGAGGCCGTAGCCGACTGTGTCTGGGTGGCCGGCGCCAGCGCGCGCCAGCGCAGCATCGCCTGGCCCGAACTGAGCGCCAGGGAGGCCGCGGAGAAGGCCACGGCGGAATCCGCGGCGGGGCCGGTGGCGCTGGTGTTCGGCCCGGAGAAGTCGGGGCTGAGCAACGACGACCTGGCCCGCTGCCAGGCGCTGCTGTACATCCCCACGGCACCGGATTTCAGCTCGCTGAACCTGGCCATGGCCGTGCAGGTGGTGACCTACGAGGTGCAGATGCAGCGGGCGGCCGGCCGCCAGCCACCGCCCCGGGAGGTGCGGCCCGCCACCGCCGGCGAGATGGAGCACTTCTACGGCCACCTGGAGGAGCTGCTGCTCGCCAGCCGCTTCCTCGACCCGGACAACCCCCGCCACCTGATGAAGCGGCTGCGGCGGCTGTTCGCCCGGGCCGAGCCGGACATGAACGAAATCAACATCCTGCGGGGCATACTGGCCTCGCTGGCGCCTGCGGAGAGGACACGGGAGCATGACTGACGAGCAGCCCATCTACCTGGATTATGCGGCGACCACGCCGGTGGACGACGCCGTGGCCGCCGCCATGGCCGGGTATCTCGGACGGGAAGGCGTCTACGCCAACGCGTCCTCCCTGATGCACGAGCCGGGCCGCCGTGCCGCGGCCGCCGTGGACGCAGCCCGCAACGCGCTCGCCGAACTGCTGGGCGCGCGGCCCGGCGAGCTCGTCTTCACCTCCGGCGCGACCGAGGCGGACAACCTCGCCATCCTGGGCGCCGCGCGCTACTTCGCCGACCGGGGGCGCCACCTGGTCACCACCCGCATCGAGCACAAGGCGGTGCTGGACGCCGCGCGGCGCCTGGAACGGGAAGGCTTCGAGGTGACCTGGCTCGAGCCCGACGACGAGGGCCGCATCGACCCGGCTGCGGTGGCCGCCGCCCTGCGCGACGACACGCTGCTGGCCTCCGTGATGTGGGTGAACAACGAGACCGGCGTGGTCAACGACGTCGAGGCCATCGGCCGGGCCTGCCGCGAGCGCGGCGTATTGTTCCACGTGGATGCGGCGCAGGCGGTCGGCAAACTGCCCGTGGACCTCGCCAGCCTGCCCGTCGATTTCCTGGCGCTTACCGCTCACAAGTTCTACGGGCCGAAGGGGATCGGCGCGCTGTACATCGCGGACCGTCCGGGGGTGCAGGTGCAGCCGATCCTCTACGGCGGCGGCCAGGAGCGCGGGCTGCGCCCGGGCACGCTGCCGGTGCACCAGATCGTCGGCCTCGGCGTTGCCGCGGCGCGGGCGCAGGAGGAGCTCGCGGCGGAACGCGGGCGCCTCGCGGCCCTGCGGCAGCGTCTCACCGGCGGGCTCACCGCAGTGGCGGACGTCCTGGTCAACGGCGCCGGGGCCGAGCGCATCCCGGGCATCGTCAACGTGAGCGTGGCCGGTGTGGACGGCGAGAGCCTGTTCGCCTCCCTGGAGCCGCTCGCGGTCGCGTCCGGGTCCGCCTGCAACACGACTTCCGGCGAGCCCTCCTACGTGCTGCGGGCGCTCGGCCGCGACGACCGGCTGGCCGGCTCGTCGGTGCGCTTCAGCCTCGGGCGATACACCACCGAGGACGAGATCGACCGGGCGGTCAGGATTTTCGGCCGCGCGGTCGGCCGCCTGCGCCGTATCGCCGCCCCGCTGGGAGGTCGTGCGGCTTGAATTACGGCGCCGAAGTCCTCACCCTCTTCCGGGAGGCCACGCATGCCGGGCGGGTCGAGGGCGGTGCGAGCGGCGGCGCCCGCGGGCGCACCGGCGGTGTCGAAGTCGTTTTCAGCGCCGCGGCCACCGGGGGTAGAATAGCGTCCATGCGCTTCGGCGCCCTGGGCTGCCCCTGGGTCATCGCGGCATGCGAATGGGCCTGCCGGCAGGCCGAGGGCGAGCCGCTCGCCGGTCTGGCGTCGCTGGACGCCGGGGTGCTGGCGGCCGCACTGGGGGCGCCGGCGGAAAAGACGGGCAGCCTGCTGGTCGTGGAGGACGCGCTGGGCGCACTCGCGCGGGCGCTGACCGCGGCCGGCGATCATCATGATCATGCCGATCATCGGTGATCCTCTGCTGATCCGGCGGTACTTCATAAGGCAGTTCATCAGGTAAGCGAGCAGTCATCATGGCCATCTCACTGACACAATCCGCAGCGGACCGGGTACGCAATCACATCGGCACACGCGGCAGAGGGCTGGGCCTGCGCCTCGGTGTGAAGAAGACCGGCTGCTCCGGCTTCGCCTACGTCATCGACTACGCCGACGAAATCGCGGACGGCGACCACGTGTTCGAGCATCACGGCGTCAAGATCGTCGTGGACGACGACAGCCTCTCCTACATCGACGGTACGGAAGTTGACTTCGTCAAGCAGGGCCTGAACGAGGCGTTCAAGTTCCGCAACCCGAACGTGAAGGGCGAGTGCGGCTGCGGCGAGAGCTTCAACGTCTGAAGCCGTTGCCGCGCCAGGCTAAGCCGAGTAAAATTAATAGCTTATGCTCCCGACCCGTACGCGGGTCGGGAGTTTTTCGTACCCTGCATGACCGCGGCAGCCGCGCCGTCGGCGTCCCGGTCGCCGGACCCGTGAACCAGACAACGAAGGAATGACCATGGCTCGTGAGCAGACGCTCTCCATCATCAAGCCCGATGGCGTGGAGAAGAACATCATCGGAGAGATCTACCGCCGCTTCGAGAACGCGGGCCTGCAGATCGTCGCCGCCCGCATGCTGCACCTGACGAAGGAGCAGGCCGAGGGCTTCTACGCCGTCCACAAGGAGCGCCCGTTCTTCCCGGACCTGGTCGCCTACATGACCTCGGGGCCCGTGATGGTGCAGGTGCTGGAGGGCGAGAACGCCATCGCACTGAACCGCGACCTCATGGGTGCGACCAACCCCGCGGACGCCGACGCGGGCACCATCCGCGCCGACTTCGCGAAGAGCATCGAGGAGAACGTGGTGCACGGCTCCGATGCGCCGGAGACGGCGGCCCAGGAGATCGCCTTCTTCTTCCCCGACGGCGTCTGCGAACGCACCCGCGGCTGAGCGCGCCTGCACTGTGACCACCCCCGTGGAAAGACAGGAGCTGCTCGGGCTGTCCCGGGACGAGCTGGAGGGCTTCTTCGCCGGCCTCGGCGAGAAGCCCTTCCGTGCCCGCCAGCTGCTGCAGTGGCTGCACCGCCGGGGGATCACCGACTTCGGCGAGATGACCGACTTGGCCAAGTCCCTGCGCTCGGCGCTGGGTCTGACGGCGTCGGTGTCGCTGCCCCGGGTCATCTCCCGCCACCAGTCCGCGGACGGCACCGTGAAGTGGCTGACGGCCGCCGGCAGCGGCCAGGCCGTGGAGACCGTGTTCATTCCGGAGCCGGACCGGGGCACGCTGTGCATTTCCTCCCAGGTGGGCTGCGCGCTCGACTGCGCCTTCTGCGCCACCGCGAAGCAGGGCTTCAACCGCAACCTGACCGCGGCGGAGATCATCGGCCAGGTCTGGCTGGCCCAGCGCGAACTCACCCCGCGCCCGAACGGCGACCCGGCGGTGACCAACGTCGTGTTCATGGGCATGGGCGAGCCGCTGGCGAACTACCGCAACGTGGTCGCGGCGCTGCGTCTGCTGATCGACGACTATGCCTACGGGCTTTCCCGCCGCCGCGTCACCGTCAGCACCTCGGGCCTGGTGCCGCAGATGCGCCGGCTCGCCGGGGAGTGCAACGTCTCCCTCGCGGTGTCCCTGCACGCCCCCGACGACGAGCTCAGGAACCGCATCGTGCCCATCAACCGGGTACACCCCATCGCGGAGCTGCTCGATGCCTGCTGGGACTATGCGGCGGCGCGCAGCAACCGGCACATCACTTTCGAGTACGTGATGCTGGACGGCGTGAACGACTCTCCGGGCCACGCCGACCGCCTGGCGAAGCTGCTGCGCGGCCGGCCCGCGAAGGTGAACCTGATTCCCTTCAATCCATTCCCGGGCGTCGAGTTCCGGCGCTCGCCGGCCGCGGTGATCGACGAGTTCCGCGACCGCCTGCGCGGCCGCGGCATCGTGGCGACGGTGCGCCGCACCCGCGGCGACGACATCGACGCCGCCTGCGGCCAGCTCGCCGGCCAGGTAACCGACCGGGTGCGCATCCGGTTGAGCGAGAAACCCGTCAGGCAGGCGGCATCCGGAGGATGAAGGCGATGAAGACCCTGGCTCTGCAGGCGAGGACACGAAATCCGTTGCTGCTGATGGTGATGGCGGCACTGCTGCTGGCCGGCTGCGTCACCACGGACAGCGGCGAGCGCCGCTCCGAGGCCTCGCCCGAAGAGGCCGCGCGCATCAACTACGAACTCGGCGCCGAGTACATACGCCAGGGCAACCTGGAGCTCGCCCGGGAGCGCCTCGAGCGGGCGGTCTCCCAGGACCCGGACCTCGCGGCAGCGCGCTCCACCCTCGCGCTGGTCTACGACCGCCAGGGCGACACCGAGCTGGCCGACGAGCAGTACCGCCGGGCCGTGCGGCTTGCGCCCAACGATGCCAGTGTGCAGAACACCTATGCCGTGTTTCTGTGCAAGCGCCAGCGTTACGACGAGGCCATCGAGTACTTCACCCGGGCCGCCTCCAATACCCGCTACGGCACACCCGAGGCGGCACTCACCAACGCGGGCGTGTGTCTGTTGCAGAAGCCGGACTACGTGCGGGCGGAGCAGTCCTTCCGCCGCGCCCTGCAGCGCAACCCCGCCTACAGCGAGGCGTTGCTGCAGATGGCGGCGCTCAGCCTGGACCGCGGCAATTTCCTGCGCGCCCGGGCCTTCGTGCAGCGCTACCTGGCCCAGCATCCGGCATCGCCGGAGATCCTCTGGATCGGCGTGCGCGCGGAGCGGGCACTGGGCGATGCGGATGCTGCGGCGCGGCACGCCACCGCGCTGAGAGAGGAATTCCCTTCTTCACGGGAGACGCTCCAGCTCCACGAGGAGTCCGATGACCCATGACGATATGAGCCGGGAGGATACGGGTCAGGAGGACATGAGCCGCAGGGAGCGGGGCCCGGGAGACACCGGCGAGGCCGGGCAGGGCGGGCCGGGTGCTGCCGCCTCCCGCGGGCCGAGAGCCGGCGCCCGCCTGAAGGAGGCCCGCCAGGCCCGCAATATCTCCCTCGAAGAGGTCGCCCGGGAACTGCACCTGGACGCGGAGACCCTGCGTGACCTCGAGGCTAACCGCTTCGGGGCGTTCAGTGCGCCGGTGTTCAGCAAGGGCTATCTGCGTCGCTACGCCGGGCTGGTGGGCGTGCCGGAGTCCGAAGTGCTGAGCGACTTCGACGAACTCAGCGACGCCGAGGGCCCCCCGCCGGTGGTAATCAAGCCCCGCCCGGCGCGTGCCCGCCATGTGCCGTCTCCGCAGACGGTCCTGGTGATGGTGCTCGCCATCGTGCTGGGTCTGCTCGGCTGGTGGGCCTTCAGCGGGGCGGTGCTGAAGCCCGTGCAGGAGGTGGCCGGTGGCGGCGATGCCGGGCCCGTGCTGCCGGCGGACGGCGAGGCACCTGCCGGGGCCACGGCGGCCGGCGACGCGCCGGCGATGTCCCCGCCCGGCGATCGGGCGAGCGGGATGGTCGACCAGCGGGCCGAGGACGACCCCGGCGTGACGGCGCCCGGAAGGGCCGACGATGACACCGGGGCCGGCGCTGCCCCGGCTGCGCCGGTGGCGGAGGAGCGTATGCCGCAGCCGGCGGCTGCCGAGATCGAGCTGGTGCTGCGATTCAGCGACGAGTGCTGGCTGCAGGTAACCGGCGGCGACGGCGAACGCCTGTTCGCCGGCATCGCCCGCGGCGGGCAGGTCCGGCGCTTCCGCGCGGAGCCGCCCGTCTCACTCGTGCTCGGCAACGCGGACGCCGCCAGTATCGAGGTGGACGGTGAGCCCTATGCCATCGACCCGGCGGACCGCCGGGGGCGTACGGCGCGGATCATGGTGCCGGGATCGTGAGCGGCCGCGCCGTCCGCAGTGTGACTGCCCGCGGCGCGCGCGGGTCAGCCGGAAGGAACCCATGAGCGGAAAGATACGCCCGGTCCGCGGCATGAACGACGTGCTGCCGCCGCACGCCGGCCGCTGGCAGTACCTGGAGGACACGGTGCGCGACGTGCTGGAGTCCTACGGCTACCGGGAGATGCGCCTGCCGCTGCTGGAGTACACGGAGCTGTTCCGCCGCTCCATCGGTGAGGTCACCGACATCGTCGAGAAGGAGATGTATACCTTCGAGGACCGCAACGGTGACAGCCTCACGCTGCGCCCGGAGGCCACCGCCGGCGTCGTGCGCGCCGCCATCAGCAACGGGCTGCTGCACAACCAGCGCCATCGGTTCTGGACCGCGGGCCCCATGTTCCGCTACGAGCGGCCGCAGAAGGGGCGCTATCGGCAGTTCCACCAGATCGACGTGGAGGCGCTGGGCTATCCGGGCCCGGACATCGACGCCGAGATGATCCTCATGTCCGCCCGCCTGTGGCGCCGGCTGGGCATCGGCCGCATCCGGCTCGAGGTCAACTCCCTCGGCACGCCGGCCTCCCGGCAGCACTACCGCGAGGTGCTGGTGGACTACTTCGCGGCTCATCGCGACCGCCTCGACGCCGACAGCGTGCGCCGGCTGGAGACCAATCCCCTGCGCATCCTGGACAGCAAGAACCCGGACATGCAGGACGTCGTGGCCGGCGCCCCGGACATCACGGAGCACCTGGACGCCGGGTCGGCAGAGCACTTCGCCGAACTCGGGCGTATCCTCTCCGCCGCCGGCGTGGACTACACCGTGAACCCCCGGCTCGTGCGCGGACTCGACTACTACACGCGCACCGTGTTCGAGTGGGTGACGGACGCCCTCGGCTCCCAGGGCGCGGTGTGCTCGGGCGGGCGCTACGACGGCCTGGTCGAGCACCTGGGCGGTGCTCCCACGCCGGCCATCGGCTGGGCCCTCGGCATGGAACGGCTGGTCGCCCTGTTCGAGGAGGAGGGCGGCGCGGAACCCGACGCCAGTCCGGCCGTCTATGTGGTGGCGGTGGGCGATGGCGCCGCCGCCACGGCCTTCGCGCTGGCGGAGCGACTGCGCGACGCGCTGCCGGGACACGCGGTGGAGGTGAATGCCGGCGCCGGCAGCTTCAAGGCCCAGCTGAAGCGCGCCGACCGCAGCGGCGCCCGCTATGCGGTGGTCCTCGGCGAGAACGAGATCGCCGCCGGCGAGGCCGGGCTCAAGCCGCTCAGGACGGACGAGCCCCAGGAGAGCGTGGCCTTCGAGGCGCTGCCTGCGGCCCTCGCCGGGCGGCTCGGGGACGACGGGACGCGGCCGGGCCGGAAGGTTTAGAATGTCGGCCCCCCGCGGCCGGCAGTAGAGACAAAGGGTCAGAGACATTGAACGATCAATCCGAGAAGGAAACCGTAGAAGCCATCCGTAGCTGGTGGCAGGAGAACGGCAAGTTCATCATCGCCGGCATCGTGCTCGGCGTCGGCGGCCTGGTGGGCTGGAACCAGTGGCAGGCCCACGAGGCGGAGCAGGCCGAGTCCGCCTCGGCCGTGTTCGAGAAGCTGATCGACGCCGTCGAGCGGGGCAGCGAGTACGACGCCAAGGCGGCGGCCGCCACGCTGGCGGAGCAGTACGGCACCACGCCCTACGCGCTGCAGTCCCACCTCGCCATGGCGAAGTTCTACATGGACCAAGGCGAGAGCGAACAGGCGGCGGCCGAGCTGCGCAGCCTGGTGGACGCCGGCGAGCCGCCGCTCAGCCTGATCGCGCGTCACCGGCTCGCCCGTGTGCTGCTCTACCAGGACCGGCCGGAGGAGGCGCTGGCCGTCCTGGACGTGGCGGATGCCGGCGCGTTCCGGCCCCGTTTCCTGGAGCTGCGTGGCGATGCCGAGTTCGCCCTCGGCCGCATCGGGGCCGCACGGGAAGCCTGGACGGCGGCCATCGCCGAGCCCGGTGACCCGCCCCTGATCGATCAGCGGCTGCTGCAGATGAAGCTCGACGAACTGGGCGCGCCCGCGGTGGCCGAGGCCGGCACGACGGAGGGAGGCGCACCGTGAGGCCCGCCCCCGGCCGGCTGCTGGTGTCGCTGGGCATGGCGCTGCTGCTCGGCGGCTGCGGCCTGTTCGGCGGCGGCGACGAGGCCGTCGCGCCGCCGGCGGAACTCGTGGACTTCCGGCCCTCACTGGAGGTGCGCCGGGTGCTGTCCACCGGTCTCGGCGACGGCGCCGAGGATCTGCGGCTGGCGCTCGCACCGGCCGGCGACGGCACGCGGGTGTTCGCCGCCAGCCGCGACGGCCGGGTGCACGCCTTCGACGGCGAGAGTTCCGACCGGCTGTGGGAGACCCGGCTCGAGGTACAGTTGTCCGCCGGACCCGGCGTGGGCGACGGCCGGGTGGTGGTGGCCGGCAGTGACGGCGACGTCATCGCCCTGGCTGCGGGTGACGGCAGCGAACTGTGGCGCCGGCGCATCGCCGGCGAGGTGCTGGCCCGTCCCGCGGTCGGCGGCAACCGGGTGATCCTGCGCACCGCCGACGGGCGTCTGCTCGCGCTGGCCGGCAACGACGGCGAGCGGCTGTGGCAGCTGGAGCAGAGCGTACCGCCACTGACCCTGCGCGGCACTTCCGCGCCGGTGCTGGTGGGCGACGCCGTCGTCTGCGGCTTCGACAACGGCCGCCTGCTGGCGGCCTCGCTGCTGGACGGCACGGTGCTCTGGGAGCAGACCATCACGCCGCCCCAGGGCAGCACCGACCTCGACCGGCTGGTGGACATCGACGGTACCGTTGCCGCCATCGGCCGGGACATCTACGTGGCCGGTTACCAGGGGCGCGTGGCGGGGCTGGCGCTGGAGTCAGGCTCCGCGCTGTGGTCCCGGGAGCTGTCCAGCTACTCCGGCCTGGCGGTGGATTTCAGCAACGTCTACGTGGTCACGGACGAGAGCGAAGTGGTGGCGCTGGCGCGCTCCAACGGCACCGAGTACTGGCGCCAGGAGGGGCTGCTGCGCCGGGGGCTCTCCCGGCCCGCCGCGATGACCGGCTCGGTGGTGGTGGGCGATTTCGAGGGCTATGTGCACTGGCTGGACTCACGTTCCGGCGAGATGCAGGCCCGCGAGCGGGTGGACAACTCCCGTATCAGCGGCGACCTCTACGTCCAGGACGGCCGCATCTACGCCCAGACCGAGAGCGGGCGTCTGGTGGGTTACGCGCTGCCGGACGGCGGCGGGGACTGAGGGCCAGGGCCGCCCCGGGTCGCGCCAGCGCAGCCAGGGGTAGCCGGGACATCGCCATGCTGCCGGTCATCGCGCTCGTCGGACGCCCCAACGTCGGCAAGTCCACGCTGTTCAACCGGCTGACCCGCTCCCGCGACGCGCTGGTTGCCGACTTCCCCGGCCTCACCCGTGACCGCCAGTACGGCTTCGGCAAGGTCGGACCCGTGCCCTGTATCGTCATCGACACCGGCGGCCTGGCCGGCGCGCGGGAAGGCGTCGACGAACTCATGGAGCAGCAGACCCTGAAGGCGCTGGAGGAGGCGGACCGGGTGATCTTCCTGGTCGATGCCCGGGAAGGCCTGACTGCCGCGGACGAACACGTGGCCGGCCTGGTCCGCCGTCGGGACGTGCCCGTCACGCTCGCGGTGAACAAGGGCGAGGGGCTGGAGAGTGACGTCGCGGCCAGCGAATTCCACGCGCTCGGCCTCGGCGAGCCGGTGGTGATCTCGGCCGCTCACGGCGACCGGATCACGGCCATGATGGAAGGGGTACTGGCCGGCTTCGAGCCGGAGCCGGCGCCGGAAGCCGCCGCCGAAAGTGTCACCGTAGCCGTGATCGGCCGGCCCAACGTGGGCAAGTCCACGCTCATCAACCGGCTGCTGGGCGAGGAGCGCCTCGTGGCCTTCGACCAGCCCGGCACCACCCGGGACAGCGTCCGCGTGCCCTTCAGCCGGGACGGACGGGAGTACACGCTCATCGACACCGCGGGCGTCCGGCGCCGCGCCCGGGTGCACGAGTCCATCGAGAAGTTCAGCGTCGTCAAGGCTTTGCAGGCCATGGAGGAGGCGGCCGTCGTCATCGCGGTGGTCGACGCCCGCGAGGGCATCACGGAGCAGGACGTCTCGCTCATGGGCCTGGCGGTGGAGCGCGGCCGCGCGATCATCATCGCCATCAACAAGTGGGACGGCCTCACCGGCGACCAGCGCCGCCACGTCCGTGACGAGCTCGACCGGCGGCTGCCGTTCATGGATTTCGCGCCGCGTTATTTCATCTCGGCGCTGCACGGTACCGGGGTGGGCGACCTCATGGCCAGCGTCGACGCGGTGCACGCCGCGGCCTGGCGCGACCTGCCCACGCCGGACCTCACCCGGGCGCTGCAGTCGGCGGTGGAGGCCCATCCGCCGCCGCTGGTGCGGGGAAGGCGCATCCGGTTGCGCTTCGCCCACCAGGGCGGACGCAATCCGCCGGTGATCGTCATCCACGGCAACCAGACCGACCGCCTGCCGGGCAGCTACAAGCGCTATCTCGTCAATCATTTCCGCAAGACCTTCGATCTGGACGGTACCCCCATACGTCTGAGCTTCCGCACCGGCGACAACCCCTACAAGGGCCGCCGCAACAAGCTCACGCCGCGCCAGCAGCGCCGCCGCAAGCGGTTGCTGAAGCACGTCAAGCGCTGACCCGGTTAAACTGTCGCTCACAACAACAAGAGGAACAGGCAATGAAGATACTGCAGGAGATTCTCGAGGCGCAGAACGGCGGTGCCGTGAAGCAACTGGCGGCCCGCTTCGGGCTGGGCGACGCGGAGGCCGGCGCGGCCGTCGCGAAGCTGCTGCCGGCGCTGACCGAAGGCCTCAGGAAGAACGCGGCGGCACCCGGCGGCGCCGAGGCGCTGGCCCGGGCACTGGAGAGCGGTTCCCACCGCCGCTACATCGAGGATCCGGCCCGGCTCGTGAGCGAGGAGACCGTCCGCGACGGCGAGGGCATCCTCGGTCACCTGCTCGGCAGCAAGGACGTGAGCCGCCGGGTAGCGGCGAACGCCGCCGAGGAGACCGGCATCGATACCGGCAAGCTCAAGCAGATGCTGCCGCTGGTGGCGGCCATGGCCATGGGCTCCCTGAGCAAGGAAAGCGCGGAGCGCGGCGCGAGCCGGAGCGGAGACGGCGGCGGCGTCGGCGGCCTGCTCTCCGGCATGCTGGACTCCGACGGCGACGGCTCGGTGGCGGACGACCTCCTCGGCATGGCGCAGAAGTTCCTGCGCTGATCCCCGGTCCGTCCTGGCATGCCGGTGCCCCGAGACCGCACAATGGACGCGAAATGGATGCGCTGAGAGAAAACCGCAAGCCGAGCGCCCGGAAGATCCACCGCATCGAGGGCGAGTTTCCCATGCGCCGCGGCGGCGTGCTGGTGGAACCGCAGGTCGCCTACGAGACCTGGGGCCGGCTGAATGCCGCCCGCGACAACGGGGTGCTGATCTTCACCGGGCTCTCGCCGTCGGCCCACGCCACCTCTTCCCGGGAGGACCCGGCGCCGGGCTGGTGGGAGGAGATGGTCGGGCCCGACCGGCCGGTGGACACCGAGCGATACTTCGTCGTCTGCGTGAACTCGCTGGGCAGCTGCTACGGCTCCACCGGCGCCGCCTCCATCGATCCGGTGACCGGCGAGCCCTATCGGCTGAACTTCCCGGTGCTGAGCCTGGAGGACGTGGCCCGCGGCGGCCACGCGGTGGTGGAGCACCTCGGCATCGAGCGCCTGCACACGGTGATCGGCTGCAGCATGGGCGGCATGACGGCGCTCGCCTACTGCCTGCAGCACCCCGGCGCCGCGCGCCACCTCGTCTCCATCTCCTCCTGCGACCGGGCGCTGCCATTCTCCATCGCGCTGCGCTCGCTGCAGCGGGAGATGATCCGCAAGGACCCGGACTGGAACAACGGCAACTATGAGCTGGGCAAGGGCCCCATCACCGGCATGCAGCTCGCCCGCAAGCTCGGCATGATCACCTATCGCTCGGCGAAGGAGTGGGAGCAGCGTTTCGGCCGCGAGCGGGTCTCCGAGGAGCACCTCTCCGGCGACCCGTTCTGCATCGACTTCTCCGTGGAGTCCTATCTCGAGAACCACGCCCGCAAGTTCACCGGGCAGTTCGACGCCAACTGTTATCTGTACCTGTCCCGCGCCAGCGACCTGTTCGACCTGGGCGACCACGGCGGCTCGCGGACGGCGGCCTTCTCGCGCATCGAGCTCGAGCGGGCCATGGTGATCGGCGTCGAGACGGACTTCCTGTTTCCCATCCGCCAGCAGGAGGAACTGGCCAATGGCCTGCGCAAACCGGGCCGGCAGGTCGAGTTCGTGCGGCTGCACTCACTGCAGGGCCACGACTCGTTCCTGGTGGACATGGATTCATTCCGGCCGGTGATCTGCCGCTTCTTCGAGACCTGCACCTGATACCCGGGCAGGAGGGCCTTCAGGCCCGACCATTCCTCCTGACTCCTTTCTTTTATGGCCGCCCTGCGGGGGTATCCGTCTTGCTCCCGACAAAAGGTCGCGGCGACGGATACCCCCGCATGACGGCC
>CAYRZI010000067.1:0-15369 GCA_964428605.1 uncultured Woeseiaceae bacterium
CGGGCTGGCCCGTCCGCCGGGACGGGCGCAAACACTACGCGGGCTCGGCCATCTACACCGCGGACGGCGAACCGGTGGCACGGGCGAGCACCATCTGGATCGCGCTGTAAGCGCCGGAATGACGCCCCTGAAGGCGTGACGGGCCGGCCGGGGGCACGGGCGACACTGAAAACCGTCACCCGCCTCCGCTATAGTCGGGCGTTCGGTCCATCACTATCGGAGTTCTCGTCCCCCATCCCATGCTCAACATCCCGACGCGCCCCGGCCTGAACAGGATCGTGATCCTGAACACCAAAGGCGGCTGCGGCAAGACCACGCTCGCCACCAACCTCGCCAGCCACTACGCACTCCGCGGACCGCTCCCGGCACTGATGGACTGCGACCCGCAGGGTTCCGCCATGCGCTGGCTGGAGCAGCGGCCGGCGGACGCGGCGCCGGTGCATGGCATCGCCGCCTACCGTAGAAATCCGGCGGCGACGCAGAGCTGGCAGCTGCGCGTGCCGCCGGAGACGGAGACGCTGATCGTCGATTCGCCGGCCGGCCTCGACCGGGACGCCCTGCGCGGGCTGAGCCGGGACGCCACCAGTCTGCTCATCCCGGTGATGCCCTCGGCCATCGACATCCACGCCACGGCCCGGTTCATCGGCGAACTGCTGATCGGCGCGGGCGTGGACCGCCGGCGCCGCAACGTGGCGGTGGTCGCCAACCGCATCCGCCGCAACACACGCAGCTTCGTCAAGCTGACCCGTTTCCTGGACTCGCTGGAGATTCCCGTGATCGCCGCGCTCCGCGACGTTCAGGCCTACGTGAGCGCGGCGGAGGACGGCATCGGCCTGTACGAGATGAAGCGCTGGCGGGTGGCCAAGGACCTGGTGCACCTGGACCGCATCGTCGCCTGGCTGGACGAGTGGCAGAGCCGCGGCGACGGCAGCGGGAGGGAGGACGGCGAGCGCCGTGGCGACCGCGGCGGCGTGCGGCCATCGTCCGCCGACGGGCTGGGTAGCACTACGTAGTGCCGGGCGGGCGGGCGCATGTTTCAATGTCTCCAGCGCATGCGAAAGGCGAGACAGGGAGGAACCCCGTGAAACAGATCACCGAATCAGCGAAGAGCGTCGAGCAGGCCACGGCAGACCTGCAGGAAGCGGTGAAGAAGCACGGCTTCGGCGTGCTGCACATCTATGACCTGAAAGCCACGCTGAAGGAGAAGGGCGCACCCATCGAGAACGAATGCCGGGTGCTGGAGGTGTGCAATCCGCAGCAGGCACAGAAGGTACTCACCAGCGACATGAGCATGAACATGGCGCTGCCCTGCCGGGTGTCCGTCTACGAGCAGGAGGGGCGCACCCGCATCGGCCTGCTGAGCCCCAGGGAGATGCTGGGGATGATGTCGGACCGGCCGGAACTCGTGGAAGTGGCCGCGGAGGTCGAGGCGGCCATGCAGCGCATGATCGAGGATGCCCGGTAGCCCGGAGCCTGCCGGGGCGCCTCCTCACGACCGCACGGCGGAGCCGGCGGTAACCCTGCGGCGGCCGGAGCGGGGCATGGCCGGCGAGTTCCTGACGGCGGTGCGGCTGAGCCGCGACCTGCACGGCCCGTGGGTGGTGGCCCCGGATTCCCTCGCCGGCTACCGCGCCTACCTCGACCGGCTGGAGCAGGACAACAACCTGGGCTACTTCGTGATGACCGAAGCGGGGCGCATCGCGGGCGTGATCAACGTCAACGAGATCGTCTGGGGCGTCTTCCGCAGCGGCTATCTCGGCTACTACGCCTTCCTGCCCTGGACCGGCCACGGCTACATGCGCGCCGGTATGCGCAAGGTACTCGCCCGGGCATTCCGCGTGCATCGGATGCACCGTCTCGAGGCGAATATCCAGCCGGGCAACGAGCCGTCCCGGCGGCTGGTGGGTGCTCTGGGCTTCCGGCTCGAGGGCTATTCGCCGCGCTATCTCAAGATCCGGGGCCGCTGGCGGGACCACGAGCGCTGGGCGATCACCCGGGAGGAGTGGCGAACCGCCTAGCGCCGGCATCACTCTGCCCCTATGCTGGCCGCGGGGGGGGGTACGCGATCATGGTGACACTCGAGACCGAACGACTGCGCCTCAGGCTGCCCGCGGAAAGGGACCTCGACGACCTTGCCCGGATGCATGCCGACGAGACGCACATGCGCTACATGGGCGGCGCGCTCGACCGGGAGGCCACCTGGCGGCATATCGCCATGATGCTCGGCCACTGGCAGATGCGGGGCTACGGCCTGTTCGCCGTGGAGGACCGCAGGGAAGGCACCTTCCTCGGCCGCGTGGGTTTCATCCACCCGGAGGGCTGGCCGGGCTTCGAGATCGGCTGGCTGATCGGGCCGGAGTACGCGGGCCGGGGCTATGCCACCGAGGCGGCGGCCGCGGCGCTCGACTGGTGTTTCGCCAGCCTGGACAAGGCCCACGTCATCAGCCTGATCCATCCCGACAACCGTGCCTCCATCCGGGTGGCCGAGAAACTCGGCGAGCAACCCTCGGGCCGGACGCGGGTGAAGGACCTGGACGTGGTCGTCTACCGACTCGAGCGGCCGGACTGGATCGGACGCTGCCAAGGAGAACCCTGATGCCTTCGCTATCGATACTCGTCCGCCTGCTCCGTCCTCTGATACTGCTGCCCGCGGTCATGCTTCTGTTCGCCGCGGCGCCGGCCGCGGCCGGCGAAGACGACGGCCCTTACCGCTACGGCACGCCCAGCCGCGACGGCATCGGCAAGTTCTACATGGGGAGGGAGATCTCCCACGTAATGGGCCACCTGGGTGCCGGCTGGCTGGAGCGGTCGTCCCGGGAGCGTGAAGAGCGCACGGACCTGCTGGTCGACAATCTGCCGCTGGAGGAAGACGACGTGGTGGCGGACGTCGGGGCCGGCACCGGTTACTTCAGCTTCCGCATCGCGCCGTCCGTCCCCCGCGGCGAAGTCCTCGCCGTGGACATCCAGCCCGAGATGCTCGCCATCATCCGCGAACGGGCAGAGGAGGAAGGCATCGGCAACGTCCGCGGCATCCGCGGCAGCGTCACCGACCCGAACCTGCCGGACGCCGGCGTGGATCTCGCGCTGATCGTCGACGCCTACCACGAATTCTCCCATCCGCGGGAGATGGCGCTCGCCCTGCGGCGTGCGCTGCGACCCGGCGGGCGGCTGGTCCTGGTGGAATACCGTGCCGAGGATCCCTCCGTGCCGATCAAGCGGCTGCACAAGATGAGCGAGGCGCAGGCGCGGCGCGAGCTCGAGGCGGCCGGCTTCGAGTTCGTCCGCAACGCGGAATTTCTGCCCCAGCAGCACTTCCTGGTGTTCCGTCGCCCGCAATGAGCCGCCGCCCCGCCGGACCCGAGGTACTCCGCGGGAACCAATGTTAGGATGCGCGGCTTTTGCCGGGAGGAATCGTGATTCATGTGGGATGCCATGCAGGGATGGGCCGGCGGCAGGCCGACAGTGCTGCTGTCGGCAATTCTCGTGACGCCCTTGCTGCTCGCGGGTGGCGGCGTGAGCGCTGAAACGCCGGAGGACCCTTTTCTCTGGCTCGAGGAAGTCGCGGGCGAGAAGGCGCTTGCGTGGGTGGAGGGACGCAACGAGGTCTCCCTGGGCTACCTGCAGTCCCGCCCCCTGTACGAGCCCCTGCGGGCGCGGAGCCTCGCGATCCTGGACTCCGACGAACGCATCCCGCAGCCGGCGCTGCGCGGCGAGACCGTCTACAACTTCTGGCAGGACGCCGACAACCGCCGCGGCGTGTGGCGGCGCATGCCGCTCGCGGCCTACGCCCGGGGCGACGCCGACTGGGAGGTGTTGCTGGACCTGGACGCGCTCGCCGCGGAAGAGGGCGAGGACTGGGTCTGGAAGGGCGCCGACTGCCTCCCGCCCGACCACCGCCGCTGCCTCGTCAACCTGTCCCGGGGCGGCGCCGACGCCACCGTCGTACTCGAGTTCGATACCGTCACGGGCCGCTTCGTCGACGACGGTTTCCGCCTGCCGGAGGCCAAGCACTGGGTCAGCTGGGCGGACGAGGACACGCTCTACGTCGGCACCGATTTCGGCCCGGGCAGCCTGACCGATTCCGGCTACGCGCGGACCGCGCGGCTCTGGCGCCGCGGCGAACCCCTGGAGGAGGCGCCGGAGGTCTTCGCCGGCGAGCAGACCGACGTGGCCGCGGGCGTGGTGCGCATCCGCGACGGCGAGCGACACTACGACATCGCCACCCGTGCGAAGACCTTCTTCACCAGCGAGCGCCACCTCTACGCCGACGGCGAACTCGCGCGGATCGGCATCCCGGACGACGCCGAGCTGCACGGCATCCTGGACGGGCAGATGATCGTGGAGCTGAAGAGTGCCTGGGCGCCGGCCGGACGTGAATACCCCCAGGGCGCGCTGCTCGCCGCCGACTTCGCGGCCTTCATGGACGGCGAGCGTGACTTCGCGGTGCTGGTTGAACCGGCCCCGAACACGGCCATCGTCAGCGGCTCGGACACGGGGGTGGTCCGCACCCGGAACCACCTGGTCGTCAACGAGCTCGTGGACGTGGTGAACCGGCTGACCCGCTTCAGCCGGGAAGACGGGGGCTGGACCCGGCGCGCGGTCGAGGCGCCCGGGGGAGGAGACATCACCCTGGTGAGCGCCACCGAGACCTCGGACGACTTCTTCTTCCGCTACGAGAGCTTCCTCACGCCGGACACGCTGTATCTGGCCCGCGACGGCGGCGGCAGGACGGGGGAGGTGCGCGCCCTGCCGGCCTTCTTCGATACCGACGGCATGCGGGTGGAGCAGCATTTCGCGAACAGCCGCGACGGCACCCGGGTGCCTTATTTCCTGGTGCTCCCTGCCGGATTCGAGGCGGACGGCGACACGCCGACCCTGCTCTACGGCTACGGCGGTTTCGAGGTGAGCATGACGCCCTCCTACAGCGCCATCCTGGGTGCGAGCTGGCTCGCCCGGGGCGGCGCCTATGCGCTGGCGAACATCCGCGGCGGCGGCGAGTACGGCCCGCGCTGGCATCGCGCGGCGCTGCGCGAGCGCCGCCAGCGAGCGTACGACGATTTCATCGCGGTGGCGGAGGACCTGGTGGCGCGGGACGTGACCAGCCCGCAGCATCTCGGCATCCGCGGCGGCTCCAACGGCGGGCTGCTGACCGGCGTGATGCTCACCCAGCGGCCGGAGCTCTTCGAGGCCGTGGTGGTGCAGGTGCCGCTGCTCGACATGAAGCGCTACCACCGGCTGCTGGCGGGGGCCTCCTGGATGGGCGAGTACGGTAACCCGGACACCGACGACTGGGAGTTCGTCGCCGAATACTCGCCCTATCACAACCTGGATCCGGAAGCCGACTACCCCCGGGCGTTCTTCACCACCTCCACGCGGGACGATCGGGTGCACCCCGCCCACGCACGCAAGATGGTGGCGCGCATGGAGGCAATGGGCCACGACGTCCTGTACTACGAGAACACGGTCGGCGGCCACGCGGGCGCCTCGGACAACGTGCAGCAGGCCCGGGTGCAGGCGCTTATTTACACCTACCTGTGGGACCGCCTGGGCGGCGCCGGGGAGCAGCCGCCGCGGCAGCGCTGAGGACCTCGATCGGGTGCCGCCAGCCGAACCGCGCGTTGCCGCCAGTGTGCGCGGGTTCACGCCCCGGGCCCCCGCGGCCTCTGTAGACTCGGTAACGGTTATGACCTTTTCGCAACAGAACGCCCAGGTCCGCAAGAAACTCACGGCCATGCTGGAGGAGACCGTCGCGGCCGCAGAGACCGGCGCTGACGCCGGCCGGACCGTGGAGCTGGACCAGGCCCGCATCGGCCGCCTGTCCCGGATGGACGCGCTGCAGACCCAGGCCATGTCCCGGGAGACCAGCCGACGGCGCAGCGAGCACATCCTGCGGATCCGTGCCGCCCTGAAGCGCCTGGACGAAGACGAATACGGCCGCTGCGTGCGCTGCGGCGATGCCATCAACCCGAGGCGCCTGGAACTCGACCCGGCGACCGCGCTGTGCATCGGCTGCGCCGAGAGCGCCGAGCGGTCCCGCCGCTGACGGCCGCGGCAGCGCGACCGCGGCTTCCCCGTCGTCATATAGCGGAAACTGCGACTGTGCGCGGTGCCCGCGCCGGTTACCATGGGCGCGTGCGGCCGCGCAGGCTGGCCGATATGTTATGTCCATGAAAAGCGGAGTGGCTGCCCAATGAGCGAATCAGTGCCGAGGTCGCGCGAAGACGACTACACCCCCGAGATGGCCGAGAAGCGGCGGGGCTTCATCGGCGAACACACCGGCGTCAGGCTCAGGCACGTGGGCCAGTTCTCGTTCGAGCCGTCGCTGCTGCCCGGCAACATCGAGAACTTCATCGGCGTGGCCCAGGTGCCCATCGGGCTGGCCGGGCCGCTGCTGGTGCACGGCGAACACGCCGAGGGCGAGTTCTACATCCCGCTGGCCACCACCGAGGGCACGCTGGTGGCGAGCTATAACCGCGGCATGAAGCTGCTGCGTGCGGCCGGCGGCGTGCGCACGACGGTGCACGACGACTGCATGCAGCGTGCGCCGGCGTTCATCTTCCGCAACGCGCGGGATGCACGGGAGTTCGGCACCTGGATCGAGGAGAACATCGAGGCCATCCGGGAACAGGCGGAGTCGACGAGCAGTGTGGCGAAGCTGCGCAACATCGAGCAGTACTCGGCCAGCCGCTTCCGCTATCTGCGCTTCGACTACACCACCGGCGACGCGGCCGGCCAGAACATGGTGACCCGCGCCACCCGCACGGCCTGCGACTGGATCAAGGCCAACTACCCGGGCATAGACCACTACTACCTGGAGTCGAACTTCGCCACCGACAAGAAGAGCTCCCAGGTCAACGTGCTGCACACCCGCGGCAAGCGGGTCACCGCCGAGGCCATCATCCCCGGGGAGATCCTGACCTCGGTCACCCACGCACCGGCGAGCCTGGTGCTGCGCGGCCGGCAGGTGGCGAACCTGGGTGCCATGCTGTCCGGGGCCAACAACAACGGCGCCCATTCGGCCAACGCGATCACCGCCATGTTCATCGCCACCGGCCAGGACGTGGCCAACGTCGCGGAATCCAGCGCCGGCATCATCCACGCGGAACTGACGCCGGAAGGGGATTACTATTTCTCCATCACGCTGCCGTCCCTGATCGTCGCCACCCACGGCGGCGGCACGGGGCTGCCAACCCAGCGGGAGTGTCTGGAGGTGCTCGGATGCTACGGCAAGGGCAAGGTGCTGAAGCTGGCGGAGATCGTCGCGGCGACGGTGCTCTGCGGCGAGCTCTCGCTGGGCGGTGCCATCGTGGCCGACGAATGGGTCTCGAGCCACGAGAACTACGGGCGCAACCGCTGAGCATGCGGTTGCCGGCCGTCATCGCGCTACTCGCGCTGCTGGCGGCGGCGCCCGGCTCGGCAGACGACATCGAGGCCGGCGAGCCCGAGCCCGCCTTCCAATACGAACGGCCCGAGCGCCTGCCCGACGACGACGAACTGGTGGCGATGGGGGCGGTGATCGGAGAGATCCGCCTCGACCGGCAGCAGATCTTCGACACCAGCCGGCCGGAAGAGGACAACGCCTTCTTCCGGCTGGCGAACCGCCTGCACCCCCTGACCCGGCCCTCGGTCATCACCAGCCAGCTGCTGTTCGCGAGCGGCGACCCGTACGACCCGCGCCTGCTCGCCGAATCCGAGCGCATCCTGCGCGGCAACGGCTTCCTGTTCGACGCGCTGGTGGTGCCGGTGGCCTACGAGGACGGCGAGGTGGACGTGCTGGTGCGCACCCGCGACCTGTGGACGCTGGAGCCCGCCCTGTCGCTGTCCCGCTCCGGCGGCGAGAACCGTACGCTGGTAGGCGTGGAGGACCAGAACTTCCTCGGCACCGGCGCCACGGTGAGCCTGGAGTTCGAGAACGACGTGGACCGGGACTCGCGCCGCATCACCTACTCCGACCGCCAGCTCGGCACGCACTGGGTCTCGGTGGATCTCAACTTCTCGGACAACACCGACGGGACGTCGAAGGCGGTGAGCGTGTGGCGGCCCTTCTACGCCCTGGACACCCGCTGGGCCGGCGGCGTCACCGCCTTCGCCGACGACCGGGTGGATTCACTGTACGAACTGGGCGACGAGGTGGTGGACTACCGCCACGACGAGGAGCTGCTGCAGCTCTGGTACGGCTGGTCAGCGGGGCTGCAGGGCGGCTGGACCCGCCGCTGGCGCACCGGGGTGGTCTACCACGACAACGTATTCGGCCCTCCCGACGACCCCATCCGCGCCGGCCCCGTGCCCGAGGACCGCAAGCTGGTCTATCCCTACCTCAGTCTCGAGCTGATCGAGGACCGCTACACCGAGACGATGAACCACGACCAGATCGGCCGCACGGAGGACTTTTTCCTGGGCACCCGCCTGTCGGCGAGCATCGGCTGGGCCGGCGAGAGCCTGGGCTCCGACCGTGACGCCTGGGTGCTGTCGGCGGCGGCCAGCCGCGGCTACGGCACGCCCGCCGACCGCATGCTGCTGCTGGAGGCCAGGGCATCGACGCGCCTGGAGTCGGGCGACATCCAGAACGGACTGGTGAGGGGCTCGATCCGCTATTACCACAAGCAATCCGAGAAGCGGCTGTTCTTCATGACCCTGCACGGTGCGGTGAGCGAGAACCTGGACCTGGACAACCCGCTGCAGCTGGGCGGCGACAGCGGCCTCAGGGGCTACCCGATCCGTTACCAGACCGGCGAGGCCAGCGCCGTGTTCACCATCGAGCAGCGCTACTTCACCGACTGGTACCCGTGGCGGCTCTTCCGCGTGGGCGGCGCCGTCTTCGGCGACCTCGGCCGAACCTGGGGCGACAACCCGGTGGGCGGCCCCAGCCTCGGCCTGCTGAAGGATGTCGGCTTCGGCCTGCGCCTCGCGCCCACCCGGGGCGGCACCGAGAAGGTGATCCATATCGACGTCGCCTTCCCGCTCGACGGCGACGATTCGCTGGACTCGGTGCAGATCAGCGTCGAGGGCAAGCGCAGCTTCTAGCGGCGGGCGCCGGACCGGCGGCGCCGCAGCACCAGACCGTAGACGATCAGGTTGACGACGATCACGCCGCTGCCCAGCACCACCTGTACGGTCGGCGTGAGGCCGGCCGGATAGATCAGCGGCAGCAGGTAGTGCTCGATGAAACCGCCGCTGTAACCCGCCTCGCCGGCGAGCATGCGCAGGCGCTGTTCCAGCGGGGTCAGGGGACAGATACCGCCGCTGAACTCGATGTACGCGCCCCAGGCGGCGCAGGGCAGATGGACGGCGGCCGCCAGCGGCCAGCGCAGCGCGAGCAGCCCGCCCGCCACCACGAACAGGATGAACACGCCGTGCAGCAGCAGCACGGCGTCTGCGGCGAGGCTGGCGGCCATTGCGAACGGGTCCTCTCGCTATCGGCGGCGACTGCGTAAAACCCATAGTTACACGCGCGGACCGGCGAGCGAAACTGATCTTCATCAGGCAACCACCGCAGAGCGCCGGCACGCGGGCCGCCTTGCCGCCGCGTGACGGGCTCCGAAGGAGGGATGGGTGAACGAGTCGGCAACGGGTATCCGCGTGATCGGCGCGGGAGTAGGACGGACGGGGACACACTCGCTGAAGCAGGCGCTCGAGTATCTGCTCGGCGGGCGCTGCTACGACATGGACGAGGTCCTGGTGCACCGGGAGCACGAGACGGTGTGGAAGGCGGCCGCCGAAGGCCGCCTGCCAGACTGGCGGCGCCTTCTCGGCGCCTACACGAGCACGGAGGACTGGCCGGCGGCCGCGTTCTGGCCGGAACTCGTCGAGGCGTTCCCGGACGCCTTCGTGCTGCTGTCCCATCGCCGCGCCGAGGACTGGCTGCTGAGCGCCCGGGCGACGATATTCCAGGCGATGGAGGACGACGAGGACACGCCCTGGGGCGACATGATCCATGCGATCATGCGCGAGCGGTTCACCGACCTGCTGGAGGACGACAACGCCTGTCTGGAGGCCTACGAGCGGCACAATGCCGCGGTGCGTGCCGCAGTGCCGCCGGATCGGCTGATCGACTGGCCCACCGGCGCCGGCTGGGAACCCCTGTGCGCGGCACTGGGCGTCGCCGTGCCGGACATCCCCTTCCCCCACGTCAACACCACCCGGGAATTCCGCCAGCGGGTGAGAGCGCACTGACGGCCCCCGTTGCGGTACCCTGAGCGCCGGCGCACCGCAGGGCCGGCGCGCCGTCGCCAGGGTGCCGCAGAGAGGAGAGGCCATGATCACCGTCCATCACCTGGAAGATTCGCGCTCCCAGCGCGTGCTGTGGCTGCTGGAGGAGCTCGGCCTCGACTACGAGATCCGTCGCTACGAGCGCGATGCCGAGACCATGCTCGGCCCCGAGTCACTGAAGCAGGTCCATCCGCTGGGCAAGTCGCCGGTGATCGAGGACGACGGCCGGGTGGTGGCCGAGTCCGGCGCCATCATCGAATACCTCGTCGAGCGCCACGGCGACGCCCGGTTCGCCCCGCCCGCCGGTTCGGAGGAGCGCCTGCGCTATACCTACTGGCTGCATTACGCCGAGGGCACGCTGATGCCCTTGTTCGTCATGGGGCTCGTGTTCGAGCGCCTGTCCCAGCCGCCCATGCCCCTGCTGCTGCGCCCGGTCGGCGGGCTGATCGGGGCGGGCGTGCGCAAGTCGTTCATCGAGCCGCGGCTCGGGCAGAACCTCGCGTTCATCGAGGACGAACTCGGCCGCAGCACCTGGTTCGCCGGCGAGGAGCTGAGCGGCGCCGACGTGCAGATGAGCTTCCCGCTGGAGGCAGCGGCAGCCCGCGGCGGGATCGATGACTACCCCCGCATCCGCGCCTTCGTCGAGCGGGTGCATGCACGGCCGGCCTACCGCCGAGCGCTGGAGCGGGGCGGCCCGTACTCCTACGCCGACTGACCGGATCGCAGAGCGCAACCATGACCGTCATGGCGATCTGCATCGCGCTGCTGGGGCTGCTGGTCTTCCTGCTCGGCCTCTCGGTGTCGCTCGCGCGCCAGCGCGCGAAGACCGGGGTGGGCTATCCGGACGACCCTGCCGACATCCTGCACAAGCTGGTGCGTGCCCACGGCAACACCATCGAGTATGCGCCCATGCTCGCGCTGCTGATCTGGGTGTCGGGCACGGCCACCAGCGCGGTCTGGCTGCAGTGGATCATGCTCGGCGCCACCGCGAGCCGCTACATGATCGTGGCCGGCATGCTGCTCGCGCCGTCCCTGCGCCATCCTCATCCGCTGCGCTTCCTCGGCGCGCTGGGGACCTATGTCTTCGGCACGATCCTGTGCCTCGATCTGCTCTGGCGGGCCCTGGCCTGAGGCTCCCTCGCCTGCATAACGGCGCCGAAAACGTTACCCTGTCGCCAGTGGCTCGGGGGCCGGCGCCAGGCCGGCACCGCGGGCGCGACACCCACGAAGCGGTGTGGCTGCGGCTGCCCCGCTGATGAGCAGCTTGGAGAACCCTGTGAAGATTGCTGACAACTGCGTCGTCGCCATCGACTACACCCTCACCGACGAGGAGCAGAACGAGCTCGACAGCTCCACCGGCCGCGAGCCGCTGAAGTACCTGCACGGAGCGCAGAACATCATCCCCGGCCTGGAGAAGGCGCTGACCGGCAAGGCGGAAGGCGACGAGGTGCAGGTCACGGTGCAGCCGGAAGAAGCCTACGGCCCGGTCAATCCGGACCTGATCCAGAAGGCGCCGCTGAGCGCCTTCCAGGGCGTCGAGGAAGTGAAGCCGGGCATGCAGTTCCAGGCGGAGGGACCGAACGGCCAGACCCAGATCATCACCGTCCGTGAGGTTCACGACGACGGCGTGGACATCGACGCCAACCATCCGCTGGCCGGCCAGGTGCTGCACTTCGAGGTGAAGATCCAGGAAGTGCGCGAGGCCACCGAGGAAGAGGTCGAACACGGCCACGTCCACTGATGGCCGAAGACCGGATCGAGAACATCGAGACGAAGCTTGCCTACCTCGAGGACGCCAACGAGACCCTGAGCGGCGAAGTCGCGACCCAGTTGCGCATGATCGAGAGCCTGGAGTCCCGGCTCGCGCTGGCGCTCGAACGTATCGGCGAACTGGAGTCCGGCCCCCTGGACGAGTCCCGGGGAGACGAGCCGCCGCCCCACTACTGATCCGGGCGCGGGAGCAGCCGGCACATGGATGTACTGGCCCTCTCGGCCAACCTCCTGCTGATCGCGGCCCTCGTCGCGATGTTCGCGGAGGCGGTCAGCCGCCGCCTCTTCACCCCGCCCTGGCTGCGTTACGGTCTCGCCGCCGCGGCCCTGATGGTGGCCGCGGACCTCGCCGTGTATCTCGGCGGGGGCGATCAGGGTGTGCCGCCATGGTTCTACGCAGCCGCCATCGCCGTGCTCGCGATCCGCGTGGTCACGGAAACGGTGGTGGGACTCGAGGCCGCCGAACGGCTCGGGCTGCGGCCACTGCCGCTGCTGCGCCCGCGCGGCCACGCAGGCGGCCGGCGGGCGCTTGCCGCCGCGGGCGCAGGCGTCGCCTGCGGACTCGTGCTGGCGGCCTGGAGCGCGGCGCTCTTCCTCCTTGCCGAACCCGGGCCGGCCCACGGCGGACCGGTGCTGCCCTGGCGCATGCCCGGCGGGACGGCCCTCGCAGGCTTCCTGACCGGCGTGCTGGTCACCGCCCTGGGCGAGGAGCTGACCTTCCGCCTCGGCATCCAGAACTGGCTGGCCGCCCGTCTCGGCCGTGGTGTGAGCGGCTACTGGGCCGCCATCGTGCTGGCCTCCGCGCTCTGGTCGCTGGGGCACCTGGGCCGAATGGATCCCGAGTGGGTGAAACTCGCGCAGATCTTCCCGGCAGGGCTTCTCCTCGGCTGGTTGTTCCGCCGTGCCGGCTTCGAGGCCTGTGTCATCGCCCACGTCGTGCTGAACCTGATCATGCCCCAGGTCACGCCGCGGGTGCTGGGGTGACAGACGCCCCGTGGCAGCCACCGGCGCCGTGGCATAATCGGCGGCAGACGCACACACACGGGTAGACCAGTGACCGAGAAGGACAATCTCAAAGAGCAGCTTCGCACCCTGCACCGGGAGCTGGAGGGCTCCGCCGAGCTGGACGAGGACATGCGCCGGCTGCTCGGCCAGGTGGACGAGGACATCCACCGGCTGCTCGACCAGGGCGGGGAAGCCGCGGTGCGGGGCGGCGGCGACACGGATACCGGCGACGCGCTCAGCAACCAGGTACGCGAGACGGCCACCAACTTCCAGGCCGAGCACCCCCGCACCTACCGGGTGCTGCGGGAGATCGCCGATACGCTGGCGAAACTCGGCATCTGACGCGGTGACCGCCACGGCAGCGGCCGGCAGCTCCGGCGCGATCCGGACGTGGGCGGACGCCAGGCGAGCCCGGCCGGCGTGAACGAGCTGCTCGCGGCTCTCGGCGACTACGTGCCGGCCCTCGCGGCCGCCGCCGTCGTGGCGGTGGTGCTCGCGCTGGGCCAGTGGCTGCTGCTGTCCCGCAAGCCGCTGGGCACCGAGGCCCGGCTGCCGCGGCAGCTCGCCATGCTGGCGCTCACCGTGGCGGGACTGCTGCTGATCGTGCTGCTGCTGCCCATGTTGGACAGCACCCGGGGCCAGGTGCTGACTCTGGTCGGCATCGTACTCACCGGCGTGATCGCGCTGTCCTCCACCACCTTCGTCGCCAACGCCATGGCCGGGCTCATGCTGCGCATGGTGAAGAGCTTCCGCCCCGGCGACTTCGTGAGCGTGGGCGAGGAGTTCGGCCGGGTGACCGAGCGCGGGCTGTTCCACACCGAGATCCAGACCGAGGACCGCGACCTCACCACCCTCCCGAACCTCTATCTGGTGACGAATCCGGTCACGGTGGTGCACTACTCGGGCACGATGATCTCGACGTCGCTGTCCCTCGGCTACGACGTTGCCCACGGCCGCATCGAGACGCTGCTGAAGGAAGCCGCGGCGCAATCCGGGCTCGAGGAGCCCTTCGTCCACGTCCGCGAACTCGGCGACTTCTCCGTCACCTATCGGGTCTCGGGCTTCCTGGCGAAGGTCCGGCACCTGCTGACGGCACGCTCCAACCTGCGCCGGGCGATCATGGACACGCTGCACGAGGCCGGCGTCGAGATCGTCTCCCCCACGTTCATGAATCAGCGCCGCATCGGCGAGGGCGTCAGCATCCTGCCGCCGGAGACCGGGGCGACATCGCGCGCTGAGGCGCCGGCAGCCGAGAAGCCCGAGGACCGCATATTCGACAAGGCGGAGGAAGCGGGCGAGCGGGAATCACTGCGGCTGGAGCTCGAAGAGAAGCAGGCGGCCAGGACGGCGCTGGAGGCCGCCATCAAGGAGGCCGCGGAAGACGAGAAGCCGGCTCTGCAGCGGGAACTCGAAGCCTTGGAGCGCCGGATCGCGGCGCTCACCGAGGCCGTACACACCGACGAGAAAGGCGGGGAGGGCGAGCCGGACAAGGCACCGGCCTGAGGTCGGCTCAGGCGGCGGAAAGCTGCCGGATCCGCGGCACGAACAGCATCAGCAGCACGGCCGAGAGGATCGGCAGCAGCGACACCACCACGAACAGCGGGCGGTAGGAATAGTGCTCGATCAGCCAGCCGGCGAGCGGCGCGAACAGCGCCGCCCCGAGGCTGCCGATGGCCCCGTAGGCGCCCCACACCGAGGCCACGCGCCCCGCGGAGAAAAGGTCCGAGGGCAGGGTGAAGAAGACCGAGCTCTTCACCTGGATGGAGAACATGCCCAGGGAGATGAGCGCGATGGCCACATAGGGCGAGCCGGCCGTGGCCGCCGGCATGGCGCCGAGCATCAGCAGCGCCCCCAGCCAGATGACGAACTTGCGGGAGAAATCGATGCTGCGGCCGCCCTTGATGATCCGGCTGGACAGCCAGCCGCCGAACCAGGCGCCCACATCCGCCGCCACGAAGGGTATCCACGCGAACAGGCCGATCTCGCGCAGGTTGAAGCCCCGCTCGTCCGCCAGGTACAGCGGCAGCCAGAAGACGAAGAAGTAGAACGGCCCGTCGCTCACGAAGCGGGAGATCATCAGCCCCCAGAACTCCCTGTAGCGCAGGAGTTCGGCCCACCCCTCGGCCGCCTGCTGGGGCGCCCGGCCGGCCAGGATGAGGTTGCGCTCGGCCGTGTCGATGCGGGGATGCTCCTCCGGCAGCCGGTACCAGCGGTGCCAGAACCAGGCCCAGACGAGGCCGATGCCGCCGGGCACGAGGAAGGCCCATTCCCAGCCGAGGTTCTCGATCAGGCCGGCCGCCAGCGGCGGCGTGATGATGGAGCCGGCGCCCGCCCCCAGCATGAAGATGCCCACCGCGGTGGAGCGCTCACTGGCCGGGAACCACT